>CAZYRE010000069.1:11472-12856 GCA_964650155.1 uncultured Bdellovibrionales bacterium
CCAGAAGTTGAAGAGTCGGGAGATACTTATAAGGAGAATGCACTTCTTAAGTCTCATGCCTATTACTCTTGGGCAAATGTTCCTGCACTATCGGATGATACTGGACTAGAAGTTGAAGCATTAGGTGGAATCCCTGGGGTTAAGTCTGCTCGGTATGCTGGAGAACCTTCAGATCCAAAGAAAAATATAGCTAAGCTCCTTAATGCATTAACAGGAGAAACCAACAGGAAGGCCAGGTTTGTCTGTGTCTTATCCTTGGTTGGAATGGGGCCGAAAGAGATAATTGTTGAGGCATTCCTGCCTGGCTCTATTATTGAAACTCCTCGTGGAACAGGAGGATTTGGATACGATTCTATTTTCGTGCCTGATGGATATAAAGAAACCCTTTCCGAGCTAAAAGCCGCTGGCAAAGAGATCAAAACTCATAGAATCTTAGCTTTAGAGAAACTTTTCCCGATTATCCAAACGTTATGAGAAAAATGAAGGTTGCCATTTTAGGTGGCGGTAACATGGGGCTAGCTTTTGCCAAGGCGTTACTTAAAGGTGGGATAGTAGACAGAAAGCATCTCCTTGTGATCGATCGCTCCATCTCAAGAAAACCTCATATCTTAAAAGAACTAAAATGTTTAGTAGCAAGCGCACCTGATACCTCCTTGGGCAGGTATGATTTAGTTGTGTTGTCAGTTAAGCCACAAGATTCAGTGGGTCTCTTAACCCAGGTCTCCTCTTTTGTGAGGAAATCTCAATTAGTAATCTCGCTAATGACAGGCATTAGGTTATCTGCCCTTTCAAAGGCGCTCAATAATCATAAACGAATTGTTCGAGCGATGCCAAATCTTCCTGCTCACGTAGGGAAGGGAGTTACTGTTTGGAAGCCGATGCAGAGGCTTTCTGGACGAGAAAAGCTAATGACGGAGGCAATTCTTGGATCCGCTGGAGTAATTTTAGAAGTACAGAAAGAGAATCTAATTGATGCAGCTACTGCTGTGCCTGCTACTGGGCCGGGGTATTTCTATTATTTTCTTGAGTTTATGATTAAAGCTTCTCAGAAACTTGGTTTTTCAAAGAAAGATTCTGAGTTTCTGATTCGTGAAACGATGCGCGGATCGCTAGCTTTGTGGGAAAAGACGGAGCTTCCAGTTGAAGAACTTCGGCGGCGTGTTACCTCAAAAGGCGGGACTACGAAAGCCGCAGTAACACAGTTTACTAAAGCCAAGCTGGGTTCCAATATTATTAAAGGGATCCTCGCCGCCGATCGTCGCGCTAAAGAATTAGCAAAATAAAAATATAGGGACAGGCAAGAATTTTAAGGAGACATCCTTCCGCGTCATGAACATCCTTTAATGCCGCTCCAGAATGTCTCCTTAAAATTCGTGCCTGTCCC
>CAZYRE010000070.1:0-7603 GCA_964650155.1 uncultured Bdellovibrionales bacterium
GTTATTATTGCCTGTTTCTTTCATCTGCATGAAAAATGTGTCAGAGACTATAAGCCTCGAATCGTGTTTGTTGATAAGGACAACCAAATTGTGGAGACTCGAGCCGAGGTGGCAGGACCTGAAAGGACTCAATTATTAACTGAGAGTCGTTCAACCTGCTAACGGGATCTCCCGTAGGGTTGAATAAGAATGTCTAAGAAAGAGCCTGAATCAAAACCTGACAAGATCAAAATTCTCTCCGAGAATAGGAAGGCTCGTTTTGACTATCACATTCTAGAAACTTTAGAGGCGGGTCTGGTCTTAACTGGTCACGAAATAAAATCATTAAGAAATGGTGGTGGTAATATAGCCGAATCTTATGTGCGAGTATCAGGAGGAGAAGCATTCTTAATCGGTGCGCACATTCAACCGTATGCCTTCACTAAACATGAAGAGATTAACCCAGTTAGACCTAGGAAGCTTTTGATGCACAAAGCTGAAATTATGAAATTACAGGGACGCACAACTCAGAAAGGGTTTACTATCGTTCCTCTAGAGCTGTATCTAAAAAATGGTTTAGCAAAATTAAAGATTGCCCTGGCCAAAGGTAAAAATGCCCCGGATAAACGGAATTCAATCAAAGAACGTGATGCCCAAAGGAATATAGCTAAAGCCATGAAACATAGGAGGTAAAATTATGAATAAAAATTTACTATTTGTTTTGCTTCAAATCCTTTTATTCACTTCAGCTGTCTTTTCTCAAAGTCGAGAGTTTAGATCGGGCCAGATTATCGGTGACGGAAAAGAAGGTCGTGTTTTTGCTAAGTGGTTTGAAGATATTGGTAATGCCGCAATCGGAAAAGTTACAGTCAAACTCCAAAAACGTTCTGGCGGCAGGGATGCATATGTAAATCTTCGATTTGGTGACGACGATACTCTTGAAGGTGGGAAGCGAGAGTATCTTGATGATAACTCTTTTAAGACTATAAGCTGGGATGTTGGCGGCGAGAGCTCAAGAAATCGCCCATTAGTTTTAAATGCTTATAATAGTGAAGTTTTGATTGAAAGTGTAAAGGTTGAATTTATCGAGAATACACCCCCAACTGGAGGGCCGCTTACACCTTCTCCGCAGAATGATACCGGGGATCAATTATTAGCGTGTCGAGAGCTTTATAGGATCGGATATCCAAAAATCGAAATTAGCAAAGTAAAACCAACCGGTAATTTCTTTTCAGGTGATCAGAAGGTTTCAGGATTCATATACGCTCAGTGTGTGCAGGAAGCAGGATACTATGAATATGGTGATCTAAAAGAGAAGATTGATTTTCCATTAAGTGATCGATTTCAGCGAAAAGCGTTCAGCGTCAAAGTGAGACAGCAGAAGAACGGCGAGATTCGAGTTTATACTACCGATGGCCAGGAAGCTGTTATGAGTACTAATTAAATCTAGATCCCGCGCGGTTTTACTCTAGCTTGAGCTACAGCACTACCACCACCGAAGTCTGCCGCAGGTTGCACGACAATTATTCTTCTTTCTTTTGGTGAGAGAGGAATGGAAACCGGCAACTCAGAGTCGGTAGTTAGGACTCTAGTCTCTTCAGACATTGATGATGAGTTTAAAGTTTCAGTGTTAACTATATTATGCATAACCGCGTAACCTCTTAGCTTAAAACCTCTACTCACTCCAGAGTTTGAGAAAAAATTCTATAAGTACCATCGCCATAAGTAACATTCTTAAGAAGACATTGTGGCTAAAAAGTCTTCAATATTCTTGCTAGTGGGTATTAGTTTGGAGTGGACCGTAAGAAGGTTTCGTAAATTCGATACCCTAAACCTATTTTGGCCCAACTCATTAAGAGGCAATAGGAATCTTCCGATTTGAAATCGTTGCGAAAAAATAGAATGAGGCCCCAAATCATTAAATATTTTCTACTACTTGGCACACTTTGTTCCTTATGGAATGTGCTACCGACTAGCGTTGCCTCCGCTCAAGAGATCTTCGTTGAGCGAGCCGTAGTACTCCTTTCCCCTAAGGTTCGAAGAGCCAAGGCTGTATCCTCAATACTAAAGAGAGACCTTGAGGGTATAGGTACTATTGAAGAGAGCTATCCTAGCGCTTTGAAGGTAAGACTTGGTTCTAAAGCTTCCCGAAAGTTAGAGAAACTAACAGGAGCCGGGCAGGAGTATTGTCGAGCCCTTCGACGAGCTGTACTTAGGAAAACTAGATTTAGTGCAATTTTTAGATCTAATTGCAGCTCTGACTTTGAAGAATCACTATCTCTCCTACCAAACGATCCCTATGTACAAACTACTGCTACTGGAGACAGCGGTCCTTATATGTGGGGATTGGTCGGTCAATACGGAATAGGAGCCCCTTCAGCATGGAACATCGGTACAGGATCTAAGGATGTAGTAGTTGCAGTTATTGATACCGGTATTGAGGTCACTCATCCAGAACTAGCTGATAATATCTGGGTTAACCCAGATGAGGTTGCTGGAAATGGAATTGATGATGATGGTAACGGCTATATCGATGACGTAAATGGTATCAGCGCTATCCTTGATAGTGGCGCACTCACTGATGGTCATGGACATGGAACACACTGCTCTGGAACAATTGCAGCAAAAGGCAATAACCGATCATGGATTGTAGGTGTTAATTGGCAGACAACAATTATCGGTTGCAAGTTTCTTGCTGACTCAGGAAGTGGTCGTACTTCTGATGCAATTCAGTGCGTTGATTATATAACCGATCTAAAGATTAATAAGGGGATTAATATCGTCGCCACCAATAATTCATGGGGTGGCGGTGGATATTCTGCCGCACTAGCTGCAGCAATTGATAGGGCAACTCAAGCCGGTATAATTTTTGTGGCAGCTGCTGGAAATCGAAATGCCAACATCGATATCTACCCTTATTATCCAGCCCTTTATCCAGGAGTTTTGCCTGTAGCTGCCTTAGACAGAAATGGCAACAGAGCATCCTTCTCCAACTATGGCGCCACCAAAGTGCCAATCGCTGCACCGGGAGTAGAGATCCTAAGCACATACAAAGGTGCCAACTACGCTTATATGTCCGGAACCTCGATGGCAACTCCGCATGTAACAGGTGCACTTGCCTTAATGGCTTCAGTAAATCCTAGATTGTCAGCAGATAATCTTCGTCGAGCCCTGTTAAATTCAGCTGGCGCTCTTTCTACTTTAGATAATTTAGTTGAAGGTTCTAGACAGTTACGAGTAGATACGGCTCTCACATTGATTGCGCCAACACCTACTCCTACACCAAGCCCTACACCTTCAGTTACACCTAGCCCTTCTCCCACACCGGGCGTTTCGAATCCTCCTGATTCTTCAGAACCGGATCCAATAACGACGCCAGTTCCGAAAAAGAAGGACGATAAGAAAAAGAAGAAAAGAAAGAAGGAAGAGAAACGGCGGAAGACGGCAAGGTAAAGATCTGCTTTTTGAGTTATCTAATAAGAGCTAACAGATCTAGTGCACTAACGATTCCAACAACCTTGTTATTATCTAATATTATTAGGCGATGAACATGATGCTCCCGCATCTTATTTGATAATTCAGAGACTGAATCAGACACAGATGCTGTTAGAGAGTCCCCATTCATTACATCTTGAACTTTCTCAGCAGAGATATTCTCAGGGAGATTTTCGGACTCAGGTACTTCAAAGAAGGGACCACCGACATAAAATGTTCCACCAGAGAATCCTTTGAAGTGATCAGCGAATGCTTCTCTAACAAGATCTGCTTGGGACAGAACACCCATCAGTGCTCCGGATTTATCCACTACCGGTGCACCACTAATTTTATGTCGATTAAAAACTAGCCAGGCATCGTGAAGTGTCATTCCGGGATTGAGAGTAATGACACTTTTAGTCATTACATCTCTCGCTGTGAGGTTCTGGCCCATATCGTTATTATTTTGCTTTTAACATGGAATAAAGTTCTTCTTTGATTTTAAGACGCTCTTTCCGAAGAGACTCTTCACTCTGCTCAGACATTAAATCTACTCGTCCTTCAGACTTAGCGATGGATTTATCAAGTGTTTCGTATTTTTCTACTAATTTTTTGAAGTGGGCATTAGATGTCTTTAGGGTATGTATCTTTTCTTTGTATTCAGGAAACTCGCTGGTTAAATCGTGACGATGTCCTTCCATTTTCACTCCTTTATTAATTTTCTACTTGGTACGAGTGTATCGCAATTCAAAATAAGGAAAAACTTGAACAAATTACTCAGGTTTGTGTAGCAGCTGAAGAGGATCAAGCTTAGGAACAAGAGTTTCAAAAGCTTGGCCATTTGAATCTAAATACATGCCGCCCTCTAGGAAGGTTACATTCCATTTTAAATGTCGAGTATCTTCATTCCCAAGAGATGAGATTATTAAAGGATCAAACTGATATATAGATAATCTTGAAGCATAATCAGCTTCCCAGCCACGGTATTCTCTTGCAAATTCAGCTTGATTACCACCGCGAAAAAAATAGAGGGTGATGTTTGGAAGAGTGTGTGACCTGACAACTTTGTTTAACTTTTTGAAGGAAGGACAGCCTATATCAATCCAGTCAGTATAATCGCCGATAAGATTTTTCGTATACAAGACCGGTTCGTGAGGATCTTGCCCAGTAGAAAATGTAAGATCTGGCGAGTAGGAATGGCAGTAACTTAATACCTTAGCCAGGATACGATCCATTGGCTCGCTAAAGGATCTGGATAATCTTAGCCGAGTTTCTAGGAACACATTCCGTGCAGGATCGGAGAGATTTAAATCAAATGAATGAAAATATGACTGAGCTGACATAAAAGCATTATTAGAGTGCCCTAGAGCAGAGATCTATTCAATCGCAGAGGTGTATCTTTAGCGTGTTTTGGGATAAAACATTAACTTTCCTGGTAGGAAAGAAGGAAATTTTCATGGCTACAAGCAGAATCGTATCAAGAGAGCTACCTAAGTATGCAGGTAAAGAAGTCTGTGTTAGGGGCTGGTTGAATAATCTTAGAGCTCTTGGCAAGGTCAACTTTCTTATATTAAGAGATCGCTTAGGCCTAATCCAAGTCGTGATTCAGGATAAGGAAGAGTTAAAGAAAGTTGAGTCTCTTCAAACTGGAAGTATACTTAGAGTAGTCGGAACCGTATCAGAATCCAAGCACGCTGAGCTTGGTGTCGAAATTGTAAATCCAAAAATTACTGTAGAAGTTGAAATCAACGATGTGCCCCCCGTTGAGTATTATAAGCCGCAGCTAAATTCCGATCTTGAAACCATATTAGATCATCGTGCCATTGCTGTAAGAAATAGACCTATTCAAGCAGTCTTTAAGATTCAGGGTGAGATAGCCCATGCTTATCGCCTTTACATGCATGATGTTGTTGGAGCGGTAGAGTATTTCCCTCCTAATATCATTGGCGCATCCTCTGAGGGCGGGGCAGAGTTCTTTAATGTCGATTATTTTGGATATACCGCCACCCTAGCTCAGAGCAGCCAGCTTTATAAGCAGATCATGGTTGGTGTAAATGAGCGGGTATTCGCGTTAGCTCCTTTTTTTCGCGCTGAAAATTCCAACACCGTGCGACATCTGACAGAAGGAAAGCAGCTTGAGTTTGAGATGGGCTTTTTTGAGCATTGGCACGAAGTGTTAGATGTTGAAGAGGGTGCGATCAAGTTCATCATGAAGCATCTGCATGCTACATGTGCTCCTGAAATAGCTGTGCTTGGCGGGGACGTTATTAAAGCTCCAGAGAACGTAAAATTTCCAAGGGTTACATTCGCTGAAGCCCAAGAGATCTATTTTAAAAGAACCGGAATTGATGAGAGGACCGAGCCGGATCTAAGCCCTGCGGCTGAAAAGGAGCTTTGTCAGTATGCAAATGAAGAATTTGGAACGGATCTGATCTTCATTACTGATTGGAAAACTAGTAAGCGACCTTTCTACTCATATGTAAATGATAAAAATCCTGAGTTAACAAATACATTCGATCTTTTATGTGGAGGAACGGAGATTACTTCTGGTGGCCAACGCAGGCACACCTACGATTCCATGGTCGAGGGTATTAAGATGAAGGGGATGGATCCAGCTAATTTTGGGGATTATCTCAGTATCTTTAAATTCGGTATGCCTCCGCACGGTGGTTTTGGCCTTGGTCTAGAGCGATTAACCATGACCATTCTTAAATTGAAGAACGTTAGGGAAGCCTCGCTTTTCCCTTCTGATCCAAAACGAATCGCAGGTAATCGAATCAAAGCTAAAATTTTCTTTGGCGAGCAGAATATCCGGAATGAAATAGTACGGCAGTTAAAACACCATGAATTTGAGTTCAAACATTTAACACATGAAGCAACGCCAACATCGGAAGATTCAGCTAGAGTACGTGGGACCAAGCTAGAGGAGGGGGTAAAATCTCTAATTCTTCGTGGTAAAACTTCAAAGAAAAATATTCAGGTAAATATTCCTTCGCATATGAAGTTAGATATGAAGGCTGTTTCTGATGCAGCCGGTGAGAAGTTTGAATTTGAATCTCCTGATGTAATTAAGGAACGTTTTGGAATTGGAGTTGGCGGAGTGCCACCATTTGGGCATCTTTTGGGCTTAGAAACCTACTATGATGATAGGATATCAAAGGAGCACAGCTCTGCTTTCAACTGCGGGATGCAGACAGAGTCTATTGTAATGAAAGCAGCTGATTTAATAGCCTTGGTTCAGCCAAAGCTTGGATCTTTTGGCAAAAATTAGAATGTTACATGCTGGTAACGGTTACTAATAACCCTTCGTAGCAACAGGGGAAGGTCTCATCTTTCAATTTGGCTTAATGCTTTGATTAACCAGAGGTAATTGGTTTTTTGAGGAGTTAAGTCTTATGTTATCTAGAAAATTCAGTGCCCTTGTATTTCTATTTTTAATCACTATTTCATTTTCTCAGGCCTCAGCGCTAACCTTATTTGGTAATGCCGATGAAGGGATAGATCTCTATCCTGGTTCTGATGGTGGTAATTCAATCACAGTGGTTGCCCCAGGATTAGGCCATAATAAAAATATGATTATGTTAGTGAGTTTTCGGGCTCTTAGGGGTGGAGTAGCTATGCCAAGAATTCCTGGAGCTATTCGTTACGTTGGACGTCATGAGTGTCGTTTAATTTTTCAACCTAATGATGGAATCGTAACAGCACATTTCGATAATTTAGCTAGTTATGTTTATAACCACTGTGATATCGAGTATGGCACTCCGTTCAAAGTTCAGTTCTTTATGAAGGGAACCGTTCCGGCACCTGCTAACAGATTCTCCAAAGGTATCATTGTAAATTAGTTTATGGATCTGCTAATCGTTACGACCTTCGCGTAGATTTAATCTTTATCTTCGGTCAAGATATATCTACGGGAAGACGGTAACGTCTTAAGGTTTGTCACAAATCCGACTACTCTTGCAGTAAATCTGCAGGACAAACTACCAGGGAGGGAGTTTGAGATGGTGGTTCTACAGGTCGTGGTCAAGGCCTTTCATGCGATCGCATCGGTCTTCATCAATGACGATGGGATCGAAGAGGCCAGAAGGCAGTTAGAAGAGAGAGGGCTTCTGAGGTCAGATGCTCTTGAATTCTTGGAATGGTGTCGCAG
>CAZYRE010000070.1:7703-10339 GCA_964650155.1 uncultured Bdellovibrionales bacterium
GGCATGCGGATATCTCGGCAGCCATTCTTTCTTTCCTTGTCTGTACATCTACCACCAGTATTAACCCTAAATCCCGGTGGACATTGTTCCTTTGGTGGTGGGGGAGTGCGAGCATGCTCTTGACGGCGCTGCTCTGCTGCTAAGCGCTCTCGCTCATCTTCGATTCGTTCCCGTTCATCTCTAAGTTTTCGGCGTTCTTCTCTAGCTCTTTCGTACTCATAGCGGTCTCGATCGTATGAGTTACCGTAGTACCCGCCATTATTGTATCCACCGCCAGATGGATATGAAGGATATGGATTGCCACCACTTGCATCAATACAGCCCGTAGCAACAATGCAGATTAAACTTAGAATCGCGTAAGGTTTTATTTTCATATTTATTATTGTCCCGATAAATATCTGAGGAGAGTCCGTACACCAAAACCTACTCCTCCAGCCTTTGAAATATCATTATCACCGTCTCTAAATGCTGGTCCAGCAATATCTAGGTGAGCCCATTTCTTCGTCTCACCTATAAACTGCTGGAGGAACAAAGCTGCCGTTATGGCACCACCCCCGCTCCGTGAGCCGATATTTTTAAGATCGGCAACAGGACTCTTTAGTTGAGCAACGTATTCCTGTGCCAACGGCATAGGCCAATATCTTTCTCCGGATAATTCACCTGCCTTAATAATTTCCTTAGAGAGATTCTCGTCAGTTGAAAATAATCCAGCATAATCATTTCCAAGTGCCACAACACAAGCGCCGGTAAGAGTTGCCAGATCGATGATGAGATCATTTCCGTCCCTAACAGCGAGTGTAATCGCATCAGCTAGAATTAATCTTCCTTCTGCGTCGGTATTTAATACCTCAACTGTTTTGCCATTCATGTGTTTAATAATGTCTCCTGGTCGAAGTGCGTTTGCAGCAACCATGTTTTCAACAGTTGGAATATACGCAGTCACTTGAGCTTTTGGAGCAAGTTCTTTGATAACGGACATAGTTCCAAGAACCGCAGCAGCTCCTGACATGTCACATTTCATCGTCTCCATTCCTGTGCCAGGTTTGATCGATAAGCCACCACTATCGAAAGTAACGCCCTTACCGATAATAGCTATCTTTTTTGGTTTTTTTGCCTTTGATTTAAATTTCATCCGGATGAGATACGGATCAAAAGCACTGGCCATCGAAACGCCAAGGATTCCACCGGCGCCCATACGTTTAAGAGCTGCTTTATTATAGATATCGATTCCGAGTCGCTGCTTCTTTGCAATTTGCCTAGCAGTTTTAACTAATTCAGCAGGAGGGCAATCCATTGCTGGAGTATTCACTAAATCTCTGGCTAGAAATGTTGCCCGACAGAGATTCTCAACAGAGGAGAGAGTCGGACTTTTTTTGAATTTCTTTGTAACAATAGAGATTCTATTTAGTGAATTCTTCGGTTTTTTAAATCCGCTTTTGTACCGACCGTATGAATAGCCACTAAGAATGGCTCCTTCAAGTAGAGCGTCTTGATGGGCATCAATACTCCAATCTAAAGAATCGGAGATGATGGCGATATTTTTAGCATCTCTTCGTGCAGCTACCGCACGAAGTACAGCACCTAATTTACGGTACTGATTGATCCTGTTAAATTCAGATTCAGGAGTTTTGTCCCAACCTAAAACTAGAGTTGTCAGAGATTCTTTCGCGGTGACAATCTCTTTGTTAACTGATTGTCCAAGTTTTCCCTCAAATTCAGATCCAAGAAGATCCTTGTTTAGCTTGACTCCAGCAGATTTAAGAAACTCTCCAAATTTTGACTTGGAAAGGTTGCTCAATTCCTTGGGAGACAAAGTAAAGACATAGATGTCTTCTTTACCTAAATCTTGCTCTCGTTTCTTAAAAACAATTTGCATAAAGCTCTCCTTTTCCACTCGAAGTAGAGAGCCGGATATACGAGGAGTTCAAGAAGGAAACTCGTGACCAGGCCCCCAACCATCGGGGCTGCGATTCGTTTCATCATATCACTCCCAGTGGAGACGGAAAGCATGATTGGAATAATCACGAGAAAGGCAGCCCGAAGGGCCGCCATCGCTTAGTTCCTTACATTGAAACTTCAAACCGAGCGCCGATTACTAGGGCATCATCAAGATCAGGTGTTGTTCCTGGGTTGATAACGTACTGGATATCAGGCGTTACAGCTAAGTATGGAGTAATCTCTGCACGGTAATTTAATTCTAACGCAGTTTCTGAACTCTTAGCTGTTGGGTCGCTATCCTTAAAGTCATCGCTATTTCTAGCATGGGCAAATCCAAAGGAGGTGACATCGCCATCGCGACATGGAAGTAGTCCAGTATAAGCAAAGCCGCCGCCATAATACTGTCCGATCTGGTTTCTACTTGGACTAGCAAAACCTAACTGAAGAAATACTCCGAGTCCTTGTTCAGGATCCTCTTCTCGCCAAATTGCTTTCTCTGCAATTCCGTAAAGTCCGCTATTATGATTTCTAAATTCACCATTAAAGTCTTCGTAATCAGTAGTATGGTACCAACCCCCGATAGCTGCTTTGTAGTAGTCGGCAGCGGTTTCGCCACCAACTATTCCAGCCTCTAGTGCATAGAAGAGCCCATCTCGAGTATCTAGTTGAACATGTGTTCCGTGTTCATTGTTTGGATC
>CAZYRE010000070.1:10439-12432 GCA_964650155.1 uncultured Bdellovibrionales bacterium
TAAGCGGTTTGTAATATTTGTGCTACTTAGGAAACTATCTATAGGATAACTATGTTTATACTTTTAGGATAGGAGTCTACATGCGAATTGTTAATGCGCTTGCTCTCTCTTTATTGATAGCTGGACTCGTGCAAGCTGAGACCGTCCATAAGAAATCAAGACACGGCAGAACTGCAATGACTCGTGAGAGCGTAGTTACTCAAGCTACAAAAAGTCAGAAGGTGACAGAAGATAGTCGAGCCAGACTTAATACTGAATTGGTAGAGACCGATTCAGATAAACAGGTCATTGAACGAACAAAACCATTCTCAAGGCATGGACAAACTGCAATGTCTAAAGAGAGACTTTTAAAATAAGTTTAAATTTTTAGTTAATTCTTAGAAAAGCTTAGTTCCAGTGTATCCCTTAGAGTATCCTTCCTGAGCCAATCGGGATACGCCAGTTTCTGAGTTAAACCTATTAATCTCAGTGAGTGCTTGAGTATGAAAATTCAGCTCAGCTCCTCGTGAGTCTGCTTGGGAGAGGTTTAATTTTTGGCTAGCATTAGATCGCTTGTTGTTATCCTCCCTTCCTGGTGTCTTCCAAAAGAAGAAGAGAATACCAACAAGGCAGAAGCAGATTCCCATAAAGAATATTCCGCCCCCAGAGGTAACAAGATCGATAAAATATCTAATGCTTAAGGCAACTATGGTAACTAATCCAAATCCAACAGCATGACGATATTTTCCAAGAATAGCAGAGAGCAAAACAGCTAAACCGCAAATTGTAATAGCAATTGGTCCAACAGCATTCTCCAGAAACTTGAATGAGGATTCTACTCCGGTAGATACATAGGTATCTTCATGTACATTTGAAAGTTCCGGATATAATTCTGCAAGTGAGTCAGCCCTAGCTATAGAGAATGAAGAAGTGCAGAAAACTAATAATAAACACGTTATTAACCGCACCAAGAATCGACAATTCATATTAAAACCTCGAATAATGCCCTAGATCACCGCAATTACACGCCATACTGTTATTGTTGAATTTCACAGGTGTGTAACCTGCAATGTAATTTTTAACCCCTTGGAATGGCTATAAATAGTAATAAAAAATTATGTTACTTCGACCTAAATGGTTCTGTAATTAGCATTCCGCATATCGCAAGAGCGCCACGAATGTGGGGGACTCGTGAGGTAGGCAGCCCTATCATTCTATTTGGTAGAGGTTCGATCCTCGGTGGCTCGGAAGAAGGAATTTCAGAGATTTTCATACCGCGCTTTGCAGCTCTTATCGACATAAGAGGTTCCCATCCAGCATAACTACCAAATACTGCTTCGAACGCCGCGTTATCTAGTTTTGTTAATCCTAGCACCTCTGGCACATGTCGTCGGTATGCGCGGAGCTGCACTAGCGCATCTGTATAGGGATAACCAAATAATCCGATTAGTTTTGAGAAAATATAATTACCAATTCCTGTAAGGAAAGTATCATCTTCACTCTGTGCTCCTGGTGCGTACCTAGAACCGATCACCAAATCGAATCCTTCTCGAATTTTAGCAATCAAAATCGGAATTGCTTCAGGTTTTGCATTTCCATCTGCACTGCAAACTACAACGATATCTCCTTGTATATGAGGAAAGCACTCCATGTAGGCCATACGGAGAGAAGGTTGTTTTTGAGTTACTATTTGGCAACCATAAGAAAGTGCCAGTTCGATTGTTCCATCAGTAGATCCGCCATCTAGCAGGATCATTTGATCGTACCAATCACGGCTGATTTTGGGAAAGATCTGCTCAAGACCTGCTTTCTCATTAAGCGCTGGGAGTAGGATGGTAATCTTTTCTGACGACATGGTTGTACTAAAGAATCAGCAACCCTACCTCATATTTGGAGCATTAGACAGAAATGAAAAGCCAAATATGCAAATACAATGAATTAGTGAATCTTTATGCGATATTACTGTCTCAAAATGAAGGGATAGTATAGAAAATTTTCAATGAATATGACTTCT
>CAZYRE010000071.1:0-1581 GCA_964650155.1 uncultured Bdellovibrionales bacterium
AAGCCTATAATAGAGTAATCTAGGGTCTCCATCCGTTCTTATATATTAGGGACAGCGCGCTTTATCTATACCTAAAGGCACATGTTCTTCTTCTTTAAGTTGATTCTAGCGACTTGCTCGTGGTAATACCGAGCCAATTCCGGAAGCCAGGATTAGGGGTGTTGTTTGGCTCGTTAGGGTTAGATCTGTGGGAGTGCTTCCGTCGAATTGTTCCATAAGCTCGTTGTCTTTAAAAATAAAGTATGAATATTAAAAAACTTCTCGCGATATTCGCGGCTGTGTTTGTTTCGGGATTCGTATCCTCGAATGCATACGCTAGCCATTTTCGTTTCGGTCACATTACATGGAAATTAATCTCCGCTAATCAGCAGGATGGTTCATTCACTGTTGAATTTACCTCGATTCAAGCGTGGCGTGCGACCGCAGATGATACTCTTCCAATTAACTACGGTGATGGAGGATCTACTGATTCCTCAGTGATAGCAAATCGTACTGTTCTTGGACCATTTACTGATATCGGTGGCGAGCAGTATGTGATCACACGGTACACTGACTTACATACATACGCTAACGTGGGCCCTTGGGTAGCAGACATAACAAGTTGCTGCCGTATCGGATCTCTCATTAACGCAGGTGATGATTCTGAATTGGTACAAACCATTGTTGATTTATCCAATAGTAATGCCGGATCTCCTGTAAGCAGCATCCCCGTAATCTTACAAATGGCTCAAGGACAAATTAATTCAATCACCTTACCGATCGCAGATCCTCAGGGTGAGCCAACTAATTGTCGTATGGCTACTGCGGATGAATCCTTTATCTCATCTTTAGCAACTGCTGGCGGGTTAGATCTCGAAGTTAGTAACAACTGTGTTCTTTCTTGGGATACGACCGGTACTGCTATTGGACAGAAATATGCGGCCCAAGTTGTCATTGAAGAGAGCAACCGTTGTGGATTGGTTCCAAATGGTGGCGGATCTCAAAGCACTGCTGCTGCTGTTCTTCCTGTTTGCGCTAGCGTTGCTCTAGATTTCATAATCGAAATTGTTGATGGCAATCCTCCAACATGCACAAGCGATAAACCTGTTAATAATATCATTCCAGCAAACGTTCCATTTAGTGCGAACTTCACTGGAACGGATATCGATCCAGGTGAAGTGTTAACTGTAACTGACCAAGGACTTCCAGCAGGTTCAGTATTGACTCCTGCAACTGGAACCACTCAGGCAGCTCCATTCGCAGTTAACTTCTCATGGACACCAACTGATGCAGATGTAAATTCAGCCGTCGCATTCGTTGTTACCTTTACTGATTCAAACGGCTTGCAGAATACCTGCACAATGTCGTTGCAAATCATAGAGAACATCGTCTGCAATGAGACTGACTATCAGGCGTCTAGTACAGGCATCGATGGTAACGCTTTAGCCTCATCCTCCTCTTACAGACTTCTCACAAAGAGAGCTGTGAAGTTGGGTGCGATGACTAAGAAGCAAGCTAAGAAGAACCGTGAGTTGGCTCAGGCACTATACATTCAAGCTTGGAAGGCGATTAACTCCATTCCAACTAAGGATGTGACCTGTA
>CAZYRE010000071.1:1681-12254 GCA_964650155.1 uncultured Bdellovibrionales bacterium
TCTACAGCATCAAGGAACTGCTCAGTTGTAAGATATGAAGATCTTGGAGCGTCCGAACCGTGGATACAAACCGCAAGGTCCTTAGTCATCTTTCCGCCTTCTACGGTTGCGATACAAACAGATTCAAGAGTTTCTGCGAACTTGATTAACTCCTGGTTGTTATCAAATTTTCCTCTATAGGCCAGCCCTCTTGTCCATGCAAAAATTGAGGCCATAGGATTAGTAGAAGTTTCCTTACCTTGCTGGTGTAATCTGTAATGTCGAGTAACGGTACCGTGTGCTGCTTCTGCTTCAATAGTTTTGCCATCCTCAGTCATAAGCACAGAGGTCATAAGTCCCAATGAGCCAAATCCTTGAGCCACAATATCGGACTGAACGTCGCCGTCGTAATTCTTACAGCCCCAGATATAACCACCTTCTGATTTAAGGGCATAGGCCACCATGTCATCGATTAATCTATGCTCATAAGTGAGTCCACGTTTAGTAAACTCAGCTTTAAATTCCTTTTCGAAGACCTCGGCAAAGATGTCTTTAAAACGACCATCATATGCTTTTAAGATCGTATTCTTTGAGGAGAAATACACTCTTAGATTCTGGAGTAGCCCATAATTAAAACAGCTTCTAGCAAAACTCCTGATGGAGTTGTCTTGGTTGTACATAGCCAACGCAACACCAGAGCTAGGAAACTTATGGACCTCATGTTGAATAGGCGCAGATCCATCATCCGGGGTGAAAGTAATGGTTAACTTTCCTTTTGACGGCACAACAAAATCAGTAGCCTTGTACTGGTCACCAAAAGCATGACGAGCCACCACTATAGGTTTGCCCCAGTGAGGAACTAAGCGGGGTATGTTTTTGCAAACAATTGGTTCACGAAATACTGTACCATCCAAAATATTTCTGATCGTTCCGTTTGGAGACTTCCACATCTTTTTAAGACCAAACTCTTTGACTCTAGCTTCGTCTGGGGTGATGGTGGCGCATTTAACTCCAACACCAAACTTCTTGATCGCTTCACCTGCTTCAATAGTAATTTTATCTTCGGTTTTGTCCCGACTTTCGATGCTAAGATCGAAGTACTTCAGATCTATATCTAAGTAAGGAAGGATCAGTTTTGACTTTATTGAAGCCCAAATTATCCGAGTCATTTCGTCGCCATCAATCTCTACCAGAGGAGTTGCGACCTTTATTTTTTTCATAACTAGCTCAGTCCTAGAATCTAAAACGATACAATGTTCATTTACATGTTGGGCCCGATAATGGAAACGGTTAGTAAGCAGATGTGGCGTATATTTTACCTCTTGTTGAATTAGGGAAACTAAGGGAACCTTACTATCGGGAACGGCCCTTGAAGGGGCTTGTATAGAGACGCTAACTTATTGAAATAACTCGTTTTCGTATAAAACGGAAAAGAGCCTCTTTTGGAGGAATTATGAAGCTTCATATTGCAGCATATGTGGTCTTAAGCACCGTTCTTTTTTCTTGTTTAGAAAATGCTACAGCCATTGAGATAGATCATTTTGTCACAAATCAGACGGTTCAAGCCTCTGGTGGGCAGCCTGTAAATATTAATCAGGCCTTTCCTGTTGCTGCCATAGGCAACCACCGAACGTTTAAGGCAACATTAACTCAGGGGCAACTAGGAATAGAGCTAGAGGCAGGTCTAGGCGTCCTCTCACACTCCCAATCCTCTGGAGTCAGAGGCTGGTCACAAGTGACATGGGACGGAGACATAAATCCTTTAGAGATAAATGGAGCTGGTTTACCATCAATCAATTTCTTTCAGGATAATGGAACAGCGTTCATCGTAAACGTAGTCTCATTCGACCCAGGGTTTAACGGCAACCCTATTGATATATCCCTTTTTGCTTATGATGCTTCAGATCCTACTGCCAAGAAGTATTCAGTGGCTACGAAGACTTTGAATTCTTCCTTTAGCGGCAACATTTTGTTCTCATTCGATCCGAATCAAAGTGATTTTACAACTCATGGAGTTGGCGGACCTGCTGATTTTTCCAATATTGGGGCTTTGGAATTTCTTATCGATGGCACCCAAGATCAAGATATCGATATTACCTTTGACTACATCAAAACAAACGGACAGTGCGATCTTTTCCCCGATCAGAATGGCCGAGTAATTGATGAGTGCGGGGTTTGCGGTGGTGATAATTCATCCTGTCTTGGATGCGATAATATTCCTAACTCTGGACTTGTGATCGATCAGTGTGGTGTCTGTGGTGGGGATGGAACTTCCTGTTTAGGCTGCGATGGTACAATTAATTCTGGATTGGAACTTGATCAGTGCGGAGTCTGCGGTGGGAATGGGACCTCTTGTTTGGATTGTGCTGGAACGCCATTTGGGGTTGCTTCGGTAGATCAGTGTGGCGTTTGCGGTGGGGATGGAATTTCCTGTGTCACCTGCGATGAGGTAAATATTTTTGAAACTCAGGCTCAGCTTGATGGTTTAGCAAAAGAGCAGGAGTTTATTGTAAGAGCTGTTTTAAAACTGCTTGGAAAAGTATCTACGGTTGCCGGAGTTGATTTAAGTAATTATATCTCTACTCAAAAGAAGAACGCTCACTCATTGCAAATAAGCAATTGGATCCTTTCGTGGACATTGCCCTCTGTAAATAACGTATGTGAGAATGCAGAGCAGGTATGTATATCCTCCAGTAACGCTTCAATTCTGACAACGTATAGAGGGCAAGCTCTTGAGTTGAAGAAGATCGCCCTAAAAGCTATCAAGAAAATTAAGAAGTTGGGTGGTGCCGCCACATATGGAGGTAAGATCACGCAATATAAGGTAGGTGCTGAAACTACATATAGTAATGCGATGAATCTTTCTCATACTGTGCCAGAGGTTAATTATGCCTGCTCATTCTGAAGTATTTTAGGCATTTTTAATTGATTAAATATCCCTAAATTTGTGCTCCCTGTGCGAGTTTAGGTAGTTTAAACTAAGCACTATTTTAATAGTTAACTACTTATTTAGGGTCATATGAGAAAACTGTTCATATATCTTTTCTCTGGGGTTGCTTCTGTAATTTGTGGATGCGGTGGTGGAGGCGATGGAGATTCTACTCCAGTTCAAGCAAGTCCTACTGAAGGATCAGGGACGGTAAGTTCTAAACTAGATTGCGGAGTAATCGTAAATGGTCAACTTCTAGCCTCTGTAGATCAAACTACTGGGGACCCTATCTTAGGAATCAGGTTCATAGACTATAGATCCGCAGTTGTGACCTTAATCAATGGAGAGCAACTAGTCAGACTGATAGGACTTGAGTCGGTTAGTGACAAAGAGGGAGCTTTGTCTCTCTTAAATACATTTGTTGATAATCAACTTTACCTTTTTAGAGCTGCTGATACCTGCTCTGTTGTTTTTGACGGCGGTGGCCTTGGAGTAAAGGGAGCAATTATTACTGGCGGTGGGAAAAGCTTAGTCGAAGAAGTGATTAAGGCTGGGTATGCCAAAGGTGTTGAGACGACTGGTTCTTGTGGAGAGGATTTAATAGCGCCTTGCTACTCTGCTCTAGCCGATACCTATACGCCAGAGCTTCCACCGAGTGCCGGTACAATGAGTAACTTTCTTTGGAAACCAAAAGCTGAGAGTGCATATAATGAGGGGTTGCCAGTTATCCATGTAAATCCATGCGCGGACGTTTATGTAAACGGTGAGGGGCCAATAAAGGATTTTGGACCAGGAAATGGACGGTGTGTGACTGCACGACTTTTTAAGAGCTGCGGTAGCTTTGGTTCGAACATAAAAGTTGAGGTGTTTCAGACAGGAACTCAAATTCCTTACCTTGATCCTCGCACCGGCTTGCCTTATGTAACTGTACCTAGTGGTTGCGATAGGTACGAATTCATCGGCTAATGATAGGAAGAGGGGTCATGCCCCTTTTCCTATAGAGAAGTTTTTTTCAAAAAAGGGGTCTGACCCCTTTTTTGTTTTTTCTATTATTTTGATTATCGGTTTCCTTTTACGTTTTTGTGGGATTGATTTTGGGCTTCCTGATCATCGCTTCCATCCTGATGAATCAGTGAAAGTTAAAACGATTCTTGGGATGTTATCTCGAGAGAGTTTAGATCCTAGAACTTTTTTACATCCAAGTCTTCTGATCTATCTTACGATGGCTGTTCATAAAGTTTGGTCAGCGATAGGCTTACTAAGTGATTGGTCTTTGCCAGCACAGATTATCGAAGCAGGAAGATTTGTTTCATTGCTTGCTGGATGTCTCTCCATATTCTTTACTTTTTTGATTGCTAGTAACTTTGAAAGAGCTTCTCCGTGGCTTAGTGCTGCCATCGTCGCCATTGCTCCTCTCTCCGTTACGGTTAGTCGGTATTTAAAAGAAGATAGTTTGATGCTCCCTTGGGTTTTAGGGGCCTTATATTTTTCACAAAGAGCAATAGATAAGGATGATCCTAGAGATTTAATTGGAGCCGGAGTAATGGTGGGTTTGGCTTCAGCAAGCAAGTATCCTGGACTTGTGAGCGCCATTTTCCCGTTACTGGTTCCATGGATTAAGAGTCAGAGTATCAAACCAAATACAAAGTTTCTTTTATGGGGCTTGGCGGCGGCTTTGATTGCCTGCTTAGTTTTATTCTGCTGCTCGCCTTTTATCTTTATTGATTTTAATAAGTTTTGGTTTGATTTTAACCAAGAGAGAATGCACATGAGGATAGGTCATGGAGAAAAGATATCTATCGCTCAGTCCTTCGGGTTGCATGGATTACTTGTCAGTTTGTTACGTGGGGTCGGACCGATAGTCGTGGCTACTGGCATCGTTGGTCTGGCGCTACTCATTAAGAATTTCAAAAAGAAGGAGATCCTTTTAGTCGTAGGCTTCTCTATCTTCTACATTCTCGCCGAAACGGCCCGAGCAAAAAATGATCGATATCTTTTGCCTACGCTTCCTCTTCTGGCGATTGCATCCTCAATCTCCATTGGAGTGCTATCAGCTAAGCGAATCAGGGTATTGGCAACTACAATTCTGCTATCGTTGCTTCTTCTTAAGTCAACTGTTTTGACCTTCTCTCTTGAGCCAGACACCAGAGAGTTAGCAGGAAATTGGATCCAGTCGAATATTCAGCCTGGTTCTGTAATAGTCGTGCCGTTTAAGGCGTATTCACCACAGTTGCCTGAGTCTAAATTCAAGATCATCTATCTTGAAGGTGATCGAGTTTCCTCTATGAGCAGAAAAAAATTTAGAACGGCTGGTGCTGATTACCTGATTATGTCCTCACTCTTTTATGATAGGTACCTAACCAAATATACTGCTAGACCACTCGATCGTCGTAGAATTAGAAAGATATTGGGCACATACGAGAGTATTGCACAGTTTTATAAACCTGCTGGAAGGTATCAATATCATAATCCGGATGTGCAAATTCTAAGAATTCCAAAGTAGACAGTAAGCAAGTCATACTCTCAGTATCTTTTTTCTTGATTGAGAGGAGAGACTTTATTAAGCTGCGACCTGTTAGGCTATTTGCTTGCTCCTTCTATTAAAATTTACTGTGTAGATGATACTTGCTTCTCGAGTAGTGGTGGGTTGTGTGCTCCCGACTATTCGAGAAACAGAGAAGATTTAGGTTCTACATGTTTTGAAAGGAACGTCTTTAGATATCAAGTGCTGCAATTTTAAGTTGAACATGTTTTCAATTTAAAAGTGCAGCACTTGCTGTGCTAAACACCGCGTCCCTTTCCCGAAGGAGAAGATCCCCCAGAACAAGCCCCCAGGACGGCTCTAAACCGATTGCATCTGGATGTTCCATAAATGCTCCGCTAAAGCAGTCCACTCCTGCGTCTCACTCATGTGTCATTCTCCTGTACGCGTCGCGCGCATCAGGAATTGGTGACCTTGATTTCGACCCTAGCGAGAGGACGGCCGGAGCCCACCTTTTATGCCAGTGCTTTTGGGATGAGTCGTTCGAAGCATCGCAAGAAAACAATGGGGGCGGGAACTCGTTCAACCGAGCCCGCCCCCATCCTTGCACTTCTTACCAGGGATCAAATCGTAGGTATTCTCTTCTCTGTTCTCGAAAAATTCAGTTCTTAAGCTGTTTCTCAAGCGAATCAACTAAATTCCCAAATAATTCAATAGCCCTGTTTATTGGTTCAGGTTTAGTTAAGTCCACACCGGCTAGTTTAAGTGTTTCAAGGGGCGGCTTGGAGCCACCGCTTTTTAGAAAGCTTAAGTACCTTTCCCTTTCCTTGGTACCACCACTCATCACTGAGTCGGCCAACATAATTGCTGCGGCAATTCCAGTTGCATACTTATAAACGTAAAAAGCGGAGTAGAAGTGAGGGATCCTAAAGCATCCAAGATCCGCACCGGGAGTTATGTCTACCGCTCCACCGTAATATTTTTGCATTAGATTGCTCCAAAGGTGGCGGTAAGTTTCGACGGTGAGCGGCTCACCTCTCTCTATTCTGTTGTGAGACTCCATTTCAAACTCGGCAAACATAACTTGCCTAAATAATGTTCCGTTAATTTCTTCGAGGTGATGATTTAATAAAAATAGTTTCTGTTGTGGATCCGTAATTATTTTATCGAAGTGAGCAAATAGAAGTTGCTCGTTAAATGTCGAAGCCACTTCTGCTGTGATAATTGGATACTCATGATCCTGGTATGGTTGATTTTTGCCAGAGAAGTATGAGTGCATCGAATGACCAGCTTCATGAGCTAAAGTAAAAACATCATCGATCGCGTCTTCTTTAAAATTCATTAGCATATAGGGTGGTGAATCGTAACATCCAGATGAATAGGCCCCAGAGCGCTTACCTTTATTCTCGTATCGATCGACCCACCTATCTTGAAGGAACCCTTTTCGTAAAGTCTCCGTATATTCACTGCCCAATGGCTTTAGTGATTCAAGTATGACCTCAGCCGCCTGTTCGAAGGTATGTTTGAATTTAACATCCTTAACCGGCGAAACGAGTACATCATACGATTGTAATTTAGGCAGCTTTAGAACCTTTGCTTTAAGATTATAGTAGCGACTAAGAACATTTGTATTTGCGCTTACGGTAGAGATTAAATTCTCATAAACTTTTCTTTCGACTTGGTCAGGGAAAAGGCTTGCTTCAAGAGCCGATGGATATTTTCTAGCGCGAGCATTAAAGACGTCTCCACGGATAGATGCGGTTAGCACAGCAGCGAGTGAGTTTTTATGAGCCTCATAAACGGCGAAGTGTTTGGTGAAGGCTTCTTTTCTAACGTCTCTGTTCTGGCTTTTAAGAATTAAAGTATAGGTGCTGTGTGTAAGGGGCTTTTCTACTCCATCTTCAATGATAGTTCCGAAATTAAAGTCAGCGTTATTAAGTTGAGAAAATATTCCCTGCGGGCTCATTAATACCTCTGTTGCAAGCGCCAGGAGACCTTCTTCAGATGTATTTAGGGTATGAGGTTTGTATCTTACTATCTCCTCTATCACCCGTAGGTATGGTTTTAATCCAGGATATTTTAAAAATTCAGCCATCTTATTATCATCGATGGCTAGAATTTCAGGACGTAGAAAAGCTGTCGCCGTAGCTATTTCAGAATAAAGACTCAATCCCTTTTGCATTAATCCCTGATAATGGGCATTTCCAGTGTCTTCATCCGCATGTAGATGAGCGTAGTTGTAAACCATTTCGAAATCACGGCGGATAGAGAGGGTTTCCTCGAGGCATTCTTGAAGAGTCTTTGCCGAAGTACCTAATGTTCCCTGAAACCTACCAAAACGTTTTAAAGCGACAGAAATTGAACTAGTCTTTTCCTCCCAGGCTTTCTCGGAGGTGAACATTTTCCCGAGATCCCAAGTATCGGAGACAGGAACCTCATTCCGTGATTTTATGCTCATATGTTTCTCTCAAAAAACATCACCCCAAATTCTTCCCAAACAAGGCGATAGTTATTCATTAAATTAAAGTAGTTTTTATCAAAACTTTTTCTCTCTAAAAGAACAAATTCTGGTTCTGAATGTCTTATTAATCTCGCTATATCAGAGCGAGGCATTATCTTCATTTTTTGCTGACTTGCCCTGCCAATTTTGTGAGCTACTTTCCAACCAAAATGGTTCTCAAGATTTGGCCATGGTGCAGCATGACTATCAACTAAGAATCCTGGCCATTCAGCAAGGAGCTGCGCGCCCTCTGGCAGGGATTTATTGATTTTTAAGCCAATTATACTCAAGGCAAGTGGAGTCTTATTTTGTGCCTCTCCTGGACTGATGCCGAGTACCCCAACTCCGCTCTTCATGTATTTGTTTAGATCAGAGTGGGCAAAAAATAGGTACGCCACTACCGAAAGGATAACAAATAGGACAGGGGACCTTCTTAACGTAGCAACGGTGCTAACTATAAGAAAAGGAGTGAGAGTTGAAAAATACTGAACGTATGTTGGTGTAGGTATTAAATTTAGACCGAATAACCCAATAGCAATAAGGTAGGCACCAGAGGTTTGTTTGGTCATAAGCCAAGATCTAAGTTCAGCGGCAAAACCAAAAACGAGAAGAAGGGCGAACTGGATGCCATCTATTTGAAGTGATGGCCGAAGAGCTAAAACAGTTTTAACAATTGTCCATTTGGCATGCAGTGCAGATTCAAAATCTCTATCCGAGCGAATTAGGTGGTAGCCAAGATTGTTAAACTCGAATACGTCAAAATCTTTAAGTAAGAGATAAAAACTGGGCAAGAGTGCAATTGCTGAACTAAGAGAGAAAAGGAGGATAGCTTTCAATCTACCGCTTAGAGGATCGCCACGCTGGAAGATGATGAAAGCAAAGATAGGGAAAAGTCCGGCGAAAAAAAGACGAGTTTCAACTGATAATCCAAATAAAAAACCAGCCAATAAGAAACGAAGAGATCCGTTAAGCTTTGTTCCAGGCTCCAGCAAATAGTAACTACCGAATAATAATAGCGTTGAGAGGGTAAAGGTCTTAACTGTTGTATCCCATGCAAAAACTAAAGTATTAGTGGCAAAGAGAAGAACCCCCAACCAGGCCCAGGCGCGACCGTAACGAAGCAAGAATGAGAATAATGTGGCTCCAAGGGCGCTAGTTAGAATTGCCGAAAGCAATCTGGCGCTATCCCAAGTTGTTCCAAAAAGTTTCATCCACGCTCCGTAAACCCATGGGATAAGAGGCATCTGTGGATAGAAGAAGTCTGTATAGAGAGATTTGCCTTGGCTGACTAGTTTTGCTGCTAGTACGTAGAAGCCTTCATCTCCTGCAACAAGGCGATAAGAAGAAAATGGGATCATGATTGCAAGGAGTGCAAAGAATGCGGCTAATGTGTGAATCTTTGATTTGGTCATAATGGGTAATGTTTATCTTTTGCTGCCTCGTTTCTTAGCCAAATCTCTTCTGATTTCTCGCTCTACAGATTTCGAAATTCTATTAAGCTCCACGCTAGCAATGCTTGCAAGCTGTTTAGGTATGGGCAATCTGTATGCGCGCATGCGACCTGCTAGGTATGGTAAATCTAATTCCCTTTTGGAAAGTAAAATTGACTGAATGTCGTCGCAGTCCTTAAGTCTAGTACTGTCATTTTTAAATGCATATAGTTTTGAAATAATTACATCTTCTACCGTCAAAACTGGCAGTTCTCCAAATCCAAAATCAACTTTCATATATTGAGCCCTCTCTAGAGCTTCAGTTGCCCAAGGCATTTTGGGAAGAATAAAGTCAACGCCAATTATACTTGTGTGGTTTGGAGCACGGCCAATTACCATCATGACTATGCCGTTTTTGTTCTTAATTTTAAAAAGAGGCCCTCCTGCGAGGTCAGCATCTGTAATTAGTGACGGCGTAAGTCCGAGCTGTTTTAGAATTAAACTCGATTTTTCTTCGTTTTCAGTATCAGTAGCAATTAAAAAATCGATGTCTTTGGTTAGTCTTTCATCCTGTCTATAAAGAGATGCGGTGATACCTCCAGCAACTGCGAATCTTATTTTTTCTTTCTGTAGTATCTCAACTACTTCTCTAAATCGTTCCGCAAGGTTCATAATCTTGATTTTGCTTGTTGAATAAACTCAAGCCCTGAGGAGGCAAATTGTAATGCGTTAATAGCCTTATCTCGGAGCATGGCAGCCTGAGCAGAGATATTCATCGTTGTGACGAGGTTGATTATTTTTAGAATTGCTTCGTGTGCTTCGTGATCTCTGTTGATGTAGAAATGCTTTTCATTTTTAACTTTTCTTGAGCATACAATTTTTTCTTTAGCTAGTTGCCTTAAGGTTACGTCGGCACTTCGAACATGTATTGTTGCCAGTAAAGCTATTTGTCTTAATGGAACCGGCTCGCTCTGTTTTGATAACACCTCGAGTATGCTTGTTCTTGAAGCGCTAGATAGTAGTTGGCTAAGATTTATATTCACTAAATTAGTGTATAATAAAGTATACGTTTTATCAATCAGTTGATAAAACTAGAATACTTACAATATGTTGTAATGCATAAATTATAGATTGCAATTTGATATCGAGAATCAATTTATGAGTTGAGATTTGTGGGAGAAATAAAGCCCCTCTAGAGAATACAAGATAAGACCAATCCAGATTAAAGAGAAAGCCACTAAGTCAGAGCTGTT
>CAZYRE010000072.1:0-1219 GCA_964650155.1 uncultured Bdellovibrionales bacterium
CCTTAACCATAGCGAGCTTCCTCTCTTCGCCTTTTCCTGAAGAATCAAGCCATACTTTATGTGCTAAAGCTTTCTCGGTAAGTTCTTTAATCCCCTCACCTCTTGTAGCAATTGTTCTAAGTATTGGCGGCTCCCAAGAACCTGCCTCGGGATCCACTAATGAAAGAAGCATTCTAAGGTCGCGCTGGAGTAAATCAGCCCCGTCACGATCTGCTTTATTAATTACAAAGGCATCTGCAATTTCTAAAATGCCTGCCTTGATGGCTTGAACGGTATCACCCATCCCGGGCACTAAAACGACAAAGCATGTATGAGCAGTTCTGACGATATCAACTTCAGATTGTCCAACACCAACAGTCTCAACTAGAACAATATCAAACCCTGCTACATCTAAGATCTGAATAGCATCAAGTGTTGCTCGTGAAATTCCACCCAAGGCACCACGCGTTGCCATACTACGGATAAAGATCCCTTCATCCTCTGCAGCCATGGTCATGCGAATTCTATCGCCAAGAACTGCACCACCAGTAAAAGGACTAGTTGGGTCTACTGCTAAAATAGCAACACTCTTCCCTGCCTTTCTGAATTCCAAGGCCAATTGATCTACTAAGGTAGATTTTCCAGCGCCTGGGGAACCAGTCACGCCAATCACATGAGCCCGTCCCGTTTTTTCAAAAAGTTTTGATTGAATTGCCCTAGCTCTAGGAACACGATTTTCAACAAGGGTAATTAAGCGCGCCACAGCACGCATGTCACGCCGTGGAACTTTAGAGAGTAATTCTTCATCAGAAAATAACATATGGGCTCTTTATTAAGACGGATTAATGGGTCACCGCCAAGCCCCTAAGTTCTATGCCAACTGGATAAGCTCTGCCAAGAGCTGGTTAACAGTTGTAATAATACGGGAATTCGCTTGGAATCCACGTTGTAGAGTAATCAATTTTACGAATTGGTCGGCGATATCCACTGTAGAGAGCTCAACTGATTCTGCAGCTAACACGCCGAAAGTACCGGTATCTGGGGTACCAACTACAGGCTCACCTGACTGTGTAGATTTTTGAAGAAGCTGTCCACCAACTCTTGAAAGCGCCTCAGGATTAGCAAAGTTTGCTAAGGCTATTTTTCCGATAATCGCTTCCTGACCGTTATCAAGAATTGTTGATACAGTTCCATCTTCGTCTACGCTCACGCTAGTAATATTACCAACACCCTGCCCGTC
>CAZYRE010000072.1:1319-11470 GCA_964650155.1 uncultured Bdellovibrionales bacterium
TTATCTTGAGATACAGCACTAAGATCTAACTCTTGCAGAGCACCGCTACCGTTAGCTGGATAACCAAGGACTTTGAAGCCGCCTTGGGTAACCATAATACCATCGGAACTTACTTTGAAGTTACCAGCGCGTGTGTAGAAACGTCCGCCTGTATTATCTTGCACAACGAAAAATCCGTTTCCATCGATAGCAACGTCTAGATCTCGACCTGTTAACTCCAGAGTACCTTGTTCAAAGATCTGAGTGGTACGAACAACTTCAGAACCCACACCGACTGTTACGTTTGAGGAACGACCAGCTATTAAGTCGGAAAACTCAGCACGGGAAGCTTTGTGACCAATAGTATTAACGTTAGAGATGTTGTCACCGATTACGCCAAGTGCGATACCGTGTGATGCAAGACCTGCGCGACCAGCGAAGAGACCATTTAATAGACTTGCCATATAATAGTACTAGTCCTCTAACTTAAATCTACTTAGCGAGTGTCACTTCCATAATCTCATCTAGGGAGACTTCACGTCCGCCCACGAGGAGAGTCTGCTGAGGGCCAGGGATAAAACCACTTACAACTCCGGCCACTCTTGAATCGACACTAAATTGGTTACCTGATGCAGTTGTTGCCTTCACATCAAAAGTATAAATGCCTGAAGAAGCATTAATATCTTTTAGATCAATCATCTGCTTACCGGCAGGAAGGTCCGAGAATGTTAAGGTGTCAGCTAAAGATCCTTTATCATCATATAGATCTACTTTTACTGATGCAGCATCAACTGGGAGTTCGACCTGTAGGGAACCAGCCTCTCCACCATCTACCTCAACGGTAGAATCCTTAAGAACAACGCTATGTCCAAGGTATGATGCTAAACCGTTAATGCTATTATCACCGCCACCAAGTTTCTTGTTAATCTCGGTCAACTGTTCAACTTGGGTAAACTGTGCAAGGTCGACAGCAAATTCACCTTGGTCTTGTGGATCAAGAGGATCCTGATTCTTGAGTTGTGCCACTAAGAGCTTTAAGAACGCATCCTTACCGATATCCTTAACAGTATTATCGACGATGCCACTTCCTTGAGTTGAACTTGCATTCAACTGCGAGGTGCTATTTATTTTGTTAATTGAATCTACCATAGTCATCCTTGACGTTAGGCTACCCAGCCCTGTTCAAAACCCTTACCACCGATCAGTCCAGGCACGAGGCTTCGCGCATCGATTCCGGAATCATCGTTGATCATCAACTTCAAAGCGTTATTATTCTTGGCTTGCTGCGGCAGATGATCTCTAAATTCCTGCTCCTGTCCCTGTCCATTACCAACAAAGACATTTACTTTATCAACATCGAGGCCGAGTTTTCTTAAGCTCTCTTGGAGCTCAGAGCCTTTCTCACGAATCATGGAAGCTACTTGAGAATTATCAACCACAATACGAGCATAAAGATTCCCTTCTTTAAGGGTCACTTCAACTTTCACAGTGCCCAAACTTGGAGGATCTAGACGGAGAGAAACGCTCTTTCCATCTTTAGCCATAATTGCTTCTTTCAATGCATCTTCAATTCTTTGAACTGCCACTTGGAAATCTTTCTTCACTGGGGCTTGATTCTTAGCTTGACGCGCTATCTCAGTGCGCTCTTGATTCTCCTGAGCCTTTGGGGCTGGAGCTTCCATACGCTGAATGCCCTCAACGCCATTCATCTGCGAAAATTTTGGTGCGCGGATTTCATTTAGTGCCGTTCTAGTCATTTCAGCAACCATTCCAGCTATCATGGGGGTTGCAACCGGAGCTTTCTCCGTAACTGTACTTTGCATATCAAGGCCTAACTGCTGCATAAGATTGCGAACCGCAACTTCTGCTGCTGGAAGTTCTTCCTCTGCTGTCTTGCCTTTAACTAAACTAGAATTGTCTAAGGTGCTTTGATTTGATTGAACAACAACAGCATTTGGATCAAATTCTAGCTCACTAGAACCGGTAGCTTCCATTTGAGCAAATCTTTCTCGAACCACTGTTTCTTTTGCTTCAGCTTTTGTTTGATTATCTCTAGGTTTATCATTATCGCTAAATTTCTTCTCTTGCTTCTCTAGTCCAGCAGATCTCTCTTTATTACCTTGGGTTCTCTGCTCTTCTCTTACTTGTGGACCAGATTCAACACGTGCTTCTGAACTCTCTTGTGATTCACTTTGAGCGCTTGCTTCCTTTTCTGCTGTTTTCTCTTCTTTTTTCGCAATCTGTTCAGAAGTAGAGCGAGCAACAGCGGCGGTAGAGGCCTGAAATGCAAAAAGCCCGGCTAAAGCATCAACTGCATCGTTCCTCTTTACTGAACGCTTGGCTCGTTGAGAGATCTCGCCAATAATCTCAGCAAATTCCTCTGCTGTGTCTTGCGAGGTCGTACTGCTAGACGGAATAGGAGGAGGAGCTGAAAGCTGAGGCTTCGGAGATATTGCTGTAGTTTGCATGACCATATGTATCTAGATAGAGTTTAGACACGGGATTAGAAGCAATTCGTGGGCCAGGCTGCTTGATAAAAAGATCTAAATATTTCATATGGTTATGCATCATGCCTACCGGCAAAATCGAGCTAGTAGGATGAAATGGCAGGAAAATAATGCCGTCACAGAAGTAACGGCAAAAATGTACAGGCGACTTACCTTCCTCTTTGATCAGGGTCCCTTCGTACTACATTGGGGCGACGTGGTGCTTCTCTATCATTCTCTTGCGATGCTCTGCGCCTTTCTATATTCGGACGATGAGGACCTTCATTTTCCCCTTCGGCCATAGATCTTCTACGCTCTTGTCTCATCTTTTTGAGACGCTCCTCCTGTTCAGGGGTCAGAATTTCTTTAAACTTTCTAGCTCTTGCAGCACGTTGCTTTGCTAAATCTCTGATACGTGCAATGTGGTTATCAATCTCCTCTTCGCTGGCTCCGTTATAAACCATTCGTCTCAACTGATTAATACCATCCATTAAACCGTTAGGATCTTCACCTTCCTGTCGCTCCTCCATTAGTTGGTGAAGTTCCCGTTTCTGTTCAGGACTAAGGTTAAGTTCTCTGATACCTTTGGCCACTCTTTCACGAGTTGGCTGTGCTAAAACTGGGCCACAAAATCCTACAGTGAGGATAAGAACCAATAATGTTTTCATATCTCTTCTCCAATTAAATCAGATTCAAATTGATCTTCACTCTCAAGAAAATCTGGATTCGAAGAACTATCTCCATAAAGAAGCAACTCAAGCTCAACCTCATCTATTGAAGATAATGAAAGATCAGAGGTTTTCTGATCACGCTGGAGATTGATCATCAATAAAACTATGGCAGTTGCGGCTACTACCGGAATGAATCTGCGGGTGAAATTTTTTCGATTCAATTTATTTGATTGCTCTATAATCTGACGCATATGCGATCGATCTAACGGCACTCTTCCTGCTTCAGCCACAATACTGCTTAACGATTCTCCCCAAATAGATTCTAATTCTGGATCGAGTTGGTTTCCCTTTTTATCATTCATAAGGATTACCCTTTAAGCGCGTCCTTTAATTTTCCAATACTCCGCGAAAGATGTGATTTAATACTTCCTTCATCTATAGAGAGAAATTTGGCAGTCTCTTCCGTTGAAAACCCATGCCAATGCCTCAGGATGAATACTTCTCGTTGTCGAACTGGCAGCTTACTTACTAAATCTTTTATCGAATTTACTAACTCCATATCTGACCCTTTTTGAGGCAATTCCTCATCGACTTTTCCGTATTTCCATCTCTTCCACCACCTTGTCCTATCAATGCAGGCGTTTCTAACTATTGAGTAAATCCAAGCCTTTTCATTATTAATTACTGCCCCTTCAACTATTGCTAGCTGCGCTTTTAAAAATACATCCTGTGTTACGTCTTCAGCTTCAGCTCTATTCCTTAGAAATAGAAAGGCATAACTAAAAATACCTTCATAGTATCGCTCAACAAAGTTGGCCCATTCTATCTGATTAAATCCCTGATTCTTTTCCATTAAATTAGGTCAACTTTTAAGCACATGTTACAGACGAACGGTAAAGCTATTTGGTTTACATCAAGAAATAATTTTTTTAATTGACAAAGAATGTTCATTCCAATATCTGTTAGTTATTGTGAGTTATCTAACTACCACCTTCTTTTTTTCAGCTTCCTTTTTTTGGGGCCACCCCCAAAACTAACTCTAATTCAATACAAATAAACAGACCTCAACTTTAACCAACGGGATCACTCCGTTTAGTTAAAAAAAACACAAAGCATTTAGGGCTATCCCATGGCTCACAAGGAAGATCTATCTATGGACCCAATTTTGGAACAATCAGAAATTCATCTTTCAAGGCAAGAATTATCGACTAACGTAGAGAAATCAGATTCATATTACATCAAAACACATCTTGAATTAGATATGGCAAAGAGTTTGCCGAGTTGTCCTGAAGCGAACAGTTACATTGAAACGCGATACGGGATTAAGGAATTCGATAAGGTCGTTGAAAGATATTTTCCTTTAGCAGGGGAACAACATACTGCCCTCTTACCTAGGCAGATAATGATGCCCTGCACTGAGACAATAGCCACAGTGCTACTCTGCGAGATCCTCGACCTCTCCCCAATACTAGGAACATTCACTACAGATACATTCAGTCATGGAAGCGTTGATAAGTCCGCTGCAGTAAAAACTAAATCTACTACTTGGAGGCAAACATCATCCGGGAAAATTATCTGTGATTACTCTACCACTCGTCTAACTACAGAGTCACTAGAATCATTAAGTGGTACAGTTATAGATGCACTTCGAACGTCATCTGGAGATTCCCTAGTAGACTACCACTTAAGTTCACTCAGAAAAGTATTTGGAAGAGATCTAGTAACGGATTGTTCAGGATTCTTTTATGAAATACTTAAGGAAGCGAGAGTAAAGCCGGAATATTGCTACGTTCGGAACGACTTAAATAAAAGTGTAAAGATCTGCACTAAAGATATAGATCTAGATAAGATTGGAGAGCATAACGTTCGGCCACCAGCGTCATGGTACTACCCTATATTGTTCTCACTATTCGTCGATAAGCTCTTCCTTCTGGAAACATATGAAAACTCACGGGGCGAGGTCTCAGAAGCTAGAGAATTATTCAGAACTACCTCCGACGAAATCCTTGCTGCTACAGGACGTAGACCTAGAGTAATTGAGATTCTACCACTTAGTAAGGAGATGTTATTGTTGAATAATGACATTATTAACGAAGGTTCTTCAGCTATGGCAAAAATGTCACTAGAATGCTGTAAATTTCGCTCTTCTAGTGTACTTACAGAGGAAAGTACCCACCTAGAACTAGCAAAACAGGTCACGCGTATTGTACTTGAATACGGTAAGCAACGATTTCTACCAGCAAATTCATAACAAAACTGTCGGTGATGGAAGCTACGTTAATACAAGATAAGATTTCTTTACTTCGTGATCAATTTCAGCGAGAGGGATTTATCTACCTTCCTGCGAGCGAAAGCTTTTTACAACCTGAGCATTTTATTGAGATTCAGCGGCTAGCACTAGCGACGTTGCAGGATCCTGCTTCTAAACGTATCGTCGATCCTCAACATGAAAGCTCTGCTTTTCCAATCATAGAGGATAAAAAAGAACAAAAGCCTACTAACGTAGGAATCTTTGCTCAAGATATAGTCACATTATTTAACGCTGTTCAGTTAACGGAGAAAATAACTAACCTTTCACTAGCAGGTTCGAATGAGGCCTTACACTTACGTAGATGCCAGATCAATTCTCTATCAGAGAATGATAGTATCCTTGCGCATCTAGATACCAACGCCAATCCATGCTACCGCACAGGATTAATACTAGGTTTGAGCTCTGAATATACAGGGGGCGATTTAGTCATTAACGATAAGCAAAACAATAGTCATCCTCTTCGCCTAGGAATGGGCGACATAGTAATTCTCGACTCAAAAATCGTTCATGAGGTTGAGGAAGTAGAGTCAGGCCTACGGTTAACACTTGCTTGCTTCTGGGGCACAAACTTAGAAGAGAATCCTATCAAAAAATTCGCTTCAGCTAGAGCGCTCTATTCTTATTTCGAAGAGGAGCCCAGGAAGTAAGGGGTTATAAATCCTACGTGGCTTAAGACTTTTCAGAAATTTATTAAATTTTTTTGAAGTCCTGTGATAATCGATGATATTGGAATCGATAGCAAAACAAAGGCCGATTCGTTCTCTAACTTCTGCAGGAATGCTACTCATACTTCCTATCCGTAAGTTCTCACTAGCTATGTAAACATATCTTACATTTTCTGCCGCGAAAAAATCTTGAAGACTATTCTCTCTACAATCAAATAAATAGCGAACATAATTAGATGAAAGATAAGGCCATGCATCAATTCGTTTTGGCCAGTTTCTAGCTTGGAATGGGGCAACAAGAAGTCGGTTATTCTCATTAACAACGTCTTTCAATGCCTCATATACCGCACGAGCTTCCCCCTTTTCTCTACCTTCATAAAGTGCAGAAGTAGTCCCCCAACGCCAAATAAGAGTCGGAATCACAATGATCAGTATTAAAAGAATTAATAATAATTGACGGGAAAATATTTTACTTGGAATTATCGTGTTAAGTACAAAAGCTATAAGAAGAGCAGAAAATGGGACTAAAGATAGAAAAAATCTTCCGTTAGCCTCTCCACCAAAAATAGCGGAATAAAATATCAAATAGATTGTGGGTAATATTAAAACAAAGGCAGGATAAACTTTTGACTCTCGATATGTGATAAAAATTGAAATGATGAAAGAAACAAAGAAAAAAGCTGTAAAAATAAATGAAGTATTCTGGATGAATCCTCCATCTACAATCAGACTTAATGAGTTTTCGACGCCACCCGCATAATTATGCTGAATATTGATCTCACTTAAGATCGCGGCAAGGCTACGTATAAAACCAAATAAAAACATAACAAACAGATACAATGTAGCTGCAGCAAAAGAGAACATTGCTACAGGAAACAACACTCTAAAAGTTCTTCGATTGGTAGAAATTCGCCAACTTTCAAATAAGATAGATATCGCTATTCCTAAAATTAAAAAATTTGCACTACCATGAGAAAGTGAAGCCAGAGCAGATAATATACCACCAATGATAAGCCCAATATTTGAGAACCGTGGATAACTCCAATAAACAGATGTGATTGAAGCTAATATGAAAAATGAAACGTACGGATGAACCAATTCACTCTGTGACCAGACTAGGGATGCTGGAGTAATCGAATAAAGAAAGGAAGCTACTAATCCAACGGTCAAACCGAATAACCTAGTACCGAGAACAAAAAGTAAGACAATCGTCCCACTTTCAAATATACCGATCAGTAATCTGAGCGAGAAATCATTAATACCAAACAATTTTACGGATAAGAGATTTAATGCGTAAAAAATTGGACGAAAGAAATTTATATCCGATCCCCATGGATCCGTATTAAAAACGAACTCTCCCCTTGCCCAGTTTTGAGCTATCTCCCAATAAATAAAAGTATCTGTTCCGTGAATACCATTAGAGCATAGTCCATTAAATCGTATACTAATGGAAAAAACTAATATCAAAATAAAAAGAGCTATCTGAACTGCTGAGATCAGCTGCGATTTTTTTGACAGTGGTAACATTACCGATCACACATAATCACTAAATTTTTTCTCTAAATATTCTACCACTTCTCGTAATGCCTCAGAGGTTATTAATTTCGGCGTGTCAATTTCTGAATGGTAAAATGACATCATTAAATCTACGCCACCAGAAATGACTTCACACTTATGTGTATACGATTCTGGATTTAAGATAGGAAAAGCTAATTTGATAATTTCTGGGGTATGATAATAAGAAGGGGTATCATAGCCAACACAATCTACTACGATAATGCCCTTTGCACTTTGTAATAAAGGATCAAATCTTCGCTGAAATTCTCTATACCCATGACCCCAATAAATTCCGGTATCATATGAAAGCTCTTCATTGCCATCGAAAACAAAAAGATTCTCTCGAACTAAATGAGGATTTTGTTGAATCAGATTTAGCAAGACCGCTACCCCAGAAGCATTATCAACGGCACCTTGAAAAAGACTATCAAAGTGACAGAACAGGATATGCTTTGGAGAAGCTAAATTTCCAACCAATATTTGCTTCGCAATGCAATCTTGGCGATTAACAATACATTCTCCTTCTATAGAACCAGCATTTTTTACAGATTCTAGATCTGTAAAGTTAATCGCCAAAGCCGGAGCAGAGTAGTAATTTGGAGTGGAAATAGCGCGACACTTCTCATTGAAGTTGATATTTGGTTTATAAAAATGATTCTGCGAACTTTGAAGTGAAGTTATAATTTGGCTATCCTTATCTATTTTGCCTCCAACAAAGGAGCAGCTTCTTGCCTCAACTTCTTTACCATTAATTAATAAGTATGAACTAATAACATTTGGAATGGCGGTACTATATTCTATAGTTGTAAATTGTATCTTTAATTCATTGAGGTAAGCGGAGATATAATCTGCGGCCCTGAGCGCCGTATCTCCTTGTCGTTCACCCAAAGCACAAAGGGTATTGATGACATCAAGCATGATCTAACTCTTAAAAAGGGCCTGGCCAAACCTTACCTTAGATTCAAGTGAATAATTTGATTTTGCAGCGGGCTGTCTTTCGATAAGAACAACTACAGAAGAACCCATTCTGAATGTCCCTAGCCTCTCACCTATCTTCATATTTAAGGGTTTCTTTGTGATTTTTACGATACCAAAACTTTTTGCTACGTTTTTGAATTCTGGAATTTCAACAGAGATAGATCCAACATTAAATGCGCCAATCAGAACCACTGCTACTTTTCCAAATTCAGTATCAAAAAGTACTGCAACTCTCTCATTCTGTACCAACAACTTAGTTACATTACTCCAAGCCCATTTATTAACTGGCCACAAATATCCAGCAACGTGGGTCAAGCAACTTGTAGTACCAGTTACTGGCATATGAATATGGTGATAATCTCCTGGTGCAAGATAAAAATTAAAAAAATATCCATTCTGAAATGTTCGATTAAATTCAGAAGTTCCGAGTAACTCATCAACAAAATATTCCTGGCCTTTAACTTCAAGAACTAATCCGTTTTGAACGCTACCATGAGATCTTAGAGTGCCATCCACAGGGGAAACCAGATTTCCTTCTATCGGCCTAATGCCAGGTTTTAAATTCCGAACAAAAAATTTACCAAGGCACGGGAATGAGAATGGATCTTCAGAAATGTCATCAAGATTCACGCCATATCTCTTAATATACCATGTAAAAAGGACCCTTCTACAAACTCTAGGCAAAGGAATGGAGACAAGTATTCCAGTAATCCAGCTAAAAAAATGGTGTGGTATCAATGTAAAAAGTAACTTCATTTCAGCCCTGTATCACAGTTTCGGGATATTTGATGATAATATAGAATGAGAGAGGTTATTAATAGTACCTCTGAACTGGAGACTTCATGCGATCCCTGATCTTGCTACCCTTCTCCTTACTCTGCTTTACAGCCATTGCGACTGCTCAAAATCCTACTCAGAAATCCCCTGATTTAATCCTCTTAGAGAGTGAGATGCGAGAAGCTAGGTATCTCGCAAGCCCAACTGAAGTTAATAAAGTAGATCTAATAAAAAGTTACGAGGCTCTCCTACCTATTACTTGTCAGGCTAATAGAGAGAAGCCAACTTACTTCCCAGAACAATGTCAAAATACCATTGATAAATTTAAAAAAGTTGATGAGGCTAACCCTCGATTACTATGTTTTGAAAATGGCTTTGATTCTGAAATATGTCGTAGCAAAAGCACAGGACTAGGTGCAGCCTCAAAAGAGAGCTCTTACGATCAACTTAAGAAATTACTTGATCAACCTCCCCAAAAACCTAGGTATACCAAAGACGAAATTCAGGACCCCGAGAGAGAAAAGGTAAGGCAGCTTTCTGATCAAATTCTCCGCTTAAACTTGCAGTACAGAAAGTCTCATAATCCTTCCGAAAAAAATCAGATGCTTAGACTTTATACTTCTCTTCTCCCTATTGTCTGTAAGTTTGTTGATGGAAGACCATTTGAGCCAAGCATTGAGTGCGCCTCGCATCGGGAACAAGCCCTCGCCTTAGATTCTACATTTCC
>CAZYRE010000073.1:0-11447 GCA_964650155.1 uncultured Bdellovibrionales bacterium
CACCGCGAAACGTTTGAGGTTATGTGGAAGGCTCTACCTTAGTTCTTTTCTTATTTGTAATTTCAAGCAATTATCACTCTTACTTCAAATCAACTTGTTTAAGCGCTGCAAAGATCCTTGCCTTAGTATTCAGATGTATGGAATTATTAAGAAATGACGAAAGCAACAGAATCCTCCATAAATAAAGGTTTAAACCGAATAGTTGTGGACCCTAGCATCCGCTTTGGAAAAGCCATTATCAAAGGAACCCGTGTTGGAGTCGATGAAGTTCTTGGGCTTCTTGCTACAGGAAAAACAAAAGAAGAAGTCGCTGAAGAGTTTGATATTCTTCCCGAAGATGTTCTATCTGCACTTGAGTATGGATCAAAATCCGTTGCTAGCGAGCGCGGTTCAATATAGTGACTAATCGTGATCAAGTTTCTTACAGATGAAAATATAAGTAAATCTCTTGTAGCTGCGCTTAGCGCTGCAAAGATTAACGTCGTTAGGATAGCGGATGTTAATCTTCAAGGCTCACCAGATGACAATATTTTCCAATACTCCAAAGCTCAAAACCTGACGTTGCTTACTAGAGACCTAGACTTTGCAAACATACATAGGTTTCCGCTAGGGACACATAGCGGAGTAGTTGTCATTAGATTTGAGAATGCAGCCCCAATTGATACTCTTAGCAAGCGCGTCATCACTGCCCTACTGGAACTTAAAGAAGATGAGATTTTTGGGAATTTGATCGTAATATCCCCGCAATCGCTCAGAATCCGTAATTATTATTATTTTCTATCTTAATTTATTTTTTCATTTGTTAAATTAATTTATTTTTAGTCTGTCATGGCAAAAACCAAACTCACTCCTTTAACAAAGTCAAAGCTGACTGCGCTTTTCAAAAAATATAAAGCTATTAAACTCGTATATCTATTTGGGTCCCGTGCGACAGGAAAAGCTTGACCGGCAAGTGATTATGACTTTGCGGTATATGTCGATCCAAAAAAAGTAGATGATTCCTTCGACCTTCTGCTGACTTTAATGGGTCATATCCCTGTAATTCTTAAAACAGATAAAGTTGATGTGGTCATACTGAATCAACTTAAAAGCAATATTATCCTCAAGAATAACATTATCCAGGAAGGAGTCTTAATTTACGAATCACCAGGAGTAAAAAGAATAGACATTGAGCTAGCGATAATTGGCGAGTATCGTGACTTCCGAATTATGGAAAGCCAATACTACAAAGATTAATCAAAGCCCTTTGATTACTTGCCAGAATTAGGCCAAATCAAATCGATCCAGGTTCATCACCTTATCCCAAGCTTTAATGAAATCCTTTACAAATTTCTCTTTCGAATCCTGACATGCATAAACTTCTGCAATTGCGCGAAGCTCCGCATTTGATCCAAATATCAGATCAACCCGAGTAGCACTCCATTTTTTTGCACCTGATTTTCTGTCGACACCATCAAAGGTCTCTTTGGAATCAGAAGTCGCTTTCCAAGTTGTATTAAGATCAAGCAGGTTAACAAAGAAGTCATTAGTAAGGACTTCTGGTCGATTCGTGAAAACTCCAAGTTTTGAATTATCATAATTTGAGTTCAAAACTCGCATACCACCAACGAGTACGGTCATTTCAGGAGCCGTAAGAGTCAGTAACTGAGCTTTATCAACCAGAATTTCTTCTGATGATACCGTATATCTACTCTTATTATAGTTACGGAACCCATCAGCTATCGGCTCTAAGACAGCAAATGATTCAACATCTGTTTGCTCCGCTGAGGCATCCCCTCTTCCTGGAGTAAACGGCACAGTGACGTTGACACCTGCATCCTTAGCCGCCTTTTCAACACCTGCACAGCCAGCAAGTACTATAATATCTGCAAGGGAGATCTTCTTACCCCCAGATTGTGAATCATTGAAATTACTCTGTATTTCACTTAAAGTCTCAAGCACTTTAAGTAACTGAGGAGGATTGTTGACCTCCCAATCTTTCTGAGGAGCAAGTCTAATTCGAGCTCCGTTTGCGCCACCCCGCTTATCTGAACCACGGAATGTTGAAGCTGAAGCCCAAGCTGTAGTTACTAATTGGGAAACGCTCAACCCAGAGGAAAGAATCTTTCCTTTAAGAGACGCTATATCAGAATTATCAACTAATTTATGGGTGACTGTCGGAATAGGATCCTGCCAGATTAACTCTTCTTTCGGTACTTCCGAGCCAAGATATCTAGCGCGTGGACCCATGTCACGGTGGGTTAATTTGAACCAAGCTCGAGCAAATGCGTCTGCAAATTTAGCGGGATTTTTATGAAAGTCCCTAGAGATCTTCTCGTAAGCTGGATCAAATCTTAAAGAGAGATCCGTAGTAAGCATCATTGGAGCATGCCGCTTAGATTTATCATGAGCATCTGGAACTGTGCCCGCACCAGCACCACCTTTAGGTTTCCACTGCTTTGCACCAGCAGGACTTGTTGTTAACTCCCACTCAAAACCGAAAAGGTTATCAAAGAAATTATTGCTCCATTTAGTCGGAGTAGTTGTCCATGCACCTTCAAGGCCACTAGTAATAGTATTTGCTCCATTACCTGTGCCGAAGGAATTTTTCCAACCTAATCCTTGCTCCTCGATCCCTGCAGCAGCAGGCTCAGGACCTACGTACTTACTAGGATCGGCTGCTCCGTGAGTCTTTCCGAAGGAGTGGCCACCAGCAATCAAAGCTACAGTTTCTTCATCATTCATCGCCATGCGGCCGAATGTTTCCCGAATATCGCGGGCAGCAGCAATAGGATCAGGGTTACCGTTTGGTCCTTCAGGATTTACGTAGATGAGCCCCATCTGAACAGCGGCTAAAGGATTCTCTAACTCACGATCACCAGAATAACGAGTATCGGCTAACCATTTATTCTCAGATCCCCAGTAAATATCCTCCTCAGGTTCCCAGACATCTTCCCGCCCACCAGCAAAACCAAAAGTTTTAAAACCCATAGATTCAAGCGCGCAATTACCAGCAAGAATCATTAAATCTGCCCATGAAATCTTTGCACCGTATTTTTGTTTGATAGGCCACAGAAGTAAACGGGCTTTATCAAGGTTGACGTTATCAGGCCAACTATTAAGCGGGGCGAACCGCTGTGTTCCAGATCCTGCACCTCCTCGTCCATCAGCTATTCTATAAGTTCCTGCACTATGCCACGCCATCCGGATAAACAACGGCCCATAGTGTCCGTAGTCAGCAGGCCACCACGGCTGCGAACTTGTCATAACTTCGAAGATCTCACTCTTTAGGAGATTAAGATCGAGCTTCTTAAATTCTTCGGCATAATTAAACTCCTCATCCATTGGATTCGAAAGCTCAGAATTCTGACGCAGGATGTTAAGTTTTAACTGATTTGGCCACCAATCACGATTCTTTGTTCCACCACCTCCGGTTTGCTTCATAGCACCTGATGAAAACGGGCATTTACTTTCGGTGTTCTGGCTTCGTGAATTCTTTTCCATATTAGTTCTATCTATAAGTAAGCATTACTTCAATATTTTCACATACCTTTGACATACGGGTCTTAATAAATCAAATTGATAATAATTATAGTCTTATAAGTATTATCTATGACTCTAACCCAACTTGAATACATCGTGGCATTAGATAACTTCCGACATTTCGTTATCGCTGCCGATAAGTGCTCAGTTACCCAGCCTACTCTTAGCATGCAGATTCAGAAGCTAGAAGATGAACTCGGTATAAAAATATTTGATCGGTCTAAGCAACCAGTCATTCCAACTGAGATAGGGAATTTAGTTATCGCTCAAGCCAAAAATATTCTTCTTGAAGCAACTAAGATCAAGCAGATAGTACTTGATCAAAAAGATCTTGTTACCGGGGATCTACGAATCGGAATTATTCCAACAATTGCACCGTACTTACTACCTCAACTTTTCAAACGCATGCGTCAGAAATTCCCCATGATTAACTTAGTGGTAAAAGAGATTATAACGGATGAAATTATTCGAGAACTAAAAAGTAATAAACTTGACTGCGGATTAGTGGTAACTCCTCTTAAAGAGCCGTCAATTAATGAAGATGTCCTCTTTTACGAAGAGTTATTTGTATACGTTTCTAAGAACAATTCCTTGTATAATAAAAAATACGTTCTTGCCCACGAAATAGACCCTTCACAACTATGGCTATTAGAGGAAGGACACTGTTTTCGATCCCAAGTTTTGAATCTTTGTGAATTACAGAAAATATCCACTTCAAATTTTAAGTATGAAACTGGAAACATAGAAACTTTGAAACGGATGGTAGATAATAGCGAAGGGATAACCATCCTGCCTGAACTAGCGGTCCTAGATTTTAGTAAATCAAAGCGTAAACTCGTAAAGCGATTAAAAGATCCAAGCCCTGTAAGGGAAGTTAGTCTAACCACTCACCGGAATCACATCAAATCGAAACTAATTAGCACCCTGAAAGAAGAGATTCTCTCCGTGATTCCTAAAGAGATGCAAGAACTACAAAACAAAAAAATCTTGGATTTGTAATTTTATTACTTAAGTAGCGCAACTACAGCATCAAGTCCCTTTCCTATGGAAGTTACAACTCGCACCTATGCTCCCAATTCAGCGGTCTTATACACCGCTGTCTTGGCAATCATATCGTGCAAGGCTTGGCGATTGGCACCAAAGACAAAGAACAATCCGATGAAAACTATAAAGCCTAAAATATTACCTAGTGTTGCAATCATCTGAATTCCTGTGAGCAGAGTGAGAAGCCCAGCCACAGTTACAACATTTTTAACTGCATACCTTGTGGCAAGTGTATTGGTGCTTGCTGGTGATGAATCAGCATTCCTAATTTTGATACCAAGTATCATCTTGCCAGGAGACGCAGCAGAGAAAACTTCAAGAAGCCAATAAAGAAGCGACACTATAACCATTCCAGCCATCGCGCCCATCACGGCACCAAGAACACCACCGGCAGCCGCACCAGCCGCAGGATCTCCTGCCAAAGCGCCCATCGTTCCTCCTGCTGCACCACCAAAAATTCCGCCAACAAGTGGACCAACAAAGATGGAGAGTATAATGAGCGCGATCATATCAAGTAACGCTGCGCCAAACCGTCTACCAAAGCCAATTCTGGTTGCCATAGATGTTCTCCAAAAAATAACTCAATTAGGGACAGGCCCCATTTTCTATAGAAAAAGGGGCCTGTCCCTAATTTCCAATATTGCGACGGCGACGAGCGGCATTGGCCGAAACGGCGCCTTCTTGGAGGGTATAATAATCAGATTCGCCAAGGATGGCATCAACAAATTCTGTGGGGTTAAAAGGACGAAGATCCTCTACTCCTTCCCCTACTCCAATATATCGAACAGGGATCTGCAGCTCCCGCGCGATCGCTAAAACGATACCACCTTTTGCAGTACCATCGAGTTTCGTGACAATAATGCCGGTTAGTTTTGCAATGTTATTAAATTCGCGGGCCTGGACTAAAGCATTCTGACCAGTGGCCCCATCAACTACTAGCCAAACTTCATGGGGGGCTGTAGCTTGATGCCGGTGCAGAGAATTTCTAATTCCTTCAAGCTCTGCCATTAAGTTTTGCTTATTGTGAAGTCTGCCGGCAGTATCGATAAGTATAATATCAAAATCTTCGCTTTTCCCTTTGGTAATCGCATCAAAAACGACAGTAGCAGGTTTAGCATTTTCAGCGCCATGAACTACCGGGGCACCAACCCTATCACCCCACATAATTAATTGCTCAACTGCTGCAGCCCTAAATGTGTCAGCTGCACAAAGCAAAACTTTCTTCCCCGCATCGGCCCATTGTTTAGAAATTTTACCAACAGTGGTGGTCTTACCGACTCCATTAACGCCGATAACTAAAATTACTGTAGGACCATCGGTAAGTCGATTTGGTGTTGTGATTGCACCACTTCCAGAAAGAATCGAAATCATCTTTTCTTTGAGAACTGCTCTAAAAGCTTCTGCTGTCACGTCGCGACCAGCCTTAACTTCATCCCTAGCAGATTGCAGAAGTTCAGAAGTCGTAGTGACTCCGACGTCTGCACCGATAAGAATAGCTTCCATCTCAGCTAAAGTTTCTTCATCTATTTTTTTTGAAAGAGAGAATACGCTTTTGATCTTACCCCAAAGTCCTTCGCGACTTTTGGATAATGCTGAGATTAAAGGTTTCGGTTCGCTCTTTAGTGGGACAGCAGCATTTGTCGGGCTACTTTTTGTATCCGATTCCGCTGAAGTCTGCTTCTTGCTGCCCTTGAGAAACCCGAACATTTATTGGCGCTCCACGCATATTTACGCTGAGCCGCTCTGGGTTAGGGGTCTGATGATAATCATTGTAATCAGTAGCCACACCTGAGTTGCTCGCTTTTCTAGAGAACACAATGTCCATTATTTTGCGAGCCTCTGCAATATCGTGCTGGGAGGCCTTAATCTCCATCTCAAGATGGCTAAGAGCATTGGCTTGTTTATTACGAGACTCTGAAAGAATAAGTTCAATTTTATCTAAACGAGCTTGGAAGGTATCTATATTTGAAAACCCATTTGGGCTTCTAGCGCCCGCTCTAGCAAACGCAATCAAAGAGATTAAAACTGCGGTAACGCCCATTATTACAGAGTAACTCTCTGGAGTAATGTTTACTGAACGAAACACTTCCTGAAATTGGTTGAACGGAATTGCTGATAGAATTGCTGTAAACCGATCCATGAAAAACCTCCAAAAAAAATCAAACGGACTACCCCAAAAAACCAAGCACCGCGCAAAAAGCTCAGTCTTAACTATTCACTGCGTGACTGTATGCTTCTTCTAGCGAAACCGTGACTATCTTCGATGCTCCAGGTTGTTCCATAGTGACGCCAACAAGCTGATCGCACACAGACATGGTCTGCTTATTGTGTGTTATGAGCAAGAACTGGGTCTTTGTGCTCATTTCTTTTATTAAAGACAGGAACCTAATAACGTTAGCCTCATCTAGAGGGGCATCCACCTCGTCCAAAACGCATATTGGGCTAGGACGTACTAAAAACATGCCCATTATCAACGAGATAGCGCAAAGTGTCTTTTCACCACCTGATAGCAATTCGATACTTTTTAGCTTCTTTCCTGGGGGTCTTGCGGCGATCTCTACACCAGATTCCAATGGGTTAGCCGGATCAGTAAGTTCAAGATGTGCACTGCCACCACCAAATATTTTAGGTGCTAACTCAGAAAAATTCATATTTACGGCTTCAAAAGTCTGGATGAACCGCTGTTGAGATATATCGATAAGTCTCTCTACGGTGCGCTGAAGAGTCTTTAAAGCTTGCTCTAAGTCTAGCTTTTGCTTCTCTAAATCCTCGAGGCGTTTTGTTTCTTCGTCACAACGCTCAATTGATGTTGGATCAACCTCTCCTTCGCGAATCATCCTTGCTCTGAGCTTCTGCACTTCATCACGATGCTCAGCTACTACGTCATCGGCTAATCGGAAAGGCTCAAGATCTGCGGCACTCAATGCAACGATGCCATCAACAATTTCTGTCCCGATATGTTCAATGGCCATCTCTTTTGTATGAGCGATATCAAGATCCACTTTTTGAAGATCTAGGGTACAGCGAGATTCTGCACTTCGGGAAGAATCCAGTGCTCCACGTGCAGCAGCTAATCTTTCGCTTACATCGGATAAAACTTGACGACCTTCTCTTCTGACAGCTTCGATGCCTTGAGCTTTCTGAACTAACTGCTCGAGTTCAGCTCTTAGAGCCTTCTCTTCCTCTGTCACTTCATCAGAGATCTGGGCTCTTACTGCTTCCTGATCCTGTTTCAGCTTTTCAATACGCTGCACAGTATCTTCGTTCTGTTCAGCAGTGCGATCGAGATCTTTTCCGATCTGCTCTAGAAGTCTCTGCTCTGCTTGTAATCTCCCTCGTGCAGATCCAAGTTTCTGACTTAATTCTTTAACGAGTCGTGCTCTCTCTTGGCTCTCTCTTAGAACTTGAGCATGCTGTTCTTCGGCTCTCGTTACAGCATTCTGACGCTCTTCTTTTGAAGAGGTAAGCTCAGCTTGTCTTGATCTTAGGCCAGAGACGGAGACTTCAAGATCGGCGATACGATTCTTTAGTTGAACGAGCCCACCCTCATGGCGCAGAGAATAAAAACTATACCGTGTATAGATATCTCCGGTTGGTGCAACAACTAGGGGTTCATTTGCTAGCTCAAGATCTTTAATTGCGGCAACGAAGTTCTGAGCAACTTCAATGCTAGCAGCACAGTAAACTTCAGCTAAAAGATTTGAAACTGCTAGTGAATAATCCGGTGCAGCTTCTACGATATCAAGCGCGGGCTTAACACCTTCAATCAGATGATTCCTTAAAGTTGGAATACGGTAACTTGGAGCAGAGCCTGCTTTAAAAATTCCTAACGCTTGCCCTTTCTTATTCCCCTTCTCATTGCGTATAGCATGATCAACGAAGGAACGGCTTAGTCCGTCGACATCATTGGACACTAAGAAAGAAGCGCGCTCTGCTAAAACTGACTGAATAGCGGCAGCGTATTCATTTGGAACTTTAATACCATCAACTAAAAGACCAACGGCGCGGTTAAGATATTCTCTGCCCTCTTCGCCTAAAGTCTCTTTCAATTTTGAAGCAGGAGAAGCAGCTTTTAACTGCTCTGAAAGTGCGCCTAATCTGCTCTCATCACCAACAAGTTTCTCTCGTATGGATCGTAGTTCTCCCTCTATAGCTTTAAGGGATTCTCTGGCCTGTTGTAGATTTGTAGCCGCAGTTTTCAGATCTTCATGGGAACCTGTTTCAATTCCTGAGATCTGCTGGCTAATTTCACCTTCAGAGGAAGAGAAGGATTTAATATTCTCTTCACAAGCAACTTTTCTCTCTTGGAGAGTTGTCTCTCTTTCTTTTAAGCGGCGGATTTCAGTACCAGCAGCTTGTTCAAGAACTATTAATTCTTGCAGCCTAGATTTCTTAGCCTGCATCTGCCTTTCACGATTGTTCAGATCTTCACGAATCGAGTCGACCTTTGCCCGAATCGCATCGCCCTCAACATCAATAGTCATGAGCTGACTTCTGGCTTCATTCTCTTCTGAGTGAACCTTTGCTAAGGCTGCCTCTAAAGAACCCTGCTCTTCTTTTACACTTGTCAGTAATCTAGAGAGCTCATCTTTCTGGGAATAAAGCCTTCCCATTTTGTCTTTAAAAAGTAGGCCTTCAAGTTCAACTACTCGGGTGCGTAGAGATTCACGGTTCCGTGCTTTTGCAGCCTGGCGTTTCAACGAGGAAACGTTCCGTTCTACTTCAGTTACAATATCAGTAACTCTCGCGATATTTCCTTCAGTCTCTTTCAATCGGCGATTGGTCGCAGCGATTCTGTCCCTGAATCCAAGAACTCCAGCAGCTTCTTCAATAATAGCGCGCTTCTCTTCAGGCTTTGCAGTAACGATTCTAGAGATCTCACCTTGAGCAACGATATTGTAAGTACGAGCACCCATTCCAACAGCACGGAATAGATCAACCATGTCTTTTAATCGACATGGAACACGGTTGATGAAGTATTCGGACTCACCACTTCTATACAATCTTCTTGTAACTTGAACTTCACTAGCAGATCTTAGCCAGGAAAATTTATCTACTAACGAACTTGCACGACTCGCATTTCCCTGTACTTGTTCTGCGTCTTCAGCCTTCTTAGGCTCATCCGAAGCTTCGGCAACCTCTCCTTCTTCCTTTGGTAAGGCACCTCCGTCAAGCACTTTCAGATGACCAACGGTTCTTTCACCGCCAGCTATAGGAGCTTCTTCAGATTTCTCACTCTCTTCATCAATATTTCCACCGACTGCATCTTCGAATTCTACAGCATCGATAATATTGTCAGCTTCTAGTCCTGGTGAGGTTACGTCTTCAAAGAAGTTTTTATTATGGGAAGCAATTGTAATTGAGACTTCAGCTAATCCTAACGGACGGAGCTTCTCAGTACCGTTAAAGATAACGTCTTCAGCTATAGCTCCACGGAGGTTTTTAGCTCTTGTTTCACCGAGAACCCAACGGAGTGCGTCTACTATATTAGACTTACCGCACCCGTTCGGACCAACCACCCCGCTAATGCCCGCGTTAAGTGGCAATACGAGACGATCCATGAATGATTTAAAGCCAAATACTTCTAATCGGGTAACTCGCATGAACTACTACTTTTTTTGTGGGGCGACCATCCGCCCTAAGACTGCTCGGCCATCCTGGCAGGTGACTTAAAACCAACAGAGATTTCCATAAAATCTCATTTAGTTCAAGTAACTTAAATCAATCCCATAAAGACGCGGTATTATAACCTGAAAACGGATTCTCAATAAAATCTAATCTTATAGACCCCGGCCCTACTATTGCCCGCCTCAAAATACCAAATATTAGATTAACCCTCCAAATAATGTAATATTTATCCATTAAGTCAGTTCATTTAACTAATGGCCTTGGCCATTATCCATACGAGATAGACTCACCTTTGCGTTCTACACCGTTTTTTGCACCAGAGCGTTTCCGGTGCATTTGAGGTTTCCATTTCCACATTTCCCAAGGAGGGATCCGTGGCTGACGATTTCTACAGTTTCGAGAAGACACTTCGCGAACTGGGCTTGACCGAGGAGCAGTTGAAAAAGGCAGTTTCGGAGGGCGAAATTCGTGCTTTCCGCGACGAATCTTCCATGAAGTTCAAGAAGGAGGACATCGATCGGCACAAGAAGGCACTTGCGAATGGTCGCTCCACTTTCATCGAAGAGCAGCCCACAGGAGAGTTCTACGAAGAGCTTTTCGGGGACATTGAAGAGACTCCGGATCCGGATCTGCTCTTCCCCCACCCCGGGAGAAGTTCAGATGGGCCACTAACCTCAACACAAATCGCGGCTCTTGATCCCATTACCGATCTGGCAGTGGCACAGAATGAGCCGTCGCAATCACGAGAAGCTCCGAAGACAGGAAAATCATCAGGATCCAAGTTTCTCATGATTCTCACCTTTCTGATTGGCCTTGTGATTGGCGCAATACTCGCAAGCCAACTACTGTAACCGCGAGTGGACACTCCCCAAGCTGTGGCATTCATCTGCTACGGCTTGGGGTGCGGTCTTCCTCTGAAATTGGAAATAGGTTTAATAGGTGAGTCTTATCTCTCCACTCGTACCCTAGTCCACCAATCTTAACGCGATTGACTTGAGAAGAGTGTACCTCCAAAGGAGCAAATGCTGCATTTGATTTTGAACTAGCGACTTACTTCTGTTACATCGATGCATTGACAGTCTCTGCAATATTGTAATGCTGTACAATCATTGGCCCGTTCACATTCTTCCCCGTCTTCCACGACTCCATTACCGCACACTGGAGCAATAATAATAGGATCTGTGAAAACACTCATTTTCTTGGCTGACGGGTTGTATTCTTGGACTATGATTTCATCAGCAACAGCAGCTCTC
>CAZYRE010000074.1:0-11402 GCA_964650155.1 uncultured Bdellovibrionales bacterium
GCCATTAATCCTTGAGCAGCAGCCTCTTCGTAACCTGAAGTTCCATTAATCTGACCAGCTAAGAAAAGACCCGGCACATCTTTAGTTTCAAGAGTTGGCTTTAGATTTCTTGGATCGATAAAATCATACTCAACCGCGTATCCAGGAATGAGGATTTCAACGTTTTCTAGCCCCTTAATCTTCCGGATAAATTCAAGCTGCACATCAGCAGGAAGGCTCGTAGAGATCCCGTTAGGATAAACTATATCTGAGTTAAACCCTTCCGGCTCAAGAAAGATATTGTGTTCAGTTTTATCAGCGAATCTAAAAACTTTATCTTCAATTGAAGGACAATACCGTGGACCGATAGATTTTATCTGCCCATTAAACATCGGGCTCTTTTCTTTATTAGCCCTGATAATGTCATGCACAACTTCACTAGTAGAAGTTATCCAACATGAGATTTGCGGACGAGTAATCGGTTTACTCATTACTGAAAATGGATTTATCTTTGCATCCCCAGGTTGTTCAGTAAGGACAGAGAAATTAATCGTGGACCTTTTTAGCCTTGCAGGAGTTCCAGTTTTTAACCGTCCTAATTCAAAACCGATATTTTTAAGGCTATCACTAAGAGCATTTGAGGCTTTATCTCCGCACCTGCCGCCAAGAGTCTGCGTGGTACCGGTATGCATTAAAGCTTTAAGAAAAGTTCCGGTTGTGACAACAACAGCTCGGGAATTAATAACGGAGCCATCAGCCAACTTGATACCGGAGCACTTGCCGTTCTCTGTTAAAATTTCAGCAGCCTCACCTTCAACAACGGTAATTTCAGGGTAAGATTCAACCAGTCGTCGAGCTTCTATTCTATATAATTCTCTATCAGCTTGTACGCGGGAAGCTCTAACCGCAGGGCCCTTTGATGAATTAAGAGTTCGAAACTGAATTCCGGTGTTATCAATTGCAACACCCATAACTCCGCCAAGTGCATCAACCTCTTTTACTAAATGTCCCTTACCAACTCCGCCAATGGCAGGATTACAAGACATCTGACCGATGCCTTCTTTACGAAGTGTAACTAATGCAGTAGAGGCTCCAAGTCGTGCGGAAGCAGTTGCGGCTTCAACGCCGGCATGACCGCCACCAATTACAATAACTTCAAACTGCTTCATAAGGGTTCACTGTGTATCACGGAATTAGCCTTAAGGCATGCTATCAGGAAGAGTATTTCGATGCCGTAACCTACTGAAAGCACTACAAAAGCAACGATCTGCCTCAGCTCCTTCATAACTATAGCAGCAGGAAGTTCTTTAGGCGAACTCGACGTAAATTTGAAAGTTCTTAGTTATCTATGCAACGGCTAGAAACCTACCCGAGCCTCAGGGCAAGTCGGGAGCAACTATCTTTTAGCGACACCACAAAGTGGCGGCAAGAAAGACTTACGCCTGGTGCACCTCACGAGAATCCTCTCATTGATAGAGTTGGATTCTTTGTATTCATAGCTTCATCAGTTGCATTGATGCTTATCGTGTCTTTCTATTTCCTATCCGAAAGACCGGATCAAGGAGCCATAAATTTAACATTTGATGAATTAGATAGAGAGCTTGCTAGTGCGGTAGAACAGGTACAGAAAGAAGAGGCAGCTAATCCTGTTAAAACCTATGCCTACATGTTGCCAGATAATTTTGCTGCTCTTCGTGGAGATCCTAAAGCTGCTCAAGAATTTGATACCCACTTAAAACAGGTCCGATTCATCGCTAACGTAATAAAAGATGCGACTAGAAAACCGATCTCGAGCAATCTGGCAAAAACAATTGTCAACGAAAGTAAGAAACATGGATATGATCCATTATTCGTAACTGCAGTAATCATGGCAGAGAGTCGTTTTGATAAAAAAGCAATCTCTCCAGTAGGCGCCTTGGGTTTAATGCAACTTCTTCCTTCAACAGCTCAATACGTTGCTTCCAAATTAGGGATTCAGAACTGGAAAGGACACAATACATTGCTACATGATGAAGCTTTAAACATTAAACTAGGCGTAACTTATCTAAAGTATTTGGACGCAAAGTATAATGGGAATAAACGTCTTACTTTAGCTGCATATAATTGGGGCCCGGGTAATTTACAAAAATCCTTGAAAGGATCTGGTAGATTACCTGCAGAGACCGTTCGGTATCGCGATTCGATACTTAAAAACTATACCAAATGGTCACAGCTTTTTAGACAACAGCAAGCTAGTCGAATAGTAGAAAACTCTACACAGGTCAGCTAATCAGTACTTCTTCACCTCTGGACGAGAGAAGTAATCCTTCACTAAATGATAGATAAGAACTCCTGATATTACAGTCGAAGCGCCAAGGCCGATCCAAAATGTTAAAGGTGAGATTGCCACACCAGAAGCTGCTGCAGCTTCAACAATTCCAGTGAACACACCTGGAGGGCCTAACAATCCTCCCAAAAAAGCTAGTCTAAATGAAGAGCGACTCGCTTTTGACTCATTTTCCAATTCCCAGTTTTCCCTTGTCGACATGATTATGCTTCTATCTAGCTCTATTGATTGCATCATTGCTGTCACTATTCCGCGATACCGAGCCAGGGCTCCTTTTGGAGCAGGTGCACCAAAAAGATTCTCCCTTTCTCCCAAAGCTGTAACCACAGGACTCATGTTTGCTAATGTTCCCTCCATTAGCTGAAGGCTATGCTCCAAAATTGATATTCGTTTCAACTTCTCAGGAGTCAAGCTAGCCACGCCATTACTTAGAATTCTATCTCTGCAACCATCAAGTTGCGCCAATAAATCAGCATTATGATGAAGAGAGCTCCCAACGATCCGGCCTAATAGATGATTACTATACTGCTGGTCCCCATCCAAAATATCATTCTGCTTTAGCTCCTCACTGACTCGGTTAATGGCACTGCTCGGTCTCTCATGAATCGTAAGTAACGAATCGTTCCCGATAATCGCGTGAACAAGATTTACTTGAACCTTGTAAGAATTATCAGGCGAAATTGAGAATTCCGGGAAAGATAGATAGAGCGCATCTGCTCTCGCGAAGCTCTGTGGAGTCATTCCACCATTCATACATAGACGCATTGTTCCTTCACTAATGCCAAGCTTTGCGCCAACGGTAGAAAGAACTTCAGCATTAGGGGACTCTATATCTACCCAACGTATGGGACATTTTCTATCATCCTCCTCAAGACCAACGTTACCATTACTAATAATACGAATTCTTGCTGGTGATTCCTCAGCCTGAAAATTTCTTCTGATCTGATTGCCGAAAGTGGCTGCGTGATTACGTAACTCTACAGGATCAACTTCATCTTGATTAACAGCCGGATCTGCCTGTTCACCTTCCGGTACGTTAGGTAAGTTTCCATCGAGGGGAAATAAGACTGCTGCCTCAACCATGCTTCTCCTCCGTTCTACTTTGGATGCAATGATTATATTTTGGTGTCGGATTATCGGATTAGAATGAACAATCTAATTGGTGGCGATGCGGAGTGGGGGAATTGAGGATATTTTCACGAGGGGCATTAAAGGATGTTCATGCCCCGAGGGGAAATATCCTCAATTCCCCCACGACCGAGTTACTACTTTCCTATACAAAACTTCGAAAAGATACGACCCAAGATATCGTCGGTCCAGGTTTTCCCAATAATCTCTTCCAAGGCCTCAAGGGCGATACGTAATTCCGAACTCACAAGCTCTAAAGGCTTTTTAGCTTTGATACAATCGATTGCTCGACCAAGTGATTCTTCTGCCTTAACTAAACAAATTCGGTGTCTTTCATTAGTAATGGTGGTGCTACTATCTGCAGCATCAGCTTGGCGTGCCTGAATCTCCTCGATTAAAGCAGTTAATAAACTTTCAAAGCCATCATGTGTTTTTGCAGAAAGATAAAAGACCTGATCGGCGGATTTAGATTGATTTGCAAATCTAGCAACCGCATCTGGAGCAAGATCTATTTTGTTAAATACCAACCAAACTTGTTGTGCCTTAGATCTGATATCCTCAAGCACAGGAATCCAAGTTTTGAGTGAGTCTTCAAGACTCTCTGTTGAATCAACAACCATCAAGACAAGATCAGCCCAAGCGAGTCGCGCATAAGCAAGCTCAACACCTTTCTTTTCGACCAAATCTTTTGTCTCTGTAATTCCCGCTGAGTCACAAAATATAAAGCGATATCCTGAAAATGTAGCCTCTTCTTCAATTACATCCCGTGTCGTTCCGGGAATATCCGTCACTATTGCACGGTCCCGTCCTAAAAATAAGTTCAGAAGGCTTGATTTTCCAGCATTCGGCCTACCGGAAAGAAGAACTCTAAAACCTTCCTTAACGATCTGGCCGTAAGCGTAACTACCGATATGTTCACGGATCTGTTTTCTAGCTTTTTTGATTACTGAACCAATAGCTTTGATTGAATCAGGCTTAATATCCTCTTCTGGAAAATCTAAGTTTGCTTCTATCTCAGCAAGGGAATTACGAAGAGGTTCACCGATAGAAGCTATCGCTTTGCTAAACCGACCTTCAAGTTGCTCACTTGCAAGCCTCAAGGCTTTGTCGGTAGTTGCGTGAATCATGTCCCGAATTGCTTCGGCCTGAACTAGGTCAAGTTTCCCGTTAAGGAAGGCGCGTTTGGTAAACTCACCGGGTTCTGCTGGACTAATTCCAAAGGAATATAGAGAGCGCAGGAATTTTTGAACTAATGCCAAGCTACCGTGCAGATGGATCTCTCCAACATCTTCTCCGGTATAACTGAAAGGACTCGGCATAAAAACAGCTAAGGCCTTATCGATAACGCTCCCAGATTGAAAATCCAAAACGCTGCCATAAGAAAGGTAACGAGGATTATCAACGGGAGGTGTTTTCGACTTAAATAAATTTGAGAGCGCTTTTCGAGTTAATGGTCCAGATATTCTAATAACAGCAACGCCTGAAGGAGCAGGAGCTGTGGCCAGAGCCGCTATGGTAGATACATCACCCATCTAGGTCTCAAGAAATTAAGATAAAAGAACAAGGATGTAGGCAAAGCCAAACATCGCCACGCCAGCAACTACTGTTGCCTTTGTTGCGCCGGCAAACTTCTCCTTCCGTATATAGCTCTGTTGAATAATAGACACCACGTTATTTACTAACCAGTAAAGAACTAACCCAGCTGGGAATCCGAGGAAAAAGAAGGTGAAGACAACGGGCATAAACATCATGATCTTTTTCTGCATGGGATCCATGGCTGAGGGCATAGTCCATTGCTGGATGAACATGGAGATACCCATAAGTATGACCATCACAGGAATTCCAACTCCGAACATCTCAAGACGTTCAGGAGCTGACAAATCCGTTATCCAGAGAGCAAATGGAGCATGACGCAGCTCAATCGAATTCAATAAAGAATTATAAAGTCCCAAGAATACAGGAAGCTGAATTAACATGGGCAAACAGCCACCCATTGGATTTATGCCCTCGCGCTTATAGAGAGCAATGAGTTCCTGATTCATCTTATTTGGATCATTCTGAAACTTCTCTCTAAGAGCCTTAATTCGGGGCTGCACTTCCTGCATAGCAGCCATTGATTTGAAGCTCTTTTTTGTCAGAGGCAAAAATAAGCCTTTAATTAAAAGCGTAAGAAGAACGATTGAAAGTCCCCAATTTCCGAAAACACGATGAAAGAAGCGAAGCACATCTAGCAGCGGATGGGCCAATGCTGAGAAAAATCCTAGATCAATCGCCTTATGAAGATCGAATCCAGCAGCCTTTAAAGTGTAGAATTCTTTGGGTCCGATAAAGAATTTGAACTGGCCACCATTGGTATCTCCAGCAGCACGAATCAGAAAAGAGTTTCCATGCCGGATGAAATTTGTATTTTGGCCATCACTAGTAGGAATCATAGCCGCCATAAAATACTTATCGCCAATAGCGATCCAAGTATCACTGCCTGGGGCTTCGGAATTATCAGCTTCTTTTGTAAAAGGAGTTTTTACAATCGAACCACCAGACAATCTCTCGATGCCATGAAAATCATAACTATTTAACTTATCTAAATGAGGCTCGAAGTAACTCCACTCGAGTTTTAATCTTGAACCATCAGGCGTGGTCTGACCCAACTTGACGTTAACATCAAAAAGATATGAATCAGATCTAAGTGCAAGGATTTTGGAAATATCAGTCCCGTTAGATAATTTACCTTGCAAAACTACGGAAACATCTGAGCCAGTAGCGGTATATTTGTTTCCAACAAGATTGGCTCCACTAATTGATGAGACCGAATATTTGACATAGTTGTCATCAACTGAACCAGCGTACACTCCTAATGGAAGAGCCTCACCCTCCTGATTCAAAACCATTTCGTAGTTAGCTTCTTTACCTTTGTCTTTCTTATATTTTTTGAGCTGAAGACTATCTATCCTTCCTCCAAGATGGGTCAGAGAGATGACGACGCTATTGGTCTCAATTACGGTACGTCCACCTGAATTAATTTCAGCAACTGAAGGAATTCCGCTCTTCATTGGTGCAGCGGCTACAGAAGAAGGGGCGCCTGTTTGGGCTAAAACAGCAGCGTTCTGTTGTGTTGTCGTTTGATCAGCAACTTGCTGTGTAACTACGGGCTGACGAGAATACGGCGCAAAAACGTACTCAGAGTAAACCATCACCACCACTAGACAGAGAAGGATAGCTAATGCTGTCCGTTTATCTTCGAATGGGGAACCTTCTTTATCTAGCATATTTGTGCTCACTCTTTACCTCAGGGACATAATCAAATCCGCCATCACACCACGGATGACATTTACTAACTCTCTTTAGGGACAACCAAATTCCTTTTATCAAGCCATGCCTCTCTATGGAAAGCGCAGCATAATCGGAACAGGGTGGATGAAACCTACAGTTATTACCTAAAAACGGGGAGATCGTATGCTTATAGATCCAAAGAATTGTTCGCGCACCACGGCTTAAAAAAATCTGCTTTAAAGACACTTTTCTCTCCGCATAAGATCAAGAATCTGCTTTTCAATCTCTTGAAATGTACAGCTCTCAATGCCCCGCCGCGCAATTATCAATATGTCAAAACTGCCCTTCAATCTAGAGCGGTTAAGCCTTAATACTTCCCGAATTTTTCGCCGAACGCGATTACGAACTACCGCTCTTTGGTCGAGCCGACGAGTGACAACGATACCAAATCGGCTTTCAGATAAGGAGGAGGGAAGATAAATTAGTAGAAGGTTTCGAGCCGAGGCCTTATTCCCCCCTTCCTGTAAGCGAACAAAATCCTCGCGCTTCTTTATGCGAGCTTTGGCAGGATATGAGAGGGGCACAGATGAACCTAGAACCCCAGGGCTATCTATAATGGCCCTTGCGAGGTGTTTTAACACCCATGCTCTTGCGACCACGTGCTCTACGACGGTTGAGGACCTTTCGTCCTCCCTTTGTAGCCATACGCTTACGGAAACCGTGTGTGGTCTTTCTTCGTTTCTTACTTGGTTGGTAGGTACGTTTCATAAAATTTTTTATCGGCCAAAATTATCGCTCGTGCCGATCTCCTTATGCGTCAACAGCCTGAGATTTATAGTGATTTTTTGTCTCAAAGGCAAGGAGGCGGCCTAAGTCACTCCTAATACTCTGATTTAATTGGGCGAGAGATAAGTCCAGCGATCAATTGTTGTGGGGTTATGCTTCCCCTTATCAACTTGAGTACGTGCTCGGATATGGGCATCTGCACCTGATACCGATTCGATAGCTTTTCAACTATCTCAGCTGTTCTTACACCCTCTGCAACAGAACCGAGTGATTTTAGTATCGAATCTAACTTCTCTCCCTTTCCAAGTCTCACTCCGACAGTTCGATTCCTGCTCAAATCGGAAGAAGCTGTCATGACTAGATCTCCAAGCCCTGAGAGGCCTGACAAGGTGCGCTCCTGAGCGCCCATGGCTACGGCAAGTCTTGTAATCTCGTGAAGTCCGCGAGTAATAACCGCGGTTCTGGCTGAATCACCAAGTCCTAGTCCATCAGAAACGCCAGCAGCTAAGGCTATTACGTTCTTTAAAACACCGCCCAATTCAACTCCTATGGGATCGGTTGAGGTATACACTCTAAAACTTCTAGTAGAGAATATTTCAGCAACAGCTTGAGCAGTAGAATCATCCTTGGATGCTGAAACGACACTACATGGCTTATCGGCAACAACATCACGAGCAAAGCTTGGGCCAGAAATACAGGCTAGCTTTGTTCCTTTTGGCAATAAGTGAGTGGCGAGTTGTAGCGGCGTTTCCAGTGATTCTGAATCAAGTCCCTTAACAGCGCTCACTAAGACTGACGTTGGCTTAAGCTTTAGGGAGCTAATTGTTGATTTTAGCGCTGAAGAAGAGACGACTAAAACAACAAAATCTTGGGAAGCTGCTAAGTTCAAATCTCCAGTAGGCACTAAGTTTGGAGAAAGTTCTACCTCTGAAAGAGCAAGGGGATTGTGATGTGTCTTAGTAATTCCATCAACAATCTCAGGCTCACGAGCCCAACCTATGACTCTGTGGCCCGAGCGCGCTAGATGCTGCGCAAGCGCAGTGCCCCAGTTACCAAGTCCCACGACCCCGATGTTTGCCAAGTACGAGCTCCTAGTTTAGCTACCAGCAGAATCGCCGTTTTCCTCTTCCTTTTCTGCCTTCTCAGCAATTGGAGCAACAGCGGAAACTACCTCACCTTCATCAAGATTGATTAATCGTACACCCTTAGTATTACGACCTATTACTGAAATATCCTTGGTACTGATTCTAATCACTTTACCAGCGGAAGTAATAATCATAGCTTGAGCATCATCGTTAACAGAGTTAGCTCCAACTACTGGACCATTGCGGCCCTCAGTCTGAATATCAATAAGGCCCTTACCGCCTCTTGATTGACGACGATATTCACTTACTAGGGTTCTCTTGCCGTATCCGTTCTGACAAACCGTGAATAAGGTTTCATTGTTCTCAACTCCACCTTCTGCGTTTGCAACGGTCATGCTTACTACAGAGTCCTTATCCTCTAAACGAATTCCTCTTACGCCACGAGCACCACGTCCCATCACTCGGGCTTCTTCCTCGGCGAATCTAATCGCCATCCCACTAGCGGTAGCAAGGATAATGTCATTATCGCCGTTAGTGATGCGCACACCTATTAGAGCATCCCCCTCATCAAGGCTCGCTGCGATAATTCCACCACGACGAGGTCGGGAGAATTCAGAAAGGTTAACTCTCTTGATAGTCCCGAACTTAGTTGCCATGAAAACATGTTGTTTATCAGAGAATTCCTTAACCGGAACGATTGCTGTAATGACCTCTTCTTCTTTTAGATTTAGAAGGTTTACTAAAGCACGCCCTCTAGCTGTTCGACCAGCTTCTGGCACCTGATAAACTTTCACCCAATACAATCTTCCAGTAGAGGTAAAGCAGAGAAGATCGGAGCGATTAGAAGCCACAAACATGTGCTCTGTGAAATCCTCATCTTTTGTGGATGAGCCGATTACTCCCTTGCCACCACGCTTCTGTGCTCTAAAGCTAGTGATCGGAGTACGCTTAATATAACCACCATGACTGATGCTAACGACCATCTCATCATCAGCGACAAGATCTTCAGCATCGAATTCAACACGCTCGTCTGTTATCTCTGTGCGTCTCTTATCACCACACTCAGATTTAATCAGAGCTAATTGATTAGAGATAATTCCATCAACCTTCTTACTATCAGAGAGAATGCTGCGAAGACGTTCTATCTCTTTAGCTAACTCAGCGTGCTCTTGCTCAATGGCCAAACGCTCCATGCCAGTAAGCTTTTGTAAGCGAAGGTCTAATATCGCCTGAGACTGAATATCAGTCAGGGAATACTTAGCAATTAAGCCGTCTTTAGCTTCTTTTGGGGTCTGTGATTTTCTAATTAAAGCGATGACTTCATCAAGATTTAGAAGCGCAATCTTGAAGCCTTCCAAGATATGCATCCGCTCAAGAGCTTTCTTAAGTTCGAAATTGGTCCTTCTAAGGATCACATCTCGTCTATGATTTAGGAAATGCTGGAGCATGTCCTTCAATGTGCAGACGACAGGCTGGCCGTTCACGATTGCAAGATTAATGATACCGAAACTTGTCTGCATAGGTGTTAACTTAAAGAGCTGATTCAAGACTACACTTGATTCAACATCTTTCTTAAGCTCGAACACTATGCGCATCCCTTGACGATCGGATTCATCACGAAGATTAGATATTCCTTCGATTTTTTTATCATTTACTAATTCTGCCACCTTCTCGATAAGGCGAGCTTTGTTAACTTGAAAAGGGATCTCTGTAACGATGATCGCTTCACAATCACGGGACTTCTTCTTTAAACTTTCGATGTGTGTTTTCGCACGAACCTGCACTACGCCGCGACCAGTTGCATAAGCACTAACAATGGAGCTGCGGCCATAAATTATGCCGCCAGTTGGGAAATCTGGGCCGGGAATATGGGCCATTAGGCCTGCGGTATCGATCTCTGGATTCTCAATCAGAGCCATCGCACCAGAGACAACCTCGGTCATGTTGTGAGGAGGAATGTGCGTGGCCATACCAACAGCGATACCATCGGCACCATTCACTAGAAGATTTGGGAAGGTTGAAGGCAGCACTACAGGCTCTTCTGCTGCGCCATCAAAGTTAGGAATAAAATCTACCGTTTCCTTTTCGATGTCTTCAAGGAGGCGCTCTGCGATCGCAGTCATCCTTGATTCGGTGTAACGATAAGCAGCCGCAGGATCTCCATCGATCGATCCAAAGTTTCCTTGCCCATCAATTAGTGGATAACGAAGGTTCCAAGGTTGGGCTAAGCGAACAAGGGCTTCATAAACAGGCGCATCGCCATGAGGATGGAATTTTTTTAGAACTTCTCCAACTACACCAGCGCACTTTGAGTGCTTTTTATTAGACTGAAGTCCTTCACTGAACATCGCGTAAACGATACGGCGCTGTACAGGCTTAAGACCGTCACGCACATCAGGCAACGCGCGTCCGACAATTACGCTCATGGCGTAGTCCATATAGGACTGGCGCATTTCGTCTTCGATAAAAATGGGGGAGATCGATTGGTCAGAATTGGTCATAACTACCTGAAAACACTTATTTTATTCTAAGCAAAATAAAGACCCCGAAGTTTACCGAATTTTGATTAGAAAATCCAACATTCCGTAGTAATTTAGCCAAAAAAGATCTTTAGATATCAACATGTTGCCAAAACAAGCGGTGCCTTAGTTACATAACTCGCCCCTTCCTGTTAGAAGTTCCAAGATAAGAGGCTAGATGTTCAAGCAATCACCACAAGAAGTCCCCCCACTGGTTCGTCATCCAAGAGAAGATCTATTCGACAAGTTGATAAATGGAAAGGCTGGGATAACTCCATCCATGCCAGCACGCGAACATTCTTGGCAAAT
>CAZYRE010000075.1:0-11329 GCA_964650155.1 uncultured Bdellovibrionales bacterium
GATGAACGACTTGATGTCCCCTGTGCATAGTCACCCTGCTCAAGTAGTACGGTTCTAAGTCCATTAAGCGCTGCGACATGGGCAAAAGCTGCACCGTGGATGCCACCTCCTACCACCAATAGATCAACAGCATTAGTAGAGGATAACTTCTTGAGTAAATCCTCTCTTGATTGAAAATTTTGTAGGCTCTCTCTTAACATGTATTATGGCGGAAATTACCCTTCAGGAGTGATCGTAACTTTAGAAATGGGGTTCTGACCACCGGTAATTCGCCACGTGCCTGCGTTTATTCCAGAGAATGAAACAGAATTTCCAGATATATAGGTCCCCTGACGCTCAGGCTGCAAACCGTCAACATTAATTAAAGAGAGCTCCTGAGTTCCATCGAATTTAGGGCCTAATTCAATTACGACTGAGGCTGAAGCGGAGACAGCTTTGACGGCCCTGACTAAGCCATGCTCATCAATGATTCTAATTGATCCTGTTTCAGCAATGACTATCGGCGCTAATCCTATAGTAACAACAAAAGACCAGTACCAAAGAAGACGTTTAACGACCAATATCCCTCCGTACATGCATACCTCTAAATTGAATCAGGTCTACTCCTTGGTAGGCTTTATGTCTGGCCTCATCAAGACTTCCCCCTGTGGCAGTAACACTGAGCACCCTTCCTCCAGCAGTTAAGATCTTATTCCCTGAAATAGCTGTTCCTCCATGAAAAACTACTACGTCTCTTAAAGATTCAATCAAATTTAATCCGGAAATTTCATCATTTTTGCGCACTTCCCCTGGATATCCAGCAGCACTAGCTACTATACATACTGCCGACTCCTTGGACCATGCTGCTGCAGGTAGCTGGGAATCCAAACTAGGATCACTCAAGCTCCAGATGAACTGCGCAAAATCCCCTTCGAATCTTCTCATTATTGATTGACACTCTGGATCTCCCATCCGAGCATTAAACTCAAGAACAGAGATCCTTCCCTGAGGAGAAATCATAAGTCCAGCGTACAGAAATCCAGTGAATGGGATACCTCTTCTAACAAGCTCCAATAAGGTTGGCTCAATCACATGGGCATGCACCCATTCTTCCTGAGCTTTGGTCAAATTAGGTGTTGGTGAAACAGAACCCATTCCGCCAGTGTTAGGACCACGCTGGTTATCCAGTAGTCTTTTATAATCATGTGATGTGGCCATCGGAACAGCCTTAGTGCCCTTCGCCGCAACGATATAAGACGCCTCAACACCTTCTAAGAACTCTTCAACTACAACCTTCGTAGCTTTCAGATCTTCAAATATAAACTTAATTGCTGGTTCTATCTGAGAGTCTTCTGTGCAAACACAGACTCCCTTTCCAGCCGCCAAGCCATCTACTTTGAGTACGACCGGTGCACCTAGTGAATTACAATACGCCCTTGTTTCACCTTCCGTTGTTAAAGTTTTGTACTCGGCAGTTGGTACACCAGCAGCTACCATGACTTCTTTAGCAAAACTCTTAGAGCCCTCCAGCGCAGCAGCTGCTTGAGTGGGTCCAAATATTCTATTTCCTGCCGCACGAAAGGCATCTACTACTCCAGCGGCAAGAGGCACTTCGGGACCGACCAAAGTTAGATCAATTTTGTGTTCTTTTACGGCACTAAGAAGCCCTGGAATGTCATCAACTTTTATATTCAGATTTGTACTTTCAAGGGCAGTTCCTGGATTGCCTGGAGCAGAAAATACAGCTGTGACACTTTTAGAACGGCGGAGACGCCAAGCAAATGCGTGCTCTCTAGATCCAGAACCGATAACTAATACACGCACAGCTACCTCCTAGGTAATGTCCTAATGTCGAAAATGTCTCTCTTCCATGAAAATAAGTGTGCCACCTAAAGAATCGACCGCAGCAATCACCTCATCATCCCGAGTAGCACCACCAGGAGCAACTATTGCGGTAACGCCTGCTTTAATGAGATTTTCAGCCGAGTCAGGGAATGGAAAGAAGGCATCAGAGGCGGCTACACAACCTTTAATCTCATTTCCATGTAATTTAGCTCTAGAGACTGCAAGCTCGGCAGAGTCTACTCGACTCATCTGCCCTGCTCCAACTCCAACTATCATTTTTTGATTACCAATTACTATCGTATTTGATTTTACATGACTGCAAACGCGCCATGAGAAATCTAAGGCATCCAATTCAGCGGCAGTAGGCTGTCTTTTAGAAACTACTTTTCCACTGGAAGGTGCGGCTGTACGAGCATCAGCTTCCTGAATAAGGACACCATCTTGGATTATGCGCATCTCAAAAGCTGGACGAGGAGCATCAAGATCGACTTCCAAAATCCGAAGATTTTTTCTCTTCGCTAAGAGAGCTACCGCCTCAGTAGAATATTTCGGTGCAAGAACAATTTCGACGAAGCCATCTGTTAACTCTGCAGCTACTGTGGCTGTAACTTCACCACTAAAACCGATCACTCCGCCGAAGTGACTTCGTGGGTCCCCGCGTTTTGCTAGCTGCAGTGCTACCAAGAGATCCTTGTCTCTACCTACTCCACAAGGATTTAGGTGTTTAAAGATCGCTGCTGTTGGAATATCTCTTAAATCCCTAATTAGTCTAAGTGCCGCATCGAAATCTAAAAGATTATTATAAGACAAAGCTTTGCCATGAAGTTGCTTCCAACTTCGTGCTTTACCAGTTTGGTTAAAATCTTGATAAAGGTGAGCTATCTGGTGAGGGTTTTCACCATAGCGGAGTTCTTGAACTCTTTGCAAAACGATGCCAGCAACTGGCCCAAACTCTGTCGTCTTCACTGCTCCTGCTTCAGCATCCGAAACTTCTGCATAATACCTAGCGATTTGGAGGTCATAATTAGCCAATGTCGTGAAGACTTTGGCAGCAAGCTCTCTTCTAAGTTTTAAAGAAACCTTTCCTTCACTTAGCTCTGTGATAATTCGATCGTAATCTGAAGGATCGATCACGGGAATAACCCCTTCATGATTCTTAGAAGCAGCTCGCAGCATTGCTGGTCCACCGATATCAATAAAATTAACCATCCCTGCGGGATCCTTTCCTTCGGGACCTTTTACTTTATCAAGAAAGGGATAAAGGTTAACGACGACAACATCTATTGGTAAAATTGAATTATTTTCTAACTCTTCGATATGTTTCTTGTCAGATCGCTTAGCCAAAATACCGGCATGTATTTTTGGATGTAGTGTCTTAACGCGACCATCAAGAATTTCAGGCTGTCCGGTGTAATCTTCAACCAGAGTAACTGCGATTCCCTTTTCCTTTAAGAGTGTTGCCGTCCCAGAGGAAGACAGAATTGTGAACCCTAACTTAACTAGGGCAGATGCAAATTCTGCAACGCCAGTTTTATCAGTAACCGAGATGAGAGCAGCTCTTTTCATGTCGCAACCGTAACTTAATTAGGCAATAGTTTAGTGCCTTCATTTACGGTGGCGTTTTTATCACACAGGTTCTAAAAAGAACAGGATATCAACGAGATGGAAGTAATCTTTCTAACTCTGAAAGCTCTGTTTTAGCTAATTCTAATCGACGTTGTAACTCTTCCCTATATTGTGCCTTGGCTTTATCATCGCCAGCGAGCACAAGTTTTATAAACTCCATTTCACCACGCTGTTCCTCAAGCTTACGTTCAACATCCTTCAGGTTATTACTTAAGGTGGACAGTTCAGCTTCAGCAGATGCCTTTCCGTCCTCTACTGCCTTCTCAATAGCAGCTGCTAGCTCTGTACGACGTTGTTCCCGGGCTTTCCCTAACTCAGAAACCCTTTGAGCTAACGGCTTGTCGTTAGGATTAAATCTCCAAATCTCTACCTCACGTAAATAAGCCCAAGTTGCCTTCTCAAAAAGCTCTTTACGTTCTCGAATATAAGAAGAGGTAAATGCGATCTCAGATGCCATATCAACAGCATCTGAGCTAGTAAGTTTTTGTTTCCTTTCAATCCAAGCAGATAAATTTTTGGAAGATAATGTTACCTCATTTGTTAACCGTGTTTTCTCTGCTTCCAGGCCTGATACTTCAACTCCAATTTTATCTTTTTCTGTAGCAAGTTCATTTCGTTTAAAACTATCTAACGAGGCCAAATGAGAATTAAGTTTAGCTATGGTTTCTATGACGTTTTGCTTTCGTTCGATTACACCTTCAACTTGCCCCTTAGAGAGACCTTGATTAATTCCGTAATTCCCGGTCGAATTTCCTTCACCAACACCAGTTATACGATCTACTCCAAATAGCCCACTTTCAAGTTCAGGTTTATCGAAAGTGTAAGGGATAACAGGCATTCCCACTAGTTCTGTAGCTAATGGATTAATTAAAACGGTACGTATCTCGGGATACTGGTGGCGGTTTATATATGAGGAAGCTTCGGATAGTATGAAGCCCATTACTAAACCCAAAATTATGAAACCACCCCATTTTAGATGTGGAAATATTGTCTGAGGGGTAAACTCTGTCGCGCCACTTTGTGCTGAGGTACCGAAAGTTCCTTTGGTGGTCGAAACCTGGATATCAGCATCGTCATGTTCTCTGACGATTTTTCTCGACCGATATTTTTCGCGAGTTGCTCTGATATCGTAGGCATCTGTTTCTTGCATCGGTCGTGGAACGTGACGAGGATATGTGATTTTGGGAAAATCCTCTGCGCGACGGGGAAAGGTCTCATCTACATGAATTAAAATGATGGTAATATTATCAGGACCACCTCTATCATTAGCTAGTGAGATTAATTCCTGCACTGCTTCATCAAGAGATTTTGAATTCACAATCTGCAGGATCTCATCGCTTGGCACCACATTATAAAGACCATCGCTGCACAACAAATACTTATCGTTTCTTGCCGGACCATCCTCACAGATAAAGCTTTCTACATCGACATCCGGACATGGCCCTAAAGATCGAGTTAGCATATGTGCTACCGGATGATTTTCTGCTTGCTCTTTAGTAATCGCGCCATTTCTTAAAAGATCATTTACTAGAGTATGATCATCGGTAAGTTGAGTTATCTGATTATTGCGAATTCTGTACGCACGCGAGTCGCCTACATTGGTGATTATCATTCGCTCACCAAAAAATGTAAGGCCAACAAAAGTTGTACCCATTCCGTTTAAGGCTTCATCTTCCGAGCCTTGTTTAAAAATGTCTGAGTTCGCTTTGCTCAAGGTACGAGCAACTTCGTCACTACTGATTACCTCCTTCTGGCTCATGGCTTGCTCAACAACTTTGATAGCGAGGCTTGATGCAACAGCACCTCCTTTTGCACCGCCCATACCATCAGCAACCATAAAGAACTGCAGACGATCGTTTTTAAGAACACCATAGGAATCCTGATTCTCTTCCCTTTTACGACCTACATCTGTGCCAACACCGTAATGAATAGCGGCAAGTGGAGAGGTATTTTTTGATGTTTCGGAAGAGCTCATAACTTATCGAATAAGATGAGAGTTAAATCGACACAGGCACATAAATATAAGGACAGATCCCTAGTTTTAATCAAATAGGTAGCTGCTACTGTACACTTGTCGCTTACTTAACACGTCGAAGGAATGGATCCCCACGGAGATAGCTCTCTCGTTTTAATTGCTGAACCATCGTTTGAGAATAACGCTGCTCATCCTCAGGCCCGACTAGAACTCTATAGTACTCCTGACCGCGAATGTTCGCTGTTTCAATCACAACGGGGAATCCAGATTCCTTAAGCTTCTTTGCTAAATTATTAGCATCATCAAGTTTTCCAGGTGCGGCAACCTGAGCGTACCAACCCTTTGAGAGAACATTCTTTACGAAGCTCTTCTGTGCAGGTGGCGGGATAACCTTTTCAACTTTTGGTTCTACTACTGGTTGTACGGGCTTAGTTTCTTTAATTGTAACCTTAGCAGTTCCTGTATCAACTTTCTTTTCTATCTTCTGTGGTAATTCTTTTGGGTCTTCCTCTCTATAACCCTTTACAACTTTAATACCGCTTGTCTCGGAAACAGGCTCTTCAGAAAGGGAGGCAAGAACGCTGACATCCCCTACTTCCTTAGACTCCTCTTTGCTTGGAATATTTTTTACAGAAAGGTCTTCATTATGATCCTCTGATTTATTCTTTAGAGAACCAAGGGTTTCTACCCCATTCTTTTTAACTTCGGTCTTCTCTATCTCTTTTGATTGAGGTGGCTCACTAAGGATACGTATTACGTTTTTTTTGTCGTACTCATCTGCTTCTTTAGCTGCTAGCGCATCATGCTCTATGGGATCACTACGATCCTCACTCGGTCGAACAACTTTCTTCACATCTATAGGTTTAAGATCGGTAGCTTCTACCGGAGCATCCGCCTCTTCTGGTACAGCTATGCTCTCTGGACTACTTAATTTTGCATAGACTTGAGAAGCGACTGAGTCTAGTTCTTCCTGTCTATACTGATCCGGGATCGGGAGCTTTGCTACACTTGCTAAATTGATTGATTGAGCAGTTTCGAATCCGGCTTTCTGGCCAGAAACTAATCCAAGGTAAAAAGCACAAAGCATGCTACCAGTCACAATACCAAGTAACACCACGGCCTGAATGAGGCCGAGGCGAATTGACCAGCTCTGTTTAACGCGCTTCTGGTTATCCACGAATCTTTCTACCTTTTCGGTTAGGACCACTTAGAACTTCCCTTATTATGTGCGGGAATAAGGGTATGTTCAAGCCCTAACCTGAAGGCCTTAACACGATAACTTAGTAAATCTGCAAGACATGTTTAGCTAGGGCAAGACTGTGGAGTTCCACACTTGAGTAATCTCCTTGACTTATGGCTTGCCTAAGCCTTGGCTCATTAAGCACCCGATGTGTAGAATCAAGAAAGTCGGCCAAGACTACGAGATAGTCCCAAACTTGCCCTCGCCACGCTGCTCTTCGTCTGAAATCTTCTAAAAAGCTTGCTCGGACTCCTACCTTACGAGAAAATACACCATCAAAAATCTTAGCATCGTCCTTATCAATACCCTCCGGAACCAATTGAGAGAGCCTCTCCTTAGTAGCCTGAAGATACCAATTAAGGTTTGTTCTCTCTCGAATACCTATAACCGTACCATCTAGATCAGAGCCACGGATAAAATCACTAAGAACATATAGTCCATCTAAAGGAAAATCTTTGACCCGTGCCAAAATTGTCTCTAGTTCGGTCTCGCTTCCCCACTCTTCAAGCCATGTAGTTGAAGCAAATTGAGTAACTAACTCAGTATGGTTTTGAAGCTCCCGATATAATTTCTGTGACCACAATTCTTCCGCAGACCACACAAAAGTAAGCTCTGCCTTTCGGCTAAGAATCACCTTTTCGACTAACTGCGAGACGTCTTTTCGTCCGAGGGGTGAAAGCTTTGACAATTTGGATGCGTGTTCCCAATAGTGAGAAGCCGCACTTATTGGATTTGGGAGCACCGCTCCTTCATGATCAATAATCGAAATATTCGAGCAATAATTGGATAAAAAGTTAGATTGCAACCCTATAAGAGCGGCACGGCGCAGCATCCCAGATATACTTTCTTTGCTAGATCGTGGGGCCAAAATAAAGACAGCATTATCGAACCGTTTAATTGGAAGCTCATTAATCAACTTAGGGTTTATATAGCTCTGTGCACTTCCAAGCTGGACATTTATAAATCCCTCGTATGTTTTAAGATTTAATTGCTGATCGGAGAAGCTTGTGACTAACGTCTCGCTGATCTCAGTAGCAGACTTTCGAATTGAGGCTGCCACTCTGAGAGGAAAATCTGTTCCAAGATCACCTAATGATAAATCCTTAAGTGCTATAAATGGGGCTTCAATACCCTTAACCCCCCAAGTTTGCTCTGCAATCTCAATAAGAGAACGACTAAGTACATCTAGTCTTCCAAAGACTGCCATAGGATGAGGCTTCATTCTTCCACTCCCAAATCTTGTAAGATGGTGGTGGTTTTAAAAACTCCTTTCTTGCCAAAACCCCAATCGTTAAAAATCTTTTCTCTTTGCAATGTCTCAAGTTTGTTTGTTAAGAAATAAACTAAGACTGGAAGTTCAATTTTAGAGAATTGAAGCTTGGATTTCGCTGAGGCACTCTTAACTAACTCAATCTTATGGACTACTTCTCCAACTTCAAAACCACCGAAACCTAGAGATAAAAAGACTCCCAGATCTGAAAGGATTCTTAGCGCATCTGCAGCCGTATCATCCTGGATTATGTGCCTTAGTTCATTACCTATCCGAAAAAAAGAAACCGTAGCGAGGGCATTAGAATCTACAGCTTTTTTTGCGTGAGCTAATGTGTTTGCTTCGAAATCACCTCTAATACGAGCCGCATATCTGGCTCCTCGAAAAATACGCGTCGGATCGTCAATAAAACTTCTATCATGCAGAATCCTTACGCACTTAGCATCAAGGTCAACACAGCCGTTATATGGATCTATTAGAAAAGGACGAATTGAATCCCCCTTAATAATTGACTCTATAAAGGCACTTAAGGGAAGACACATGGCATTAATCGTAAAATCTCTTCTGGCTAAATCTGTAGTAATCTTTGATGGTCTTACAATCGGCAATGCTCCCGGCTTAGGATATTCTTCCTCTCTAGCAGAAGCGATGTCTATCTCTTCGATACCATCAGGTATCTCTTGAAGTTTCGCTGTAAAAAATTGAGGATACTCTTTAAAGGAACATCCAAATTCAGTTGCTAAATCTTTTGCAAACGAAATACCGTCTCCTTCCACCATCAGATCAAAATCTAATGAGGGTCTTCCTAACAAAGTATCTCTGATCACTCCGCCAACGATATAAACCGGGAGAGATCTCCGATCGCCGCTGTCAGCAATTTTACCTAATATGGAGAGATGTTTTTCTGGAATTTTCACGAAGCCTTTCGCGCCAAAAATGCCTTAATTCCCTCATTGATCCCTACAGCTAAACTCTGTCTAAAATTTGATTGGGCTAGGAGTTTCTCGTCAGTAGGATTATTTATAAACATCATCTCAAGTAATGTAGCTGGAATATGTGTGCCAACAAGAACGTAAAAAGGGGCCTTCTTAACTCCGTGATCGTTAACCTTCCCCCATTTTGTGCCTAAACTTACCTTTATGGATTTATGCAAGACATTCGTCAGAGTTATGGAATCCTCCATTTTTGAACTTTGAATTAAGTCGCTCAATATAAAATTTAGATCTCCGGCATCGCCACTCTCTTGGAAATATTGATTTTCTCTCTCGGCTAGAGCCTGACTTGATTTGTCATTTGTATTGTCGAGGTAGTAACTCTCTAGTCCAGACACATTTCTAATTGGCCCAGAGTTTACATGCAGACTTATAAAAGCTTTGGCATCAAAATCGTTTGCTAAATTAGTTCGCTCAGTAAGCGAAACAAATGAATCATCCCTTCTTGTAAGTCGTACCTGATAGATCTGTTCCTTCTTTGCCAAATTAGCGACGCTTAAAGCAACACCGAGGACGACATCTTTTTCATAAAGCCCCCCACTTCCCTTCGCTCCTAGATCTTCTCCGCCGTGTCCTGGATCTAAAATTACTAAAGGAAGCTGAGAAACGGCTTCTGCATCTTTCTTATTTGCATGAGTTTCTTTATGTCCGAGCTTTTTCAGTCGATCTCTTGCGACATCGACTACATCTCCATCAGGATAAGCTTCAACTATTTCAGAGTATTTACGCCGTGCCTCCTCTTCATCTTCAGCACTGACAGCCCAAAGATCCCCTACTCGTAAGAGTGCATCATCGGCAAATGGATCGCCTGGAAAGTCTCGAGGCAGAGCTTCAAAAATCGCCATCGATTTCTTTAAATCATTCTCATCTCCAGCTTTTCGCCAAAGCTCCTCATGTAAAACTCCCGCGTTAAACAATGCCTGACCTGAGGAGGAAGACTTTTCATTCCTTTCCGCAAACTTTTCAAACTCTGCACTTAATGCTCGCCATGCTTCCGGCTTTCGAATTTCAGTATCAGTATTCCTAAGTTTTAAGTATCTAGCTTGAAGGTCTGCAAACTTATCCGCGGTTGCAACTTCACCAATGCAAAATAATGAAATTATCAACAACGACAAAATTGCTAAGTGAGATTTCATACCTTAGGAATCCTGCCTTATCGTCGCCAGTAGGTTAAGCGCAGCTATCGGTGTCATCTCATTTACATTAGCATCAAGTATTTTTTGTGCTACCATCTTGCAACGAATATAATCTTTAGGTTCAACAATCTTTTCTATTATTCGTACATTTTCTTTCCGAGTATTTTGTTTTGGAGCATCTGCAAATATTGATAACTGAGTACCGGTATTACCTATGTTTTGCTGTGATGCAGCCTCTGTCATGATCTCTCTGGCTCGTTCGGTAAGCTCGCTAGGCATCCCAGCTAACTTGGCAACCTCTAGGCCGTAAGATCTATTAGCTGGCCCCTCACAAATTGCATGGGTAAAGATAATCTGTCCTTCAACCTCAGTTGAACCAACTGAAAGGTTAACAACACCTGAGAGTTTTCCCTCTAATTCAGTAAGCTCATGAAAGTGTGTTGCAAAAAGTGTTCGGGCTTGAATCTTTTCTGCAATCCATTCAAGGGTCGCTTGAGCCAAGGAGAGTCCATCTTGAGTTGCAGTGCCGCGACCTAGCTCATCAATCAGCAACAAGGAACGATTAGTTGAATTAGCCAGAATGAAGGCTGCTTCCCGCATCTCTACCATGAAGGTTGACTCACCTTCGAGCATATTGTCAGATGCTCCAATCCTGGTGAATATTCTATCAACAATTCCTATTTTTACTTCCCTTGCAGGAACAAAGCTGCCCATCTGTGCCATGATTACAATTAATGCGGCTTGTCTAAGATAGGTAGATTTTCCACCCATATTTGGGCCGGTTATAAGAAGTATCTCTCTTTGTGGTTCAGTAAAGGTGAGTGAATTAGGAATAAAATCCGGTCCCTTTTCTTGAAGTAAGACTGGATGTTTACCTTCCACAATATTTAAATCTCGCGTCGCATTTAATATTGGACGGACATAGTTATTACTCTCAGAAACTTCTGCAATTGAGGTGAGGACATCGATACTTGCTAGAGCAAAGCTTAATTCTCTAACTAATTTAGAATATGGCCGTACCCTTAGTAGAAGCGCTTCGAATAATTCTTTCTCAAGTTTGCTTTCTTTACTCTCGGCGTTAAGAATTTCTTCTTCTTGAACTTTTAGTGCTTCAGTTATGTACCGCTCTCCGTTAGCCGTAGTTTGTTTCCGTATATAATCAGCAGGCACCTTGTCTAAATTTGCTCTGGTGATTTCAATGTAATAACCAAAGACAGAATTAAACCTAATCTTTAAGGAATTAATTCCTGTTCTCTCTTTCTCTTT
>CAZYRE010000076.1:0-4658 GCA_964650155.1 uncultured Bdellovibrionales bacterium
ATTGAAAAGGATCTCAACCTAAATGGCCGCACAGATATTTTAGAGTACGGTGTTGGTAAATTTAACGAGGCGTGTCGTGCTGGGGTGCTCAAGTACGCGGCAGAGTGGGAAGCTGTTACTGACAGACTCGGGCGATGGATCGATTTTAGAAAAGACTACAAGACCATGGATTTATCATTCATGGATTCCGTGTGGTGGGTATTTAAGCAGCTCTGGGATCAAGGGAGAGTATACGAGGGATCCAGAGTCATGCCTTATAGCTGGCGACTGGCGACCCCACTTTCTAATTTTGAGGCAGGATTAAACTATAAAGAGACCCAGGATCCAGCTGTTACGGTAAGATTTAAATTACAGGATGAGCCAGGGACTTCCCTTCTTGCTTGGACAACTACTCCTTGGACACTTATCAGCAATATGGCTGTATGCGTTGGTCCAGAGATTGAATACGCCAAGGTCAAAACAAAGGAAGGCGAGATCGTAATATTAGCTGAGGCTCGGCTAGGTGCTTATTTCAAGTCAGAGAAAGATTACACAGTTATAGAGAAATTCTTAGGAAAAACTCTAGTTGGCAAAAAATATGAGCCACTATTTTCTTACTATAAAGATGAAGAGAGTCGGGGGGCTTTCCGTGTAGTCTCCGATCCTTATGTAACAACGGAGGATGGCGCGGGTTCAGTTCATCAGGCACCTGCATTTGGTGAGGACGATCATAGAGTCGCCAAAGAAAATGGAATTCCTCTGGTTGATGCAGTTGATGATGAAGGTAATTTTAAACCGCTTATCAAGGAGTTTGCTGGAAGAAATATCAAGGAAGCTGATAAGGATATTACTAAAGATCTAAAAGATCGCGGATTCTTATTTAGACAAGATACAATTAATCACAGTTATCCATTCTGTTACCGTTCTGATACCCCACTTATCTATAAGGCCGTTACTGCCTGGTACGTGCGCGTAGAAGACATGCGGGAAGAGATGGTTGCGAATAATAAAACTATCCGCTGGGTGCCTGAGCACATTAAAGAAGGACGTTTCGGTAAATGGCTTGAAGGAGCCAGAGACTGGAATATCTCAAGAAATAGATTCTGGGGGAATCCAATTCCACTTTGGCGATGCAAAGACTGCGGTGATTCTGAGTGTCTTGGATCTTACACTGAACTTGAGAAGAAAGCTGGTACTAAGATAACAGATCTTCATAGCCACTGTATTGATAACCTAACCTGGACTTGTAAGTGTGGTGGAACCAAGAAGAGAATTCCAGAAGTTCTTGATTGCTGGTTTGAATCTGGCTCCATGCCTTATGCGCAGCTTCATTATCCATTTGAAAACAAGGAACGTTTTGAGAATTCATTCCCAGCTGACTTTATTGCAGAAGGCGTAGACCAAACACGTGGTTGGTTCTACACCTTGATGGTTCTCTCCAGTGCGCTTTATAAAAAAGCACCGTTTAAGAACGTAGTAGTCAATGGAATTATCTTAGCCGAAGACGGTAAGAAGATGTCTAAACGGCTCAAGAACTATCCAGATCCAAAAGAGGTGATGGAGAAGATAGGTTCTGATCCACTCCGATTGTTTTTGATCAATTCTGCTGCTGTAAGGGGTGACGATTTAAGATTCTCAGAGACAGGTGTTAGAGAAATCGTTAGAAGTGTGATGCTTCCACTCTGGAACGCATATTCTTTCTTTACTACTTACGCCAATGTAGACGGTTACAAACCAGAGAAAAATCTTACAACTTCAGATAACCCACTCGATAAATGGATTATCTCAAGACTACAATCAATGCTTTCTCGCATTGAGAAGGAGATGGCGGAATATCATCTATACGCAGTTGCGCCTGCTTTAATTGAATTTTTAGATGAGCTAACTAACTGGCATGTGCGGAGATCTCGTCGTCGTTTCTGGTCAGATGATAAAGCGGATAAACAGAAGGGATACAATACGCTTTATTTTGTATTGAAAGAGTTTGTCACCGCACTGGCACCTTACTTACCTTTTGTTAGTGATGAGATTTATCAGAATCTTGCAACTTTAATCCCCGGATCTCCAGAGAGTGTCCATCTTTGTGATTATCCTGTGGCTAATGGCAAGTTGATTGATGAAAAGCTTGAGCATGATATGGGACTAATCATGAATGTGGTTGGACTCGGTCGTGCTTTACGCGCTCGTGCTGATCTAAAAGTCCGTCAACCACTTGCGTCGATCACGGTTGTTACACGTGATCAAGGTGATGCTTCGGTTCTTAAGGAATACGATAATCACATCCGTGAAGAGCTTAATGTGAAATCAGTTCTTTTCTCTTCCAATGAAGCTGATCTTGTAACAGTTACCGTAAAGCCAGACTTTAGAGCGCTTGGTCCGATATTTGGTAAGGAGATGGGTCAGGTTTCAAAATTGCTTGGAGCACTCTCTGTAGCTGATGTAAGTAAACTTGAGGATGGTGGGAAGATAACAGTACTAGGTCGTGAACTTGATAAGTCAGTTATCGAAGTTCGAAGGCAAGCTAAAGGCGATATTAATATCGAAACTGGTCGTGGAATCACGGTCTACTTTGACACTAAACTAACCCCTGATTTAGTAGCAGAAGGGATTGCCCGTGAGTTCGTTAATAGAATTCAACGAATGCGCAAAGAAGCTGACTATAACGTATCTGATCGTATAACGGTTGAGTTCCATGGTCCGTCTGATGTTGTTGAGTGTATCCAGAAGTTTAGTGCTTATGTTATGGATGAGACCTTAGCAACGAAGCTAAACGGCCTTTCAGCTAAGTGCTCTCAAGGTGATCTTATCCAAGATCATGATATTGAAGGTAAGAATGTAACTATTGCAGTTAAGCGTTAAGAAACTCCATGGCCCGACGTTCATTAAAGATTCTTTTCTGTTGGGGCATTACTGTTCTAGCGCTGTATTATGCATTCTATGCGGCAGATTGGAGAGAGCTTTGGAGTCATGTAAAAAGCGCTAACCGATTCTGGCTATCAGGGGCTGTTCTCTTGACGTTCTCTTCCTATCTCTTTAGGGCCCGACGTTGGCAATTCTTATTCCCCGTAAAGAAATGTATTCCCTGGATTGATTCTGCACGGGTTCTTGTGCTCGGCTTTTTTATGAACAATGTGTTGCCTGCTCGAGCCGGAGAGCTTGTAAGAGCCCATATGGGTGCAAAAGCAACAGGACTGACTCGTACATTAGTATTGGCAACTATAGCCAGTGAGAGGCTTCTAGATGGCTTAACCCTTAGTTTGTTTTTTGTCTTATTTTCTTTGGGCATGGGCCGAGGGGATCTTTCAACTGAAATCCTTTACGTAGTTTATCTTTTTGCTTTTGCCACTGCTGGTGTCGGAGTAGTGCTCTTCTTCAGAGAATCATTATTTAAGATGATTGAGAGATTAAATAATAAAACCGAACACAAAGCCGCTACGTTTACTCTGCAAAGAATTAAAGTTTTCATAGATGGCTTATCCCCACTTTTTAAACGGAACAGACTCGGTATAGTAAGTCTTTGGTCTATATTTATCTGGGCTGTAGAACTTAGTGTCTATACCTGCGTTGGCCTTGCTTACGGCGTGCATCTTGATGTCCCGTTTTATGTTTTATTTATGGTTGCTGTGAATTTTAGTTCACTTATTCCTGCAGCTCCTGGTGGTATTGGAGTTATAGAAGCAGTAGTAAAAACAGTTCTTGTTTCTGTTGGTATCGACGCCGAACTCGCACTGGCAATGGTTATTACTCAACATGTAATTCAGTATCTCGTAGTAGGAATACCAGGTGCCTTAATAATGTTCACCTGGAGAGATTCCATCAAGGAATCAAACTCGCCATCTGATGTTAGGGTTGTTTCCCCCTCCTAGGATTAGTCCCGCTAAGCTTCAATTTCCATGCGTAACAGTGCAGCAGCATATGTTTTGCCTTGGGCATCTGTCTTTAGTGAAAGTGTCCCACCGCCACCAAGGCTTTCGTGTAGTAGAAAATTCAGTGCTCCTAAGTTTGGCAGCTCGAACCTTTCAACTTTTCCATTGCAGATGCCTTTGAAATGAGCTTTTACCCGATCTGCTGTTACATGTTTGGCTAGGAGAGGGTAGTCTTTTGGATCGATAGCAATAAGGCCAACATTTGCGGTGTCACCTTTATCACCAGATCGTGCATGAGCGATTTTACGAAGCTGTATCTTTGCCATAATATTCCTAACAGTAATCAACTAACGGTTCGACAACTTCCTTTCTAATAAGTGCAGGCCAGTAAGCTAATATTTCCTGTGTGCTCGGACGGCCTCCGGCAAATCCTGTCACGGAAGGTGGTCCTGTAAGTACTAAAGGAGCTATCTCGCGGGTAAATCTATCTACTGATTTTTGATCATGACCACGAACTCCAACCCTAAAAGTCACCTCTGGAATATCAGGATCGTTTGTATCTGTTAGTGGACCGTGGCACGCATTGACTCCAACGGTTTCAGTAAGGATCTCATCAAATTTCAAACCCAACTTCTCAAAGCGTGCTCTTAGTATATCCCCGGCAACTTTTGCTTTCTTGGTAGCATCAGGCCAGGTGTAAACTAATGTGCCGACAGCTTTCCAGCCGTCAACATAACTGACAGAAACTTTAAAAAATTCTGTCTTGGCGGTTCCTTTGATGCCCCACACCTTGACTCTATTTTCACCATCGTT
>CAZYRE010000076.1:4758-10924 GCA_964650155.1 uncultured Bdellovibrionales bacterium
CACTGAGCTCCACATTCAATTATGTGTCCAGCAATAGTGCCAGTTGCCATCTTATCCCAATCCGTCATGCTCCATCCGAATTCATGAATCATTGGAGCTAAGGTAAGGCCGGTGTCTGTAACTCTGCCGGCGATAATAATGTTTGCGCCATTTTTTAACGCACGAACCATCGGTTCGGCACCAAGGTATACGTTTGCACTCTGAATTTTATCTTTAATAATCGAGATAGGCTCACCTGATTCCATGTTGTTTAGCGGGTGACCTTTGCCAACCAGTTCATCTATTCTTCCAGCGATGTCATCTCCATGGATAGCAGCTACCTTAACCTTGTCACCAAGGCCGAGTGAGTTGGCGATCTCACGTACCTTTTTAGCACAAGCCACAGGGTTGACTCCCCCGGCATTAGAAAGAACTTTGACGCCCTTGCTGCAGATATCAGGTAAAATTTCCTTCATTAGATCTACAAAGTCAGTTGCGTATCCAGTTTCAGGATTTTTCCGCTTCTGTTTCATCATGATGGACATGGTGATCTCTGCGAGATAATCCATCACTAGATAGTCTATGGGACCTTGTCTAACTTGATTCTTTGGAGCTTCTAACCAGTCACCCCAAAATCCCTGTCCAGCGGCTATTCGAATAGGTTTCATGTATGCCTCATCAAAATCTGAGATGAACTAAAACACGGCCAGAGTTGATTTTCAAGGTAGACCTAGTGTTTCTTAAGCGGCAGCAGTAGCCAAATCATCCAGCGCAAACACCAGTTCGCCCTGATTTAAATCTAGCCCCAAAAATCGTACTTTAGTACGAATATTTTCACCAACTTTTAGGGTAAGGCCATGAAGAGAAGGCGGAGTCGAAATTCGTCCTATAACTGAAAGTTTGTCAGAGAAAACAGTGTATCCTGATTCGGTTTGAGCAACATAAGCTTCTATTGATGCACCGATGTGCGGTGATAATCCAGTTGGCAACGATAAAATAAATTTTTTAAGATGCTCAGCTTTCAGAGAGTTTCTCTCATTTAGAATGCTACATGCTTTTAAGAGCTCTTGGTTTGTATAAGCAAGATCATCTCCACGTATAGTTGAAAGCCATTGGCGCTGATTGATCTGACCATCAAGTCGGCGTGCTTTCGCTCTAGCCCTGACTTTACTTGATTCATCTGACTCATCTAGTACGAAGAAGATTTGATTCCTCTGTCTATGGTCAAGCAAATGATCGACCCAATGATGTTGACTATCATCCCGTAGCTTAAGTATCGCATTCCCCAAAGATAGAGATGGCCAGTCGTGTTCGCTCTTAAAACTTAGCATATTAGCTTCGGCAATGTTCATCAAAGCTTGGTCGGGATATTCAGAAATTCTGGCAATGACAGGGATATGTAACCTTTTGCACTCTTTAGCAAAGACTCGCTCAGCAGCTATTATAAGTTCGGTAATAACCTCTTCTCCATTCAGTGCTCGTGGTTCATTGATCCTTGCCCTTTCACCAACTTGACCAAGACGATGAGAGGTAGCCGCCCTGTAAAGCGTTTCAGCAGAGCTAGAAAATGGAGCATCTAAATCGACGATTCCATCTTGTATGTTAACGTCGCGAAAAGAAAGAGGTAGGTAATTTCGAGCTAAAGCTTGCCTTACTTGTATTTCGCCAATGACACCAGAAGTTGAGAGTTCGTAGCCGACCGCCAAAGTAAGTACGTCCTGGTCTTTTTTAAATCCATCGCCTGGAATCTCAATGATAGGGAAATGAGTATCCACATAGTATCCTTCAGAGATCGGCACGCCTAGGTGCGCATCCTCGCGACAGTTGATTTTGTGATCATCAATTGTTAGCGGTGGAATCTTGCGATGGTCTTCAATTGAAGAACGTTCTCTTATGTTTACTTGTAATTTGGCGAGGCCAGTAAGTAAATCTTCTATGTTCTGCTCAGAGCCTAAGATGCCCTTTTCTTCCGCTAAGCGCAGGAATTTCTGAGTGGGAGAGAGTTTATCACTTAAATTATTGAAGCGAATATGGACGCCGTGTCTCTTTTGAATTCGGGAGCGCCAGTTGTAGACATCTTCTCTAACAGAGTCTGGAAAATCAGTATTGATAACTACTAAGTGACGATGTTCCTTTCCAAGATGAAGTTGGAAAACTCGAATGCTATTCAGTGGGAGATGCGCTGAGAGGAAGAATGCTCTGACTTCAAATAAAAAAATCTCTCGATGGAACCGTTCTGAAAGAACATTTGCTTCTGGACGGTAATCTGGCCCCTTTTTAGTAGGCCATGGTAATTCCGTAGGATTAACTTGTGGAAACCGAGCTTCTAAGCGCGAAATGAAGTCGTGACCACGGCGGGCTACCCTCTCTAACACAATCTCGTGGTTGCGAGGATCAGTGTCAGTTGAGAATCCAACAGAGATGTCAGTATTATTACCTTTGAGTTCCAGTCGTCTTAGTCCGCGCAGCGCTGCATCGCTCGGACCAGACTCACCAAGCAGATCGGAAGATTCTATTTTGAGACGTTCAAACATAATTCCAGAAGAAACTACTTTTCCGGATACTTTCAAAGAATGTTAGCGGAAATGGCGATTTAATACCAGCAGTTCAATAATCAATTTAGCTGCGAGAATGAGATAATAATTATTCCAATCATGATCAATGTTCCACCGATTAGGCGTTTTCGAAAATCACCCTCATTAAAAATAGTTCGACCGCTAATTATAGACAGAATAATTGAGGCTCTCATGGTGGCAACAACATAAGGAGCGGAGAGATACTGTAAAGCCGCAAGTTTGCAGGTCATAAAAACAGTTTCTATTAATCCACGGATGAGGAAAGGACGGTGAGCTATGGCTAATGCGGGTCTTAAAGGTTCTTTTGAAAATGGAAGTAGAATAAATCCAGATAGTGCTGTCATAGCAAAGCCGGAAAGTAGAGGAGTACTTTCTCCTATTGCAAGCTTATCGAAGCAGGCATTGATACTAAAAAAAATGGCAGAGCATAAAGCGAATGCAATTGCTTTATAAGGAGGGCGTTCGCCTCCTTTTGTTTTTACTCCGAAAATGAGAGTCCCCGCACCAACGAGAAGGACGCCTATCGCGCCAGAGGTTGTAATCTTATCTCCTGTTATCAGAGGAGATAACACCAATAGAAATACCGGACTAATAGAGTAAAATGCAGTAACAATGGAAAGATCACCTTTGGATAGTGCGGTCATCTTGCACCATTCCGCCCCAATGTCACTTATGGCACGCAAAACAACGAAACCAAAAAATGCTCCAGTAACATTAAAATGTTCAAGTCCAAAAAACCAAAAAATTGCTAAGAGAATTAAATAAAATGGTAAAGCATATAAGAAAGAGGCAATGGTAGAGATGGTGCCAGAGACCTTTGTAGATACTGATTTACTGACAATATCTTTTGCCGCTATTAAAAATGCAGCGCTAAAGGCAAATATGAACCCCATTATTTTACACTCAGCTGTTGTTTGAGGTTAATAAGTCCAGGATTTTTTGGGTCCCTTCTGTAAAGCTCTTGATAAATAGCTTGAGCATCCTGAAGTTTCCCTTTTCGAATTAATACCATCATTCGACCAAGTAATCCGTAAAAGTTACGGGGATTATTTTCAAGCATTATTTCAAAATGCTTTGAAGCTGTGTCTGTATCGCCATTATTAAACAATAAAACACCAAGTTCATAATTTGTCGCTGGATGAGTTGGTGAAAGTTTAAGGGCCTCGGTGAAGTGAATTTTGGCTTGAGTAAAATCTTGCCGAGCATTTGCTAGCATGCCCAGACCGTGATGTGCGTCCGCAAATTGTGGATATATTGAGAGGGCTTTGTTGATAGAGCTCGCTGCATTTTGAATGTCCCCTTTTTTAAGGAGCAACATTCCATAGTTAAATTGTGCCTTCGCGCTTTCAGAAGACCTGATTACTTCCGCAGTAAATAAGGAGTCATTATTCTTCCAGTATAAACTCTCGGTATGAGTTTTTGCTGAGTAACCAATTATTAGGAGTAGTCCCAACACTATTCTAATGAGGGTCAATGGTAGTGAAGAGAGAATAGCAGATAATATTAACGCACTACTTAGTGAGGGTAGATAGAAGAGCCTATCAGCAAAGATGGTCCCAGTTGCAAATAACAAATTACTTGCAATGAATGTGGAGGCAAAAAACCAGATTGCACTAAAAGAAAATAATTCTTTTCGTTTGATAGCAAATAGGCTCAAAAGTAGAAGAACTAATATAGAGAGAAACTCTGGAGAGAGAAGAGTTGAAAGTGAGGGGGAAAGTGGGGAGAGTTTTGAAAAGGAGTAATCTGAACTTAAATTAAGTGGCATTAATGAAAGTACAAAGCCTTTGCCTAGAAGAAATAGAGCTGAGAATATTCGTGTTAAAGTATCTGAGTGAGCTAATGGGTTATCTAAATAATCAATAATGATATCGTGAGAGAGGATGCTGCCTATCGCTTGCCACCTAAGGGTTCCATAGCATAGAAGTGCCAATATCGAAGTCGGCAGCACTCTACGAGCAGCACCTATCCAGTTAACGTCACTAAATAATAATACTAAGAAAGTGAGCCATATATAAGCGATGCCGCTTTCCTTGGTTAGCATAGCAAGTAAGAGGCAAGAACCGAATAAAACTTGTGGCAAGAAACGACGACAGTTCTTTTCTTGGGTCAGAACTAAGATCCCTAATAATCCAAAAAAATGACAAAGTAGTTCTGATCTTCCAGATATATTTACTACAGCTTCAACATGAATTGGATGCACAGCGAAAAGAATAGTTGTAAGAAGTGCAATATTTTTGGTGATGTCAATCCGGCTAAGTAATAAGAAGATAAAAATAGATATGAAAGAATGTAAGATGAGATTTGTAAGATGGAAGTAAAAAGGATTAAGTCCCACGACGTTGTGAGTTATGCGGTACGATGAGATAAGTAAGGGACGGTATAAGTTTCCGGGGAAGACGGGCTTTGAGAATATTTCCTGTATGGTGACAGAAGGTTCAGTAACCAGTTCGTTTCTAACTATTTGAACATAATCATCTAGAGCAAAATCATAATCTAGACTCACCCAATAGACGGTGAGGCTTAGTAGGGCTATAAGTGTGAGGGCAACTGAGCGGTTCATTATTAGGACATTATTGTGGTCAGTACAGATATTGAAAATACCTTAATTGAAAGAGCCCGCGCTCTTACCTCAATTGTTGATAAAAAGTCCTCGCCGGTAATTATTTTAACAGAGGGCCAGGACCCAAGAATGGTTGAGGCGGCTAAGAAGATAGTCGATTCAAAAATGGGCAGGGTAATCTTGTTAGCTCCTGATACGCTTCCCAGCGTCAAGCATCCTGATATTGAGCTTATCGTTCCAAAAGAACATGAATTGAGTGAGAAACTTCTTGGTGATTATCTTTCTCTAAGAAAAGGGAAGGGAGAGACGCTTGATTCAGCCAGGCTCGCTGTTTCTAACCCGCTTTATTTTGGAGCGATGTACCTTCGTGCAGGTCTTGCTGACGCCGCTGTTTCAGGTGCAGTCAATACGACAGCCGATGTTTTTAGAGCTGGAATTAAATGTCTAGGCACAGCTCAGGGCATGACTACTGCATCTAGTTTCTTTTTAATGGTACTGCCTGATGGTCGAGCCCTTACATACTCAGATTGTGGTCTCTTGCCATACCCCTCTTCTGAAGAGTTAGCTGATATTACTATTGCTGCTTCAGCGAACCATAAAAAGCTAACAGGAGAGACCCCCCGTGTGGCGATGCTTTCTTTTTCAACAAAAGGCTCCGCTGAACATGAACGGGTAGATTTTGTGAGGAAGGCTTTAGAGATAGTGAAGGGTCGGGAGCCTACTCTTATTATTGATGGAGAATTACAATTTGACGCGGCCTTTGTTCCTTCGGTAGCTTCTCGTAAGGCAGCTTCAAGCCCAATTAAAGGTGATGCTAACGTATTTATTTTCCCTAATTTAGATGCGGGGAATATTGCCTATAAGATTACAGAGAGGATAGGCAAAGCTCGGGCAATTGGCCCCATATTACAGGGGCTTTCTCGTCCTTGGATGGACCTTTCACGGGGCTGCACTGCCGATGATATTGTGTTGGTGGCAGCGGTTGGTGCTATGTTAAGGTAACTTTCTTTATATTATTGAAGTTATGCAGTTTGAACTTCAGTCCTTA
>CAZYRE010000077.1:0-10735 GCA_964650155.1 uncultured Bdellovibrionales bacterium
GCTATGAACGCGAGCTGGCGAGCGTTCATTAAATCATGTCGGGGGTACCAGTTATAATGATGTTTTCCCAGTTATAGCCATTTTAAGGCTATTTCATTCTCCTTTCCTTAATGATTCAGATAACGTATAGTCTTTTTTGTAACTTTGTTGTGTGTTTTAGCATCTTTATCTTAGGCAAAGACAATAGGGTCTTTGTTGTCAGTTTAACATCGGAATGATGAGGTAACTGTGAATAAGTCTGAGCTCATAGAGCAATTAGCCCAAAGAACTGGTGTCAGTCTCCATCAATCAGAGGAGATCGTAACATTAGTAATAAATAAGATGAGAGACACCATGGCAACTGGTGGTCGTATCGAGATTCGTGGTTTTGGCTCCTTTGTAGTTAAGCACTACGAAGCATACCAAGGACGGAATCCAAAGACTGGTGAAACAATTTCTGTCCCTCCTAAGAAATTACCTTTCTTCAAGGTTGGAAAGGAACTAAAAGAGCGCATTGATAGTATCGGTGCTGCCGCTTAATTTTGTTGTTGTTCTCGAAAGAGGTGCCTTTTGTTAGCAATCGATTGGCTCGGTGAATTAGAGAGAAATGTTGAGAATGGCCAACGCGTTTTGGCTTGTCCTGGCATTGCCGAGAAAGAATGGATTATTGGTAAACCGATTGAAGAGCTAAGAATGGTGGCTCAGCGTGTTGCTGATGCTAAAAAAGCACCTGTAAGCGTCGTTACTTTGCTTCCCAAATCAGAAACTTTGATTGGTGAATTGTTCCTTGTTCCAACAAAGATAGTTGATTCTCCTGATAAACGCGGAAATCCCCAGATCAAGTGGTCTCTAGTTGATACGAAAGAGGCAGCTGAAATGATGCGGGATGTAAAGTATGGTCCATCTCCATATTTCGGTATGCAAACTGTAGAGGTGATTAATCCTACAGTCGCTGCAAAGTTGGAAGCCAAGGAGTAGTTCATGATCTCTAGTCATTCTGTAGCTGAGTCCCCATTTAGAGTTCAAGTCGAGTCGATTGTTTCTTCCCGTTATCCTGGACACGAAAGACCTCTTTCCTGGGATGAAAGACGCGAGGGTGTTGATGTTGTTAAGACATCAGATCAGAAAACTTTACGTCTTTTGAGTGATGGGGGGCAGTCTCCACCGCAACCTGGATGGATTATTTTAATCTCTGGGGGTGATGAATCTACAGGATATCGCTGGACACTTTATTCCATGCCGAAGGCAATACAGCATTAGAAAAATAGGGTCAGGCCCCTTTTAAGAAAAGAGGCTTGACCCTATTTTTCTATATTTCTTAACAATTGAAATAGAAATCTGTCATGTCCTGACTTGGTCATAACTTGCAGACCAAGAGGGAGATTGTCCTGATTAAATCCTAATGGAAACGCAAGGGCTGGAAGGTCGAGCGCATTTGCGGCCCTGGAGAAATGAAAGAGGTGATGAGTTGAGAGATCTACGCCGTTTAAGTTGACAGTGTGTGTTCCGTGCTTTAGAGGTGGCGTGGCGGCAACCGGTGCCAAGATAAAATCTACGGTGTTAAATAAATCATTCGCCTTACGTTTTAAATCTTCCCAAGTATAGATATGAGTTAGGAGACCCTCTACAGTTAGGGGAGGAAGGAGAGTCTGCATTTCAGATCTAAGTTTTTGTAATGTTGGTGTCTCTTTAGAGTGATCACGAGGATCTTTCAGGGCCGCACGCATTAGATCTTCCTGAAGGAGTCCAGCTTGACCAGCTAGGATTATAAAAACAGGGACAGAGGAATCAAAGATTGAGTTATCCACTGAAACCTCTGTGTATCCAAGGTTACTGAACCTTTCGGCAGTTTTTGTTAGTAAAGAATCTATATCCGGTGTTGCGCCGACACCTGCTACTTGTCGAAGCACTGCAAATGTTAAATTTTTCTTTAACCTTGGCGCTTCATTAGTAGGCTGGAGGAGGGAGCTGCCAATCAGTAGTTCGTAAATTAGTTCAAGATCATCTAAGGTTCGTGTCACTACTCCTGTAGAGCCCATCAGTTTTAAAAACGAATTGAGAATAAAAGGTGAGGGAGATCGCTTTATTAATCCGCGGGAAGGAAGAATTCCAAATAGTCCACAGAAATTGGCTGGAACTCTTAATGATCCTCCGCTATCTCCACCAAGTCCAAAATCCGACATTCCGGTAGCAACGGATACTGCGTCGCCACCAGTTGATCCACCACAGGTATATGCTTCATTCCAGGGATTAGAAGTTCGACCATAAATAAGATTGTCAGTGAAATTGCTTTTCCCAAATTCCGGCATATTGCCCTTGCCGATACAAATTGCTCCTTCATTTTCTAGTAAATGAATGATCGGCTCAGTTGAATCAGATGATTTGATCGCTGTTTGAATGGAACCTTCTGATGCGGGCATTCCCTTGATAAGAAAGTGATCTTTTGCAGAAAACGTTAAACCAAAAAGTCTACAGCTGGCTGCTTTTGAAGATGCTTCTAGTGTAGCCGCGTCTTTAATTGCCTTCTCTTTGGCAACATAACAAAGTGCATTCAGTGAAGCATTGCGCTCAGATATTATTTTAAATGCGGTTTTTACATTCTCTGAGGGAGTGAGTGTCCCTTTTCGGATTCGATCTAGTTTCTCCCGAGCAGAGGGAAGTTTGTAAGTCATGAATTCTCGGTCGGATAAATTTGTACCACAGGTTGTTCAGAGAATAGCCCGGATGTTTCTTCCCCAAAAGATCCAGAATATATCCTAGGAAGTGAGATATCGCACAGATATGTTCGCCCTAAGGATTCCTTTAAATGAACTGGAATATCCGTTGGTAATCCTAGAAATAAGGTTGAGGCAGCGTAAATCAATGGTACTTTTGCATTAGAGTCTGGAATAGGAGGAAGGATGCTTTGCACTGGAAGTGGCATCGCATTTAGAGATTCCCAAAGAGTTGTGAGATAGGGAGACTCAATGTTTGTTCCACCAAAGACTCCAGCAATGACCGAATGACACCCAGTAAAATCTGATTCTTTAGGAATTAATGAGGAAACCTCAACCCCAGCTTCCCGGCATAAATCTAGCTCTGTTTTTAAGCTAGCGTTGCCTGTTGATGAGATTACGAATGCTTTGGTTTTTGCCCCTCCACTACTAAGGTGGCGTAATGTAGCAGCCGCCGCCGCTCCAGAAATGGAATCAGAGATAAGCCCGACAACTGATCCCTTAAGCGCGCGTAGTCCTAGAGAATGCCTTGTGACCATAGCCATGCTGAAGGCACTTGATTCGATAACTTTGGTAGTTCTTTCAGGTGAGGTGATAAAGCTTTCAATCTCGGGCCAGTTCGCTAGAGGGATATTTGCGCCTGTAAATGATCTATACATGATAATGAGCCCTGATTACTTGATTTAGCTTAGGCACCTGTATTCTAATGTCGTCAGATTTGAGCCTGTCCTTCAGTTTTTGGAATTTGGCCTAGGAAATTTTCTTACTCGGGAGTTTTATGAAGAAAGAGCCAGTTGTGGCCGTAGTTGGAGCTACCGGATTAGTTGGTAGAGAAATGATAGAGGTGTTACTTCAGCGGGAGTTTCCTTATTCCGAGTTAAAAGCTTTCGCTTCCGATCAATCCGCTGGTGAGCTTATTGAGGCAGATGACGATGAGGTGGAGATTGAAACTCTAGGCAGCGATTCTTTCGAAGGCGTTGATATCGCTCTGTTTGCGACGGATGCTGCAATTTCTGCTGAGTATGCGCCTATTGCGGTTGAGGCTGGTGCAGTAGCGATTGATAATTCAAGCCGGTTTAGGATGGATGAGAAAATTCCATTAATCGTGCCAGAGGTTAATGGACATTTGCTTAAGAACAATCCTAAGTTGATAGCCAATCCGAACTGCTCAACTATTCAGCTCTCTTTGGTTCTTAATCTGATAGAAAAGGCAGCTGGATTGGAGCGTGTAGTCGTTTCAACCTATCAGTCGGTTTCTGGAGCAGGGAAGAAAGCATTAGATGAACTTTGGGAGCAGAGTCTGGCGATTTTTAATCAATCAGAGATTATTCAGGAGCATTTTGCTGCACAGATCGCCTTTAATTGTATCCCCCAGATCGATGTATTCACAGGAAATGGATATACAAAAGAAGAGATGAAGATTGTGAATGAGTCTAGAAAAATTCTAGGACTTCCAAATCTTCGAATCACTTCTACGGCTGTTCGTGTCCCAGTTTTCCATTCTCATGCTGAGAGTGTGAATATCGAGATGAAGCGGGAATTAACTCCAGAAGCTTTTCTTAAATTAGCTGAAAATTCTCCAGGTATTGAAGTTTTTGCTGCTCACGATATTTATCCTATGCAGATCCAAGCGGCAGGCGGAGATACTGTACAAGTTGGAAGAGTCAGAAGAGATGAATCCGTTAAGTATGGCTTAGATCTGTGGATAGTTTCTGACAATCTTAGAAAGGGGGCTGCTCTTAATGCTGTTCAGATAGCAGAAGAGATATTGAAACTCTCAGGTACCTCTGATGAGTAGGGGGCTTTGTGCCTAATATTAAGCTAGTTATTGAGTACGATGGCGCTAGCTTTCATGGTTGGCAAAGGCAAATAGGTTTCCGTACAGTACAGGAAACTCTGCACCAAGTTTTAGAAACTATTCTTAGAGAGAAGATCCATCATGTTCAAGCCAGTGGACGCACCGACGAAGGGGTGCATGCTAAGCGACAGGTAGTAAATTTTAAGTGTGAAAATACTCCTGACCTTGCAGTACTAAGAAAATCTGTCAGTAGTATTTTGAAGAATGATTTGGCAGTGCATGAGGCTACTATTGTTGATGACTCTTTTCATTCCTTAAGAAGTGCGTGCGCTAAGACATACAAGTATACGATTTATAATCATGATGTTCCTCCAGTACTTGATAAGGGTCGAGTTTGGTTAGTGCATAGGGATCTTGATCGTAAGGCGATGGAAGACGCAGCCAAGGCTTTAGTGGGCACACATGATTTCTCCAGTCTCAGAGGGGCAAAATGTGGGGCTCCTAGTCCGGTAAAAACTATCTATGAGAGTAAGCTTTCCTTTGAGCACCCGTATATTTACTACACGGTAACCGGCAGCGGATTTTTAAAGCATATGGTTAGAAATATCGTAGGCTCACTCGTTGATTTTGGTCGTGGCGAAGCAAAATGTAGCTCTATGGCTGAACTTCTTGAGAAGAAGGATCGGAAAGTCGCTGGAGTTACGGCACCACCTTGGGGGCTCTGTTTAGAGAAAGTTTGGTATGACAAAAAAGGTGACAGTTACTCTTTTTCTTTTGAAAAAGAGTAACTGTCACCTTTTTTGTTGCGCTATTTCCTTTCGGCCATGTTGGCTTCGATTACGAATTTTCCACCCTGAACCTCAAAAGGTACTGTAATAGTTGGTCCCTCAGAGATCTGATGAATCTGAATATTTTTACCTGAGATAGTCACCGGGGATGCCATGTCGAAATCTAATCCCATTTCAATTAGCTTTTGCTTGGCGCCACCACAGATCATGTTGGTGAGTTCCCCAACGCAATCAATCACATCTTTATTCAAGGCTTGAAAATTCTCTCCAAGCATCTGATTGGTAATGAAGATAATTGCATTAGCTTCAAAGCTAAGAATCATGCTTCCTTTCACATTCTTGCTGGCCATTCCAATAATTCCGCTAACTTCACCCCAAGTGGTTTTCCCTTTCTTAACTTCGGGCTTACCTGGTTTGATCGGAGTAAACGCCATTGTTTCAATGACGTTTTTGGTGGCGGCTAAAAATGGATTTATGTACTCAACCTTCACGATGATTTCTCCGGTTAATGCTCGAAACAGGTGCTAGGACCTAGTCAGAGAGGTCGGAGGATGAGAGTAATATCTTAAACAAAATACAGTGTTTGGGCCGGATCTAGCCGTACGGGAGGTCATAGCGACCAGGATGTTTTGACAGCTAAAACAATAGCCCTCTAATTAAATACGTAGCTTAATATCTTATAAGCTAGCTTAGCAGCCAAAAAGTCCGGTCCATGAAAACTAGGATTTGGTAGTAGCTCAACTATATCCGCGCCAACTATTTTTTTAGTTTTAGCAGTAAGCTTCAGTAACCTTAGCGCTTCGTACCAGTTGAGTCCCCCAGGTTCTGGAGTACCAGTAGATGGCATGATTGAACTATCAAAGGCATCAAGATCGAATGTTACATACACATTACTTCCAAGACACTCGATAACCTTTTCTTGCCAATCAGACTTTCCCACAATCTCATGTGCGTAAAAAGTCATAACACCTGACTGATTGTTTCTTTCTTCTGCAGCCAAGCTTCTAATTCCAACTGATACTATCTTTGCAACCCCGGGAAGCTCTTTAGCTCTAGCCATAACTGAAGCATGGCTCCATTTGTTCCCTTCATAGGCAGGTTGAAGATCCGCGTGCGCATCAAATTGCAAAATAGTTAATCCCGGATATTTTTCTGAATAAGCCTTAATAGGTCCATATGAAACCGCGTGTTCACCGCCAAGGCTAAGTACAAACTTATCTGAGCTAAGAAGATCTTTTGTGCGCTTATACCCTTCAGTGACCATTGCTTCGGAAGTGTCAGCAATGACGGCAGGAGCAGTATGAATTCCTATCTCATATGTCTCTTTACCAGTCTCGATATCAAGTAACTCCATATTTCGAGAGGCTTCAATCAAGGCAGCAGGACCCTTATCAGATCCATGAGCATACGTCGTGGTCTTATCAAACGGGATCGGCAGTATCGCCACCTTTGAGGTTTTTAGTGAAGTAAACTCCGCAGGTAGTCCACCAAAGCTACCAGCTACGCCTGTTCCCATCATATTGTTTTCTCCTAAACCACTTCTTAAACCACCAAGTAGGTGTATCCATCTAAAGCTTCACGGTAACGTTTCTGTAATTTTGCCGATTGTTCGTTTGTAAGAAGACCGGCTTTCAGGGATTTTTCAATCGAAGTTCTAAGACGCTCGAGTAAATCAGGAGCTTCGTATTCTACGTAATCCAAGACTTCTCTAACTGTGTCACCTTGTACGATGTGGGTAACAACTGGTTTGCCATCTTCATCCACGTCAATATGAACAGCATTAGTGTCACCAAACAAATTATGGAGATCCCCTAATATTTCCTGATAAGCACCAACCAGGAATATTCCTACATAGTATGGTTGCCCAGGAGTTGTTTCGTGAAGTTTAATAGATCGACCTACATCGTGAAGGTCTATAAACCTATCGATCATCCCGTCACTATCGCAGCTTAGGTCTGCCATAACGGCACGACGCTTTGGCTCCTCAAGGAGTCTATGGATAGGCATAATTGGGAAAAGCTGATCTATAGCCCAGGAATCAGGCAGCGACTGAAAGACAGAGAAGTTGCAGAAATAAGTATCTCGCATTGTGTCTTCTAACTTCTCAAGCTCTTCAGGTTGATGCTTAAGATCTGCCGCTACTCCTTTAATTTTGGCTATCAAATGCCTAAAAGCGCGGTCTGCGTATGCACGTTCTATGAGTGATAACTCTCCTTGTATAAACCTATGTAAGATTCTCTCTTTGAGCTCAAGTGCGTCGTGGAGAGCTTCTGTGCAGTTCTTAATAGTTAGTCCGGAATATAAGCTGCACAACTCTTTTAGTAGATCGTGATCCGTTGGTGGTTCTTCCAGAGCTAAAACTGGACCCAATGTAGCAGAGACATCAATGACTTCTGTTATCAGTACTGCATGATGAGCAACGAGTGCACGTCCTGATTCAGTGATAATATCAGGATGAGGAATGCAAGCTTCGGCACAGGCTTCCTGAATTGAAGAGACTACGTCACGAGCGTACTCCTCTACAGAGTAATTCATTGAAGACTCAAAGTTAGATTTTGAGCCATCGTAGTCCACCCCAAGACCGCCCCCGGCATCAAACAAGCAGAGTGAAGGGCAGAGCTTAGCAATCTCTGTATACATCCTGGTACCTTCACGAAGAGCACCCTTAATGGCATTGATTGAAGGGATCTGACTCCCTATATGAAAATGGAGGAGCTTTAACCAGTGTGTTCTCTCTGCGCGTTTTAGTTGATTAATGCCCTGGACTATTTCATGAGTATCAAGACCGAATTTAGCTTGCTCACCACCGGATGATTCCCATTTTCCGGCACCTTTACTAGAAGGTTTCATCCGGAAACCAATCTCTGCCTCTATACCTAATTTGGCAGACATATCTAGAACAGTTTGAAGTTCATAAAACTGTTCAATTATTATAATTGGTCTTCTGCCAACACGGGAAGATAGTAGTGCCAGTTCAATATACTCTGCATCTTTGTAGCCGTTACAGAGCAGAAACGCGTTCGGTGTATCGTGAATAGCCAAGACCGCAAGTAGCTCAGGTTTACTTCCTACTTCTAAGGATAAAAGATTATCCCTTCCAGCTTGGCGAACAATATCCACTACGTGACGTTGTTGGTTAACCTTAATAGGAAAGGCAGGTCGATATGAGCCCCTATAGCCAAACTCAGAGATTGCATTTTTAAAAGCTGTGGCGAGATACTGAACACGATTCCTGATAATTCCATCAAACCGCATCAACATGGGAGCTTCTACTCCCCGAGCTACTAAGGAGCGAACAAGATCGTATAGCTCAACTGATTGGCCGTTCTTTCCAGGCTTTGTAATTAAATTGCCGTCGTTATTGATATCAAAATACCCGTCACCCCATGCTAGAGGACGGTAAAGATCGTGACTTTTTGCTACACTCCAACGTTCCATTTTCTAAATTCACCGCCCTGTCTATGTCTTAAGGATCAAATTCAACTTCCTAATATATGATCTTATATCACACGTAAATGATGAGAAGTGAAAATTATGAAATTAATTCTGCTGAAGCTACTGGTGGGTAAATTCGATGAGCATCTCGAATGTCCGAAACGCAATCTCTTTAAAGCCTGCCACCCCAAAAGCGCCCCACGTTAGAGCAAGCCCGAGTACTATTCCGATCATGAAAAGAACGTAAAGAGTAGCTATTTTAGCCCCGCCTCGTACTAAGGAGAGATCCGTTTGGTGTGGCCCCAGATCCTTAATGCCCGTTACGAAGTCTAGTCCTAGTGTCACCCCGACGATGAGCCTCATAGCCTCCGGAGCTTTACCAGGTAAGGCAAGTAGGGCAGCCGGAATGGTAAGAAGTGGGAACCAATATGGGGCTAAGGAGATAAAGGCGTTTAAGTGAGCCGTCTTTTTTGTATAGGAATACTCATATGAACCTTCATCCCCGTTAATCTTCATCCGTTTCCACTTGTTCCCTGCTAGGGAGGCCACGATGGCGTGTTTTGTCTCGTGTAGGAATACGTAGACTGGTCCACGACTAAAGAGGGGAGATAAGGAAACCCCGATGGCAAACCCGCCGATAAGCCACCAAATAAAGGGTGTGGCAGCGGTAAATAGGATCGGAATTAATGAATAGTAAATGCCAATATTAAGAAGAAATAAGGCTGGTATAGAAATAAAGAAAGCAAATCCGCCCACTTTTTGTTGCTTCATGGAGGAATCCTACCTGCCAAATACCTAACTGAAAAGTAGGACTATGCTATTTCCTTTGGTGGAGTGGTCTACCGTCAATTAAGGCTTGAGCTACCTTATTACTCTTAATTCGGTAGGCTCCTGAAGAGATCTTATTTTTTAATTTATCGATCTTATTTTCTCGAACACCACAAAGTTCTTGGGCGATATTTTCTGATATTTTCTTTGGGTCCATCATACCTAACTACCTCACTACATACTATTCAGGTTAAATCCTGAAAGTGATTCAGTGAGTACAACAGTTCTCGCGAAACTTAGTCTTCCTGCGGAGGGCTACTAAGTATTCCTCCGCCAGGCTCCTACGATATCCTCGTACCGAGTTCGGCCCTCGCTAGTTCCGGACTCAATTCCCCCATTAAATCTATCGGGCTTTGAAAACGATTCTTGATGCTGAGTGTGTAAAATGAGTGAAGTTTGTATTTCGTAACCTCACTAAATCACACAATTTTTGGTGAGACTGACTACTAACTTTACCTAATTTTACAAATTTCAAAGTAGGTAACGTCATCAAATGATGGGATAAGAGGCTTCCCATTAGGATCGAAATTGAAATCCCGCTTTAAAATCTCCAGAGCCTTTTTTCGCCCTGCCTCGGTTACTGTTCCCCCAGCTATTTCAATGGCATCAGATAATGTCTTGGGATCTATCCCTAGTGACTCCGCAACTCTATTGCAGATTGAATCATCATTTTCCAAGAATAACTTCTTTAGCTCTCCAGGATCGTTAGGCAGTTTTGAGAACGCCTTTTCAGGATTTACTTCATTTTTGAGGTACGATATCAGTTTCCTAACAGCACTTCTGCACCCTTTTATGACGGCCTCATTGAATTCGGGACTCTCTTTACACAAAGCTATAGAAATATCTGTCCCAGCATAAAGCAGATCCTCTCCCACTAGCCTTCTCCATTTAGGGAATTCCGTTAGTATCTGCTCTGCATCCTTTTCTAAATTTACGGCGATCAGATAGAGCGCCTCCGCGATCTCGGCATTTTCCCCGTATCTGTCGTGCCACTCCTTAATTGGAATTGTACAAACAGTGTCTGGAAATTTTCTTAAGCTTGTAAACCTAAGACCATCACTACCTACACCAGAGGATTTTCCTTCTAAGATCTCTTGAGTATTAATCACGAGTAGGTCCATTACCATTTCCCAATGACCCCCAAGCGCGGTTAACACCGCCATCATTTGTCATGACCGATCAAGAATTCTTCT
>CAZYRE010000078.1:0-5832 GCA_964650155.1 uncultured Bdellovibrionales bacterium
ATCACTAGAAGCTTCACGGGCTACAGAAATCACTACTTTATCCTCTGGCCAAAAGATTGAGTGGCATCTGGTAGGATCTATAGATGTTCCTTTACCTACACATGTATATCAACATGGCACATATAACGAAGATTCATTAACAAAAATATTAAACAAAATTCACCCGCATCTCTCGTTATTTCTATCACTCGCTCCTGAATCATATAGCCTAACTGTGGAAGAATCATTGGCGCACGGAATACCAGTTATAGTCCCGCCAGTTGGAGCACCACAGGAGAGAATACTTCAGAATAAAGCAGGGTGGGTCTTACAAGATTATTCAGTTAAAGAAATTGAACGTGTACTTTCTGAAGCAGTCGATCCAACTATCTTTAGTAAAGTTACTCAGGCTGCCTACAAAGCAAGTTCAGTCACCGAGGAGTCAGAGCATCGAATTTACACTAAATCGTATCAAAGCCTGATTAGAGGAAAATGCTCTGATGTTAGAGAATACATGCACTTTCAGGAATTGTATGTTCCTAAACACCAGATAAAAACGACATCTTTTTATCAAAAACTTAAAATGATAAAAAATTCGTTTCTCACTGGAGCTGCGCTTCGAACATGATCAAAAGTGATGTGACAATAATTGGTGGCGGATTAGTAGGCTTAGCCGCAGCATATAAGATTCAAGAGGCACTACCTCGGTTAAAAGTTGTTGTACTAGAGAAGGAATCAGAAGTCTGTCGACATCAGTCAGGGAATAACTCTGGAGTAATCCATTCCGGAATTTACTATAAACCAGGAACATTAAAGGCTACAAATTGCCGCCAAGGCAAAGCCGCACTTATCGCATTCTGCCAAGAGAACAACATCCCCTTTAAAATTCTTGGCAAAGTCATAGTCGCGGTAGAGAAATCTGAAGTACCTACGTTAGAGGAGTTACTACGACGCGGCAAAGCTAATGGCGTTCAATGCTCAATGATAGATGCGGATTTTCTGAAACAATGCGAACCACATGTAAGAGGAATTCAAGGAATCTATGTACCAGAAGCTGGAATTGTTGATTATCCAGCCCTAGCAAAAAGCTTAAAGAATAAGATTGAACACCATAGTGGAAATGTCGTTACTTCATCTGGGCTTCTGGCTGCTCACAAAGAAACTGACGGATTTACACTAGAGACAACGAAACAAGATGTGCAAACTAAGTTCGTTGTTAACTGTGCTGGATTGTATAGCGATCACATCGCAAAACTGTTGAGATCGAAACCACAGATAAAAATTATTCCATTTCGTGGAGAGTACTACGACCTAAAACCCAGCTTTGAGCATCTCTGTAAAACTTTAATCTATCCTGTTCCCAATATGAATTTTCCATTTCTAGGAGTTCATTTTACCAGAAGAATTGGTGGCGGAGTTGAGTGTGGGCCAAATGCAGTACTAGCGCTCGCTCGCGAAGGATATAACTGGACTACCATAAGCCCTCTAGAAACTTTTGAAAGCTTAACCTATCCAGGATTTATCAAATTAGCAGGAAAATATTGGAAAGAAGGATGGGATGAAATTAAACGCTCGTTCAGCAAAAAGTTATTTACAAAAGCTCTTCAAAGATTAATCCCTGAAATTCAAGAGGATCATCTTGCTCCTGGTGGTGCAGGCATCCGCGCTCAAGCAATTGGCCCAGATGGAAAACTTGTAGATGACTTTGTAATCGATGAAGCACCACGAGTTATTAATGTTTTGAATGCTCCATCCCCTGGTGCCACCTCATGCCTTAATATCGGCAAGACAATTGCACTAATGCTTAAAGATAAAATATAGGGACAGGCACGAATTAATTCGATATGGAAAATTTGGGTCAGGCCCCTTTTCTTATATATAAACCAATTCATTTTTACTATGGGAAAAGGGGCCTGACCCTATTTTCCCGAATTATTTTAAATAATTTGCGCCTTTATTTACAACAAGAGTGGTTGGGAAAATGCAGGTATTCTTTTCTTCGCCTTGCTCAAGGCTAACACCATAATGTCCGGCAGGAAGATCTAAAATAGAACCTTCAACATCGTATCCGGAATTTTCAAAAGTTGGATCACCAAGATGTTTAGCTACATCGACACGCGGGAGCCGACTGGCCATTTTTGAATATCTAACCCCATCTTTTTTATGTGTCAGAATGACACGTACTTCAGGAGTTCCTTTGTTCTTTATCCCGGCCCATCCTGTTAGACGCAGAACATTGTGTGGAATTGGGATCTCAAGACCAGAAAGAAGCTGACCATTTACTTGATCTAAAATGCAAACTGCTTCAGGAGTTGGAGAAACAGACTTAGAATTATCAATAGTGAAAGGCTGGTACTTAGAGATCACAAAATCGCGAATATTATCTTTGGATAACAAAGACTCTGCGTTCAACCGTTTCTTATAGTACTGCAACCCAAAAGCTGGATGATCAAAGTCGCTCTTAAATTCATATAAGATTCTGAAGCGTAGATCGTCATAAATAGATCTTTCAAAGTGCCAAAGTGGCTTGTGAAGAAGTACAAGATCTGGAGCTAATTTAAAAAATTCATCTAGATGCTCTCCAGTAATGAACTGAGGATTTTTCGAAGTCAGGCCAACCAAATCAAGAATTCTTTTCTGCGTGTGAAATCCTATAGTGCCGACTTCTAGAGTTGCTAGAGTGCTAAAACCGGGCTCCCGTCTATCGAGATCTAGAATCGCGGCTCGGTAAGCAACATCGCGCATATCTCTGATCTCGGGGGGAGCTGCAAATTCCCTAGCACCTTTTAAGGCTCCTGCTAAAGCCATGACCCCTGTTATCATCGCAACAAACCATGGAGAGGATCGGGATTCAGACATTCTTCTTCTCAGAAGAATTCCAAGGCCAAGCCCACTAAAGATTGCTGCAGTTAGGTCTCCAGAGAAAAAATACCAGTGGTATCCGGGCACGTTCAGAACTGAATAAGCTCCCTGCTGAAGTGCTGCGTATACAGGAATAAACAATAGATTAGATTTTGTTTTCCAAAACTTTACAACTGCCACTACAGAGAGAAACACGGAAAGCGTTCGATACGGGTCTTCAACAAAGAAATGTTTAACAAATGCTTTTAAGTAAATTGCTCCTTGTCCCCAATATCCGGAGCGCCCCTGCCAAACTTTGGCAGACAATGTATCAGGGAAAGCTGTCCCGAAATTTAAGTATGAGTAAACGATCCATGGAGCTATTATTAAAAGGACTCCGACGATTAATCTGATCGAAAGTTGTCGATTCTTCCAAAAATCATACATAAACTTAACAAGGACTAAGAGCATTGCGTCAGGTCTTGTTAAAACTAGTAAGCCCAGAAGAATTCCATTCAGTAATTTCTTTGCGGGGAAATGTAATTCCAGGTAGGTCCAGAAAAGAAGTAAGAACCCGAAGAGATTTACCTCGATACCCCAAAGGGAGCCGTGGGCGATAACGTAAACCGTGTAGATACTCGTTGCCAAAGCAAAGGTAATACCTATCTCTCTCCACAGCAGCGCAACAGTGAATGAGCCGATTAAAGCTAAACTAATTCCGCCGATCAGATGTGCTGCGACTCGAACATCACCGGTAACTTTTCCAATAAGTGCTACTAAAATTGTATGTAGTGCTGAAGTGCAAGGGTTATGTGACTCTCCTAAATTATATGCCCACTCACCGTGCTGGATCAGATTGTTAGCGACTCGCCCTATAATTAAACCATCATCAAAATCCCAGTTCCAAAATTTCCAAGTCAAGCCTAATGCGTACAACACTACAGAGATAATAGATATAAGTAGTAACCCACGGGGACGAGGATTTGGGCTATTCTGATAGTAGTTAGAATTCATATTTTTGCTCACTGATTACAACAATCAGCCCATTCTAGCGAGAGCGAGTTTCTACAGTTTGACTGAAATTCCTACTCGGTATTTAATGCCAGCCTATGTCTGATAAGCGAATTTTAATAACAGGGGCTGCTGGCCTGGTAGGGCAGAATCTAATCGTCCTTCTCAAAGAGATGGGGTATAAAAATATAATCGCTATCGACAAACATCCCACCAATACAGAGATTCTAAGAAAGCTTCATCCTGACATAAGAATCATCTCTGCGGATTTAGCTGAAGAAGGAAACTGGACCAACGAACTAAATGGAATAGATACTTTAGTCATGGCTCATGCCCAGATTTCAGGGTTAACCTATGAGCCGTTTGCTCGCAATAATGTTGAAGCCACTAAAGTGATCTTGAAGCACGCAGAGAAAGCCTCTGTGCCGTATCTAGTTCACATAAGTAGCTCGGTTGTTGTTTCCGTTGCAGATGATTCCGATTTCTACACTCGAAGCAAACGGGAGCAAGAAGAAATTGTAAAAAAGACCTCGATACCCCACTGTATGTTAAGACCCACATTAATGTTCGGCTGGTTCGATCCAAAACATTTAGGCTGGCTAAGCAGATTCATGGCAAAAGTTTCAATATTTCCTGTTCCAGGAACAGGTAAATTTCTGCGCCAACCTCTTTACGCTCGAGATTTCTGTAGAATCCTTGAGAGATGCATAGCTACCGAACCACGCGGTGTCGTTTATGATATCGTTGGGCAAGAAGAAGTTTACTACGTTGATATCATTAAAAAGATAAAGGCTCAGACAAAGGCAAAAGCTTTAGTTATTAAAATTCCATTCATTATATTTGATTGGCTACTAAAAATTTACGCACTATTTTCCAAAAATCCTCCCTTTACGAGTCAACAGCTACACGCATTAGTTGCTGGGGATTACTTTAAAGGAGTGGACATGAAGAAGGAATTCGCTATTACTCCAACCCCTTTCGATAAAGCCCTACAGGAAACATTTTGCGATACAAGATTTAACCGCATCGTGCTGGAGCCAACCTCATGAGTTCATTTGCTGTGCTAGGTGGTGGTCCGATGGGGTTAGCCTCGGCGCTCCAACTCTTGAAAGCGGGACACTCCGTTACTCTTTTTGAGGCCGATGACAGGTTGGGCGGTATGTCAGCTTCTTTTGATTTTGAAGGCACAAAAGTTGAGAGGTACTACCATTTTCTTTGCAAAGGTGATGAGCCTTTATTTGCCGCAGCTAGGGAACTTGGGATCGAGGACAAAATCTGTTGGCGCGATACTTCAATGGGATTTTATCATAACGGCAAGCTTCATCCTTGGGGAACTCCTTGGGCCTTACTAAAGTTTCCAAATCTAAGTTTAATTTCAAAAATTCGATACGGTCTCCACGTGATGAGCACCTCCAAGGTAAACGATTGGAGCAAACTAGATAAAGTAAGCGCCAGGAAATGGATCCGGAATTGGGTAGGAGAAGAAGGGTACAATGTTCTTTGGAAGAGCCTATTTGATCTAAAATTTTTTGAATATAGCGACAATCTCTCCGCTGCTTGGATTGGAACTCGAATAAAGCGAGTCGGCAAATCAAGAAAGAGTATGTTTCAGGAATCCCTTGGGTTTATTGAAGGCGGCTCAGACGTCCTAGTCAATGCATTTGAAAATGCTATCAGAAAATTAGGTGGCAATATTAGTCTTAAAACTCCAGTATCTGAAGTTGTCACAAGTAATGGAAAAGTAACTGGACTAAGAGTTGGCACAACTTTCCATGCTTTTGATGGGGTTGTCTCCACAGTGCCCCTGCCATATGTAACAAGATTAGTTCCTGAACTTCCCGCATCAGAGAAGAATCAGATTTCAAGCATCGCTAACATCGGGGTTGTTTGCGTATTACTCAAACTAAAGCACTCAATATCCCCTAATTTTTGGACTAATATTAACGATTCCTCCATCGAGATTCCTGGAATTATCGAGTACACAAATCTAAATCCGATAAA
>CAZYRE010000078.1:5932-10643 GCA_964650155.1 uncultured Bdellovibrionales bacterium
CCACGCCACTCTGACCAATGCTGCATCCTTGCTCCCCATTGATATGTCACCATGTAAGATATGGATGATAAAAGAATCCAGGTAAGTACAATTCCGATTCTAAATCGAGAAACCATCGCCCCACAAAGTGCTCCAAAAAAAGTAGCGTAAAAAGGCAAAGTAGCAATCAGCGAAGTATACTGATACCGCCACCCTGTTGCAGCGGGAAGTCCTTCATGAAAACGCCCTAATCCAAGTAGTGTCGCATTGCCTAAATCTAAAATTAAAAAAGCGCTCAACGCGGCAGTTAGAATCTGATTTTGTTTACATTTCAACGCCCAATAAAACGATGTGGCTAAAATTATAATTTTTATCGCGCCTAGCCACACAAGATCGTCTCTGCCGTCTCCCTCAAACCCAAGCAACTGGGAAAGTGGATTGAGTAAAAACACATGAGAGCCGTACTCAAACATTTTATAAATTTTCTCTCCGCCAACATCACTTAAATGCTGATGATTCCCTCCGGCCAAGGTGGATATTAATATCAAGACCAAAATTGCTGGGATAACGGAGAGAATCGCTGAAGTTAGATGTTTCTTATAGTCACCAGACAGATAACCAAATGAAAGTAGAAACATAGCCACGACTGGGCCGGCCAAAACTCCACGAGCAAAACAGAGTGCGCTGGCTGAAAGAAAAATTAACGTGAACACTCTAATTTTAAATTGATTATTTTCAGAGATATATGTGGCACTTAAAAATGCGAGCAACAGAAAAGTCAGAGACCAAATTGCTGAAGACTGAACCATCCAGCCAAGGCTTTCGATATTAGTCCAGGCAAATCCAAAACAGATTGCGCCAAAATATGCTCCAAATTTTGGAACTCCTACTCGGAGTAATAGAAAACCAAAGATAAATGCTGTGAAAGCATGTGTAAGCCAAACGACTTCGATTAAGTGCCAGTAACTACCGTTAACTAATTGGACTAAAGTAATCCAAATAATTTTCCAAAGAGGAACAAAGTTTTCGGCAAACGGTGTCCACAGCCAATTCCAGATACCTTGGCGATCAACCTGCGATAAAAGATCTAATTCATCACCGAACCAAAATAATTTTTTAAATAATCGGCGATAAGCTACAAGTGGCCAAAGGGACAACAGGGAAAGCGCGATCAGAACTAAGCGATCGTTTTTTGTGATTTTATTTTCGAGTGACATGTTGTCCGTGATACCCCGTCCGATAAACCTTGACCATCTCCCTTGATAAATCTTTCACCTCACATTTTACCCTAATAATTTCAGTATCTTACACAACTTCGGTAACTGATACTGCAAAATTAGGGTTGCGTGAGACCACAGTTAGGGTTGGGTTAGAGGCGAAAGTATGACTGCACCAGACAGCTCTTACCATGGACTTATCGAGACATTCAGTCTCGGCGACGGCTCCGCTTTATCTGATCGGCTCAGGAATGAATTTGATGAGGCAGGAAAATCAATTGGGTCAGATCGATTAACAAAACTTGATGGCATTCCAAATCACGATCGCATCCTTGTTTCACCACTTCTAAGTGAGGGACACTTTCTTGAGAGTATTATTACCTCACCAGATTTAATTGACAGAAGGAAGCTTTTAGAGATTACCTCTTCAATTAATCGATCTATTCAAACTGTCATTATTGGTGACGGAGCGATTCCCGCATCTATAAATGATGCAACACACTATTCAGAACACACCTGGACAAGGGATGCGGCACTTGTTGCACTCGCCTTAAAGCGAGACGGCAAACTTGAACTTGCAGAAAAGGCTTTATGGAAAATTCTCTCTTTTTACGGCAGCCCAAACCAACGTCAACATTTCGATCATTATCATTTTTCTAGTAATCCTGCCGCTGAGTATCGAAACCAGGTAAGGCATCCGCATTCAGTTGCGCATATTGGGAAAGGCGGTGCTTTAGAGGAATTAAGTACAAAATGGGGGCATGAACAGTTAGATACAATCGGATGGCTTCTTTTTCTTCCATTTAGATTAGCTAATGAAAAGGCAGTTTCATTGGAAAAGTTGGATGGAAGATTAGGCGAGGAAATTAATGGCTACAATAAATTCGAATCTATTTTGCCGCTAACAATTAAATTTTTAAATCGCGTTACTGCTTGGGATCAACCAAGTCGCGGTCCCTGGGAAGATATTTTGGCTCGAGCTAGGGCAACCGATCTTGGAATGCTTATCTCTGGCCTGACTGAAGCTCATAAATACTTTTCCAACCATCCCAAAGGATGGGGAGCGTTACCTGTCCAGTATGCAAACACATCCCCCGAGGATAGTGTCCAAAGATTTCAAGAAGAGCATGAACATGTTCTTAATTGTCTCAAAGTTGCACTTGAACAAAGAGTACCTCACCACGAAAATGGAGTCGCTCGAGAAGCAGATGAAGATTACCTAGCTCAAGATTCAGGTATGCTCTGGTTACTTTATCCTGGCGAAATAGGTCTTAGCGATGCCCAAGTAGCTTCAGTTCTAAGAACTGCCTATAGGAACCAAAGCGAAATCGGTTTTATACGACGGCCTGGGGATAGTTATGTAGGACAAGATTACGCCCGCGAAAAACATCCTAATGTTTGGCCAGATTTTTCAAGAACAGAAGTCGAGGGTTTTCGTCCTGCCGAATGGACCCTTTTTGATCCGATGATCGCTGGATTTTACGCGAGAAAATATGTTGAATCTGGATGTCAGGACGAGGAGCTCCTCTTAAGAGCCGATCGACACCTGAAGCGTTCGTTAGCGATGATAACAACCGAAGATACAAGCTTCGCTTGGTATAAACAAAGCACCGATCCATCCAAACCAGCTACAACGGTTGAGGTCAATGTCCCTGCGCACACCTTTCCAGAAGCATATTGGTACGACTCCGAAAAGAAGACTTGGTTACCAAATCACAACTCGCCCCTGCTTATGGCTAATGCAACACTTGCATTAGCACTACTTCGGTATGGCCACGCGATCGATCTTAGGGAACGGATCTTAAAGAAAGCTGCTTAAAAAAGGGCCTGCCCTCTAATTATACATTTTTGGATTCGGAGAGGAGAGTTTAATCGCTTCGACCTTAGGTAGTTGATCAAACTTTCCATCGAAAAAATTTCGAGCGTCTTTCGTATCCCTAATAAATCTGTTCAACAACACGCCACCATGAGCAATGGGAACAATCAATCTATATTTTTTTGTCCATTCGTCATTGATTCTAAACCGAATAAACAACGGTTCCGGCTTATAAAAAAATCGTCTTAGTTTGCCGAGTAGAGAGTAATCTATATTAATCCTAAAATATTCTAAGCTATCACTCTCAGGAATAATAATTGGTTTTCGTAAAGCGGCTTCAACAGTAACCATTTCCTTTACAGGGAACTCTACCGGATATTCGCGTCGCTGCAGTAACAGTCTTCCTTCTTCCTCTGCCACCACTTTATAATGCTTCAATATTGTCCGTTTGATTCTTGTTTCATCAAAGCCACAATACCGATCATCTACGCAACTCTCAGAATAAATAATAAAACGTGGCGCATCTTCAGATTCGTAAATCAAACTCCCAAGCTCATCTAAATACTCATCATAGGCACTATAAGACTGCATTACTGAACGTGGTCTGTAAGCAAGTTCGTGAAAATAAATCGAGGCGATATCATGTGGGATAATATCTACGGTGCTACGACCTATCCTTTTTATAAAAGACTCAGGCAGACGTGCATTTGAAGGTATCTCAATCTTAGAGTCGTCTTCTAAATTCTCGATGGCCTCTAATGCCACGCTAAAATACTCATCCCCTTTTTGAATCTTCTTTTCAAGAATATCAGGATAGATAGTTAGTCCCTTTGCCTGCCAAGAAAGTCCGACCGAAACTAAAACTAAAATAGACAAAACATATCTTTCAAACTTCGACTCAGAAAGTAAAAGCCACATACCAAAAAGAAGTGGTACGTATTCAAAAAAAGCAAAGAGGTGCTCATCTGCCCTGACAAATCCTTGTTTAAATAAAATAAATAGGGACAAAGAAATGGCTCCCCAAAGAATGAAAGATCTAATAGAGCTAAATATTTTAATAATGCAGGCTAATGAGGCTGCTCCAAAAGCTGCCAAAATATAAATTGCCCAAGGAAAATACTTTAGCTTATCAGGTTGATCCAAATACATCGCATCATTGTATCCGTTAGCGATGTGCCAAGACGCAATTACGTAATCTTCTAAATATACAGGTAGAAGCAATGAACTAATTCCAAGCAAAGCTATGATTGCCAGGTAACTTATGAATAATTTCCCAACCTCGCCCCGCTTTACTAACAGAACCGTAGCGACTCCAAAAAGAATTACTAGTGAAATTAATCCAGTGTTAAGTTTTACATAGAGATTGATAATGGAACTAACCAATCCCAAAGAGAGATAAGAATATTTTTCTGAATCAGCGAATCTAAACGTCCAGAATAAAGAGAAAAAATACAATAACCAAGGTAACTCCATGTAGTACATGGCTGTTCCCATGATCAAAAATACTGGCACGAGGAGAAACGGAGTACCCCAACTTCTTTTCTCAAAGAAAATATAGATAAAAATTAATAATAAATTAGCGTAAACAAATATGTCTGTTAGAAGGTACCAAACGCTCATCCCTGGAAACGGCATCCGAGTTGTTAAGATCCCCAACGGGCCATATGTAAATACAAATTCACGGCCAAAAATTAGACCT
>CAZYRE010000079.1:0-10635 GCA_964650155.1 uncultured Bdellovibrionales bacterium
TGTTCCAGCGGATGATCCGTACAGTCAAAGAAGATGTCATAAGAAAACTGTTTGCAGTAAGACTTCTTTCCGAGGAGGAAGTTAAGCAACTAGAAGAGGCCGAATTACATCGACGAGCAGAGCAGGAGAAGAAGATGGCAGCTGTTCATGCCGGTTCACCGGAGTCTGCTGATGACGATGCTATCGAGGTGGCACTTAAGGATCCAGATGCTGAAAGAGAACGGCTTAAAGAAGCACGTAAGCAGCGTCGTAGATTAAAGAAATAGGGCACAGGTTGCGATCTTTGTGATAGTTAGCTATCCTAATCAAACTGATTTATATTTGAGACGCTTTACAAATTAAATCTAAGTAACAAATTGTACGGTAGAAGATTCCAAAGTCTCTTGGTGGACCTGTCATATGACTAGTGCATCGAGAGACGGCATATAAGGTTTGCAGCATATTTTTATTCTGAGAAGGGCGCCATTCGTTCCGTAATAATAACGGTAGGAATGGCGCCCTTTTCGTGAATGCTTTCCTCCCGTGGTCGGTTCGCCGACTATTCTGTAGTAGCGGATAGGGCGCCATTAAAACACCCCCTCCTCGGTGGTGGTTCGCGGTGTGGTAAGGACCCGTCTGGACTCCAGTAACTTGCTCCTGCAAAGGTTGCTTGTCATTGGATTCAGCGGGTCCTTGCCCTTTCCCTGCGGTATCATAGGTGCAGATGGGGATAGCTCTTAGTGGTTGTAAATTTAGATGTGCGTAAGTACTCTAATTATCAGGTAGTTAAATTATTGCCGTCTCTCGAAATGTATTACCTGACTTCAAATCCCAAAATCTTTCTGATGAATTGTACGAGGAATAATATAATTGTCCAATTCGCTATTCCACAACCAAGAGCGAATTGACTCATTGAAAAATTATATTCACCCACCTGAAACGAAACATTTGTAACTGTCCACTCATAGACTGATTCTGTCGCGTAGATAGGAATGTAGTATTCTGCTGCCAAAACTAATGGCAGTAACAAAAGGCAACTCCAAAAAATTATGTTTCGGCCAGTATGGTGTGATTGGAAAATCGCAAATACGCCCAGGGCGTAGAAACCTATACACGTGTAGTACAGGATTGCTTGATCTTTTAAGACAAATTTAGGGATAAATAATCCAACATACAGAAGCATTTCTGCGGCTCGACGAAAACTGCTATAGAGTTGTGTCGGGTTACTGGTTAAAGTTTTAATTATATCTCCTCCCCCCCTAAATAATTCCCAACAGAGAAGCGAAGTAAGAATTCCAAGAAGAATACAAGTAAACTCACCCCACATGATTAGTACTTTCTTTTCCTGCATGTAGTTCGGCTTTAAAGCGGCAACTATTGCAGCCGGTGTCGAAAACAGCAGTGATATTCCCACTGCACACATAGCCATGGTAAGGACAAAATTGATACTCGTAGATCCGGTTAGACTAAGCTGAACGAGCTTACTCCAGGGAAGTAGAAATTTCTCCGTGATAGTAGCAATAGTTGCGACTAGTGCGAGTGAAATAAAAGCTCGAACGATCCAAGGTAAACTAAATCCAGCTGCATGTCCTCCTATAGTTGAATGATTCTCCATTGAGGAAGATTTGCTATTGGATGACCAATCTCCAGCAGCGGAGCGAAGTTTCCAATTAGAAGAGCGATACGTATCTGGATTTGTTTTTCGTTTTAAAATTGAATAGTCAGGTAGTTTTGTAACTGCTGGCATTTGTTGCTGAGTCGGCAATCCAGTGACAACAGTTGGTCTTACAAAATCATCAGAAGAAACTGAAATTGACGTTGAAGTACCAGCTAATTTTTGGACAACTTCTAGAGCATGTGCTGGTCTATCAGACTCGTTTTTAGAAAGTAGATTAAGGCATATTCTTTTAAGATATGAAGGTATGGACTCATTTTTAATTTCTGGAACTGGTGAGCAGAGATGCTGTCTCAATAAATCTGTTGGGGATCCTTCATTGAAAGGAGTTTTCCCAGTAATCATTTCGTAAAGTATAACTCCTACGGAGTATAAATCTGTTTTTGAAGTAGCATCTTTGCCTTTCCAAATTTCAGGTGCAATATAGTGAGCACAGCCAAGAAGTTCGTTGTGTGCGGTTATGTCCGATGTCGCGGTAGTGGCTATTCCAAAATCAGCAATCTTAGCGTTACCGCCAGCTTCAAGCATTACGTTACCGGGCTTAAGATCTCGATGAACAATACCGGCAGCATGTATCGCTGCCAGGCCAGAGCAGATATCCCGCATTATCCTTTTGACCTCTTCGAATTGCATAGGACCGCGGGCTATTTTATCTTTTAGAGATATTCCCTCGACGTATTCCATTGTGAAGTACACAGTCTCTTCATCACGACCAACGTCGAAAATTCGCACAACATTTGGGTGGTTTACTTTGCGATTAAGCTGAACTTCTTGAAAAAATCTTTTTAGACCCTCTTCGTTTTTACAAAGGTCTGGCCTTAAAGTCTTCAGAGCAAGGAGATATCCATCTAAAAGGGTATCTTTGGCGAGATAGACTCGACCCATACCCCCTTCACCAAGGGTTTTGACAATCTCATAACGCCCAGCAAAGAGAGCGCCATGAGCACCTAGCCCTATATTCTCTTTCACACCGCTATCCGTAAATTACTGTTTCCCCTAGTATTATCGGACAAAAATCAAGTACTCTTGAGTCGCAATTGGTAATCAATAAAGTGTAATTTCAGCTACTTAAGTTGAGAGGAATCATGCACGAACATCAGCGAAGATTTATAAATTTCCTTGTTAAATCTGGAGCGTTAACTTTTGGAGACTTTGTTACAAAGTCCGGACGTAAGACCCCATACTTTGTGAACATGGGGAACTTTAATACTGGGGCTTCAATTTCTGAGTTGGGCACATTCTATGCAGCTCATATAGTTGCCTCCGGTCTCTCTTCGACGAATGTTATCTTTGGTCCAGCGTATAAAGGAATTTCTTTAGCCGTAACTACAACAGAAGCGCTGTTTAGGAATCACGACATAAATATTTCATTCTCTTTCAATCGCAAAGAAGCAAAAGAACATGGCGATGGTGGAATGCTAGTAGGCGCAAAGTTAGGGGATCATAGTAGGGTCATTATTGTTGAAGATGTTATTACTGCTGGTACCACCATGCGGGAAGTCATACCGCTACTATCTTCTTTTGGAGTAAAGGATGTTCTAGGTGTAGTAATAGCTGTCGATCGCTGTGAGCGAGGTACGGGTAATCTTTCTGCTGTTCAGGAAACAGAGCAATCTTTGGGTTTAAAGGTGTTTCCTATTGTTACCGCACATAACATTATTGAGCATTTGTCTTCGGCAAATGAAAGTGGGTTTAGGTTAGATGCTGCCATAAGAGGACGCATGGAAGCATATCTAGCTGAATATGGAGTTACTAAATGAAATATTTTTTAAGTTTGCTTACTGTTCTCTTTATAAATCTTAATGGATTTGCAATCGACCTGACTCCCGAGCAAACAAAAATGGCTCAGAATGTTTTTGGTAATACAATGAGTCCATATTGTCCTGGAAAGTTACTTTCTGATTGTCCAAGCACTGCCGCAAGTGAACTAAAAGAGAAGCTCAGGGTAAAAATTTCAGAGGGTGCTTCAGAAGCAGAGCTTGAAGATTATCTAGAGAATGTATTTGGATCCGGCGTGCACGCGGCTCCTCCGACTTCAGGTTTTGGATTGGTAGCTTGGTTTGCTCCAGCTTTGTTTCTAGTTTTTGGCTTTATAATTTATTTTTTCTGGTTAAGAAGAATCACCGAAGAGTCTTCTCTTAAGACGAAGGCTTCCGTTCCTCCAAAGACTGAGTGGGAAGATGAAATAGACGAAGAGCTTAGAAGATAACTACCAATATCTGTTAGTGGTAGCTAAATAGTTTTCGACATAATCAGAAACTCCCGCAGCGAGGGTTCGAAAAGGAGTTTTCCAGCCTGCCTTAACAAGCTTATTCATTGTGGCCTCAGTATGATATTGATACTGAGAACGTAATGCTTCGGGCATATCCACATATTTAATCTGAGACGGAAGCTTCATCGCTTTAAAGAGCGCATCAGCAAGAGTATTCCAAGATTCAGCTTTGCCTGTTCCAAGATTAAATAGACCAGTAACACTTGGAGTTTCTAGCAGCCACCACATCACATCAACGCAGTCTTTTACGTAAACAAAGTCACGATAGAATTCGCCATCTTTGTACTTTGGATTGTGAGAACGGAAGAGGTTCAGTGTACCGGATTTTTTAATGGCCTCGTGTCCTTTGAACACTACGCTAGCTTGCTCTCCTTTGTGATACTCATTCGGACCATAAACATTGAAAAATTTTAGACCAACCATGGAGGAGATTGCTCCGGTTTCTACCGCGCAAAGATCAAAAGAGTGCTTAGAAAATCCGTATAAATTTAGGGGTCGAAGAGCCGCAATAGTTGATTCTTCATCTGAGTATCCCATTGTGCCGTTGCCATAAGTGGCAGCACTACTTGCGTATATAAACCTAGCTCCCTTTTCTAAGGCCCAGTCAGCTAACACTTTTGTGTAACGATAATTGTTAGACATTATGTATTCGCCATCAGTTGCGGTAGTGCTTGAACAGGCACCAAGATGAACGACTGCGGAGATCTCCATGTCCAGAGAGTCTTCCTCTATGATATTTAGAAATCTTGATTTGTGATAATAATCAAAAAATCTTTTACCGTTTAGGTTCCGCCACTTTTCACCTTCACCGAGAGAATCAACGACGATTATATCGCGAACACCTTCTTGGTTTAATTTTGCTATAAATGCGCTGCCTATAAATCCTGCACCGCCAGTTACAATTATCATAGTTACCTCATAATTAGGCCGTTGCCCTTAATGGCAACTCCCAGTCTTCTAGGATCTTCGCTGACTTTTTGAGTCTTTGGTGAATGTATTTGCGAAACCATTACGCGTAGAGCAGATACCAAAGTAAGTCTATCCAAAGGAACAGCAAGATCAACATCTACCCAGGTTCCAATTTTGTTGTCAAAAGAATCAATTGTTTGGGCCCAATCAGCTATGCCAAAAGTGACCGATTGTCCCGGCCAGGGAGTTTGTAGCTTTATTTGAAGATGAGCCACGTTGTCGGAGGCGGTGACACTACTGAGATCTACATCGATATGAGCAATTCTCGTAGAGATCCAACAGTAATCTTCGGTGTCATTACATATTGGTTTTGGAATCTCTCCTAAAAGAGCAATATCATCCAGGATTGAGTCAGAGAAACGGAAAACTTTAATCTCTGGATTTTTGACAACGCGTAAGTTTTCTGTGTCGCCAGGGAAAAATCGTTCTAGATGAAGAAGTTTTAGCTCCTCATCAGAAGGAGTAAACTTTGAGCCGACGATTATTCTGTCAAAGCCCTTTAAGTAAAGTTCTGCTACGCGCAATTTTGTTTCATCGATTCGTGAGACACCTGGAAGACCATAGGCTTGTGGTTCAAAGTTTAGATTGCCTGAGAGTGCTGTATCAGAGAGGGAGGGAAGAGCTTTGAGTATCTCTTCCATTACAGCTGTGCGGGTTTCGGGAGTTAACTCTCTGGCAGAGGTAGAGACCGAAATTGCCTGCATAGTTGGAAAAAGGAGAAGGAGAGGGGTCACTACCAAGAGAGCAAGTCGTCTAATGTTATGCTTTATGAGGAGACTTGCGGAGTAAAAGAATCCTGCACCAAGCACCGCAAGGAAAGGAATTAATACCAACATGTTTCTGGTAAAGTTAGCTTTTTGAGAGATCATGTAAGCAAAATATAAAAGTGGAAACAGGGAGACTAAGATAAGCTTACGGTTACGTTTGATTAGTCCGGCAGCAGAACCCAGTAGAGAAATAAATAGTAGTGGCCAGCCGATACTGTTATTACCCAACCAAGATCCGTAGTGGATTAGTTGATCCCACCCAGGAGTAGCTTCATTGCCTATGTGACCTGCGATTTTATAGTGCCAGACTTCAAAAGCGGCGTGATTTAAAAAGAGTGGAAATTCGGCAAAGATAAACGGACTTCCTAAGCAGAAGCCAACAATCGGAGTAATTGCTGCAATAATCAAAGCATCGATTTCATATCGTTTAAATGCCCAACATCCTAAAAGCGGCAGAATAAAAATTGGCCAGGCATTGTATTTTGTAGAGATAGTTAGTCCTGTAACTAATCCGGCAATGATAATCGTCCAAATAGATTTTGAAAATTCAATTCGCAGAGTCAATGCTAAAGAAGATATAGCTAGAAATACAACTACAGGATCGACACCGATGGTTGCAGATTCAGATACAAATCCTGGAGATACAGCCACTAGCCATGCTGCAATCGGTGGTGCTAGTGGACCTCCAAAGATTAATCTTGTGGCCAAGAAAGAGAACAATATCGTGAGTAAAGATAAAGCCACGCTAAAAGCTCTATTTCCCTTAACAATAAAAGGATGCGAAGCGGACATCGAGTATCCATTCAGTCCAAATGGGTCGCCGGTTTTAATCTCTTCGATCGTACGAATTTGACCCTTTGAAACACCGTAGAAGAATGAACCAACTAGAGGTGGTATTCGGGTATAGAAATGAAAAGATGGTTTGTTGAAATAGTGAGGATTGAAATCCCCGCTCTTAACCATATTAACTAATCTGTTAAAGTGGTGAGCTTCATCTTCGTTATAAAAATACGGCAGATCCTTTCCTATAAAAGGCATGCGAAGCCAGAGGCCAAATAGGATGGCCGCTATTAGGGCAAGGTAACTTATGCGAGGCGTCTCTTCACTCATTGAGCGGGCTGCTAGTATACTTCAAATGTTGGATTTCTTACAAAAATTCTTAAACGCTCAGCAGAATCGCTCTCATTCCCGGTGGGCGTTTCTTTTATAAGCTTAAATTGTCTAGCCCGGACATGCTCGTTCACTGAAGGTGGGGTTAGTTGAACCTCTTTAAACTCACCATCATGAGGCACCTCAATGGAATTTAGGAGGGCACTAGTTTCGGCATCGACTAAATTTAATTTGCTTGGACTGGCGCCAGGTACAAGTGACCCACGCACATTTAAAAGTAATTTGCTTTTTAATCCTCTGTCTGGAGGAGCCAGAATTAGCGAGCCCTCTTTTATTTCAGATGTGTGCTCAAGAGAGAGCAGGAGGTTGCCCTCAGGATCCTCTGCTCTTACCACTAATTCTCCTTTTAATGTCTGAAGCTTGCTTCTAAAATCATCGATGTTGAAATTTGCAATTAATCTTGGAATGACAACGATGTATTTAAGGTTCGTAATATAAGATAGGGCTGTTATGGATCTCTCGTCTGGAAAATTAACAATTTTCCTGGGGAACTCTCGCATAAACCAAGTTAGCTGACCACTGTAGCCGTTTACTAATTTGACTGGAGAGAACGAAAGCCAGTTCATGTAATTAACGTTTAATCGTGCGAACTGAGACCACTTTTCAATTTGAAAATCTTTTTTCCGTAACTCTGAAAAATAAGGGAATACAAAAACTACGTCATCTTTTCCTGAGATCTCATCAAGGAGGGTGAATATTTCCGGGCGTTTAGGCTCCATCTCCAGTGGGAAGATCACATTAAAATTCTCTGCCAAGATGAACACGATCAGTAGTAATTTTAATCCAGCTATGCGGTGATTCGTTTTGGGAAACTTATTGAATGTAAGAGCGAGAAGTATCGATAATCCTAATGTTACAACTACTCCTGCGCGAGCGATTGCTCTTATCGCGCCTAATCCAGGGGTATATAAAAAAAGAGCTGCAAATGGGCCTAAAGTTGGCTCATCTTTCGCGATATTTCCAAGAGGTCCGAGAGATATAATTAGAAAGAAAATTGTGAAGGCGATGACGATTATTTTTATATGAACGGTACTTGATCTGTTTTCGCGCAGATATAGAAAGGTGAGAATAAGAGTTCCCCAGGCTAGTAGTGCCGCCAAGTAATGGATCCAACTTCCAGTAATAGTTGAAGCTGATGATGTGTAAGTTGCAGCTATAAGTGTTGCGATAACAGAAACAAGTAAGGCCACGGATATTTTTGTAGGCTTTACAAATTTTCCTGGGAACAAAATAGAGCAGCCGCCAATTATAAGGAGTGCCACTCCAGGAAAAAGGTGTCCTTCACCGTTACTTAAGTGTGAGGTAACACCACCGTATAACCATGAATAAATAGGCGCTGAAAGGTAAGAGAGACCTGTCGCCGAGAATGCATACGGTTCATAAAGACGTCTTTCCCCAAAAGCTTTTGCAACCTCAAGATATGGATAAGTAAAGGGGTAATAAAATGGAACGGCAATAAGAATCGCAAAGACACTGAATTTTAAGTGCTTAGGTGTAATGGTTTTTGGAGAGAGGATCAGAATAACTATTAATAGGAGACCACAAATTAACCCACAAAATACAGCATAATAAACCGAGGTTAGAAGTGCACACAGCACGATTAACAAAAGAAGAAGTGCCGAATGTAGTTTACATAGATTAACGAATCTAAATGTTGCTGAAATTGTAAGTGGCAAGAAAAATGCAAATTGAAGTTGCGGATGTCCTGAATGCTCTCCAAACCACGGCCAGGTCATAAAGGCTATACCAGCTAAAAGTGAAGCTAAGTAGTTGCCTGTCAGTCTTACAACTAAATGGTAGGTGGCATATCCATTAAGAAGTGAGGCCAGAAGAATTATTGTGTTCCATGAGGAAGCAAAGGCGAGACCAGCTTTCATTAATCCACCAATGGCTAAGGAGGGGAGTAAGAAGTTGTCACTCCATGCCAAGGTCATTCCGTATGGATAAAATGCACGGGTATTAAACCAGAATTCAAATGGTGGAGAGCCCTCACGATCAATTAGTAAATAGGAGAATGGATCATTAATAATATAACGGAGCCATTCGTTAAGATTTTGTAGGTTTGTTCGAACGAGCCAGAGATATAATCCAGAGTCATATTCGGCTCCACCTATAAAGTGGGTGCTGAAAGAATCAAAAACTCTTGATCGAAAAAGACACAAAACTATAAATAGAGCCACTAAAGCGGTGAGCTCCTGAACAATATGAATCTTATGTCTAGAAATATGTGATGTTTCAGTCATACTGTTATTGCGGTCGCTGTGCAGCCTTTGTACCCTGGAGTTACTATGCTTAAAGCACTATCACTCTCTGTCTTCTCCGTCATCCTCTTTACTCAATTTGTTTTGGCCGAAGAGAGTCCCTGTACTATTTCAAATGAAGCCCTGGAGGATTCCAGCTCAATTAGAGGGCTTGCCATTAAAAAGAAGACACCGTGTCTTCTGCAAGATAAGGCTGAGGTTAAGGATTATTTAATTAAGACTATCGATACCAAGATTCCGAAAGAGAGGCTTAGAGCAGAGTCTTTAGTTTATCGAGCTTTTGGTTTTCTTCCCCAGACGTTTAATTACGAAGAGGGTTTAGTAAAATTATATTTGGATCAACTAGGTGGCTACTATGATCCAGTTAAAGATCATTTTGTCATGGCTGCTTGGATGCCAGCCGTTCTGCAAGTCACTATTGCAGTGCATGAGCTTACCCATGCTCTTCAAGATCAATACTATGATTTGGTAGCTTTCACCGATCAGAAAATATTTTCTAGTGATGAGCTTTTGGCAAGGTCTGCGCTTGTTGAGGGAGATGCCACCGCCGTAATGATGGATTATACGAGTGCAATGATTGGTCAGCCGCCACTATCCAAAAGAGGGGATGTCGGCAGCATAATGTTTCAGAACGTTGCTGGCAGTGCTTTAATGCCAAGCCTTAAGTCAGTTCCTGAAAGTTTAAAATTAATGTTGATGTTTCCTTACACGAGCGGCCTTAGGTTTGCGCACGAGCTTTTAAAAAAGGGTGGGTACAAAGAGATTGATAAGGCTTTTCTGTCCCCTCCAAGATCCACAGAGGAGATTTTGCATCCTGAAAAATACGGAAGTACCTCTCCTGATTTCAAAAAAGTTTCAGTAAAATCTGATGACGATCCTCGAACAGTAAAATTCGAAGATACTTTGGGTGAATTTGCGATCTCAGCCCTACTAGCCACACATGAAGCTGATAAATCAAAGGTAGTTAATGCGGCCAAAGGTTGGGGAGGTGATAGAGTTGTAATCTTAGAAGATTCCAAGGGAGTACAGACGGCTATTTGGAAGATAAATTGGGATTCTCAAAAAGATCAGGAGGAGTTCTGTGCCGCTTATCGTGCAGTAATGGGTAAAATAACTGCTGATTCAGATAAGTTTGGCAATCTCACCATTGCTTGTAACGGGACTGAATCTTTGCTCGAGTGGCATCAGCATGAATCATAGAATCTCTTCATTAGCATATTTTGTATCTTTAATTTTATTTTTGGGTTGTCAGAAAGCTCCACTTGAGAGCAAGGCTGAGATAGAAGCAAGGTGCAGTAAGTTAACAAAGCTTTGCGATCCAGGCTGTTTAGAGAAGAAATTTCGAGTTTGCTATATAGATTCAGAGCTTTTCCCTGAGGGTCCCTATAATCTTTACAAGCATTGTCATGCCGTTCATGTTGGTAATACCTGTGCCCCGTGCGAGCAGATATTCTCCCTAAACTTTGGTGGTTCAATGCGACCAGTTAGCTGCCAAGAATTCTTTGAAACGCTAAACCGCAAAAATGCCTCCTGTAATAATTG
>CAZYRE010000080.1:0-2479 GCA_964650155.1 uncultured Bdellovibrionales bacterium
GAAGTAGCTGCGCAGTTTGAAAAACCCGTCATGCTTTACTCCGTGGGTAAAGATTCCTCATGCTTAGTGCGATTAGCCCAGAAAGCTTTTTATCCGGGTAAAATCCCCTTCCCTTTAATGCACATCGATACTGGATTCAAGTTTAAAGAGATGTACGAGTTTCGGGATAAATTCACTAAAGAGATCGGTGCCAATCTTTTAATTTATAAAAACGAGGATGCCATCTCTAAAGGTGCAAATCCTTATGATCTAGGAACACAACGGTGTTGTGGATACTTAAAGACACAAGCCTTACTTGATGGTCTTAAAAAATATGAGTTTGATGCAGCGATAGGCGGTGCACGAAGGGACGAAGAAAAGTCTCGAGCCAAAGAGAGAGTCTTTTCCTTTAGAGATAAGTTTGGTCAGTGGGATCCTAAGAATCAACGCCCCGAGCTCTGGAGCCAGTACAACGGCAAGATTCGAAAGGGTGAATCAATAAGAGTGTTTCCACTTTCTAATTGGACTGAGCTGGATATCTGGCACTATATCTTACGAGAAGAGATTCCAATCGTCCCACTTTACTTTGCTAAGAAGCGTCGTGTTGTTGTGCGTGGTGATAATTTAATTCCAGTTGATGAAGCAGCTAAAGTATTGCCTGGTGAAACCCCGGAAGAAGTTATGTGCAGATTTAGAAGCCTTGGCTGCACTCCGTGTACGGGCGCCATTAGATCCGAAGCCACTACCCTTGAAGCAATAGTAGGGGAAATGATGGTAGCTCGAACCTCCGAGAGAGCCACTAGAGTTATAGATCACGATTCTGAGGGCTCCATGGAGACAAAGAAGAGAGAGGGGTATTTCTAATGGCCCATAAAAAATTATCCATAGTTCCAGATAGAAAACCAGATGCCGCTTCGGTATCTACGGCTAAGTTATCCGATTCTGAGGTGCGTGAGATCTTAGCTCAAAATGAACGGAGCACCCTACTGCGCTTTTCTACTGCCGGAAGTGTTGATGATGGAAAATCAACATTGATAGGACGACTCCTTCATGATTCTAAAAATGTTTATGACGATCATATCGCGGCCTTAGAGAAAAAGGCACAGAAGAAAGGTGAGGAGGAGATCGACTTCTCTCTTTTCACTGACGGTCTCAAAGCTGAGCAGGAGCAAGGCATCACAATAGATGTTGCTTATAGATATTTCTCTACGCCAAAAAGAAGATTTATCCTGGCTGATACTCCTGGACATGAACAGTACACTAGAAACATGGCCACTGGCGCTTCAACTGCCGATCTAACAATTATTTTGATGGACGCTCGAAAAGGAGTTCTTACACAAACAAAAAGACACTCCTTTATCGCTTCGTTACTTGGGGTTCCTCGCCTTCTTGTCGCAGTAAACAAGATGGACTTGATGGATTATTCCGAAAAGGTTTTTGATTCGATACGTGAAGAGTATTCAAGTTTTGCCTCAAGGCTCGGAATTAAAGATATCAGATTTATTCCCGTATCCGCGCTTAGAGGGGATAATATCGTAAGCGGAAGCTCCAAAATGCCGTGGTATAACGGTGAAACAATCATGGAGTACCTGGAGAATGTTTACGTAGCTGGTGATTACAATCAGGTAGATTTTAGATTCCCCGTTCAGTACGTAATTCGTCCTGATCAAAACTATCGTGGGTATGCCGGACAAATTAGATCCGGTAGCATTAGAGTAGGTGAAGAGATTTTGGTTCTTCCTTCTCAGCGACGCTCAAAAGTTAAGACGATTGATTATTTGGCGTCTGATCCAGCCAAGAGAACTCTCAAAGAAGCCGGTGCACCTCAATCTGTAGCAATCTCACTTGAAGATGAAATAGATATCTCTCGCGGGGACATGCTGGTCCGCCCTGAGAATGCTCCGCAGGTAAAGCAAGAGATTCAGGCCATGCTTGTGTGGATGTCAGAGACGCCCATGAATGCAAGCAAATCTTATATTTTGATGCATACCTCTCGAGAGACTAAGTGCTTTGTTGATTCGATTAAGTATCGAATAGATGTAAACACCTTAAGTCGAGAAGAAGGTCGGCCTTTAAATTTAAATGAGATAGGTCGAGTAACAATTTCCACAAAGACACCAATATTCTTTGACCCCTACAATAAAAACAGAACCACTGGAAACTTTATTCTTGTTGATGATGAGAGCTTCCTTACCGTTGCTGGGGGAATGATAATTGATAGACAACCACAAGAACTTTTCCACGAACCACAAACAAATACTAAGTCAGATCAGGTTCGTTCGAAAGAAATTCATAAAGAAGAAGGCTCTATAACTAGAACAAGCCGAGAATCTGCTTTTGGATTCAAAGCTGTGACCATATGGTGCACGGGACTTAGTGGTTCTGGTAAATCAACCGTAGCCAAAGCACTTGAAGATAAATTTTTCGCCGAGAAGCGACCTGTGTATCGCCTTGATGGTGACAATCTTCGCTTTGGTCTTAACAGAAACTTAGGATTCTC
>CAZYRE010000080.1:2579-10525 GCA_964650155.1 uncultured Bdellovibrionales bacterium
TCTTTAGAGCTTTGGCGTTTTGAGGGATCGAATAGTTCCCCCAGTGAATTCCGCAGCCGCGCTTCTACCGGATTATTCTTTCCACTCTGATTTGATTCCTCAAAGGGATCCTTTTCTAAATCATAAAATTCATCAATTCCATTTGAGTGCTCAACGACCTTAACTTTTAGATTGTGCAGTGAGTAAACCTCACCGTCTTCCCAGGTTTTTCTAAATGAGATTTCATCTTTTGGTCTACGTTCAGCAAAAGAGTGTGTATTTTGATGAAACGATGATTCTTGACCGAGAAGCAGTGGGACCAAAGAGGAGCCTCGCCATCTCTTTGAGGCCTCATTCGCCGAAGCGCCAATTGCTTCATATAACGTTGGAAGAAGATCCACTGTGCGCACTAAATGCTCATCTTTGCGTGTGGATAATCTTTTATCTGAGAAAGCAAATATGAGAGGGATATGTAGTTGCTCCTGGTAAAGAAACTGACCATGACCCTCATAATTATGATTCCCTAGTCCTTCCCCATGATCTGATAAGATTACCCAGAGAGTGTTTTCGTTCTTACCTTCAGAAGCCAGAGTTTCGGATAAGCGCCTCAGCTCAGTATCTACGTATAAAAGCCTGGCATCATAGCCATTGATTGCAGCTAATGTTTTCTCTTCGGATCCAAAGAAAGAGACAGGGGTATTGTGATGCTTCTTTAGAAATTCTAGGTGCTCTGCTTGAGGGAGACCATCTACTATTTCTCTATACTTTGCGGGCATATTTTTACGGCCAGCCCATTGATGAACATCGTAAAAATGTAACCAAACTAAAAATTTGTCAGAAGGTTGACGTTCAGAGACCCAGGCCAGAGCGTTATCAACAACGTTAGTAGCCGATCGGTACCAATTTTTTTTAAATTTTTTATCTAATTTATTAGATACACCATTTTCAAAAGGCATCCCAACTTTTCCCTCTAGAAATTTTACAGAGGTAAAAGCAGCAACCTCCATGTTAACGGATTGAGCAGCGGAGTTAAGTGAAAATACAGTCGGGTCTAATACTTCATGATTCCTTAAGACGTTATGCTCAAAAGGGTAAAGCGAGGTAAACATTGTGGTATGTGAAGGTGCGGTGTGAGGAGCTGCCGAGAATGTGTTTTTAAAAACCACTCCTTTACTAGCTAACTCATCTATAAATGGAGTTACCTTCCTAGGGTATCCATAAGCTCCGACATGATCAGCTCGAAGGGTATCTATGGTTATAAATATTACTCGATCGATTTTTCCTAGAGGTAGATTGTTCTTCCTTAATGACAAGATGACAATGCTTACAGCAATCAATAAAAATGCCGAAATGTAGAGTTGTTGTCGCCCTTTCATATATTGGCTACAGTATTGAAAATTTCAGATGTGGGCAATCGAACATGCACCTAGATTCTAGCCAAGTAAAATCAGCGATTATTTTCGTAACTATATTTCTTTTCTCTACCTGTTTACTCTTTGGCTGCACGAAAAGCACTGAATCAGAGGTTAAGAATGTTGTTTTTGTACTCGTTGACACTTTGGCAGCCAGGCATCTTGGGGCATATGGTGCGACTAATTCTCCATCACCAAACATTGATAAACTAGCCTCAGGGTCTGTTCTTTTCGAAAGAGCGTACTCACCTGCTCCTTGGACAAAACCAGCGGTAGCTTCAATCTTTACTGGGGTAATGCCATCGACTCATGGAGTGCTATCAATTGATGATATCCTTGGCAGCGAGGAGAAAACATTAGCCGAATATTTCAAAGAGAATAATTTTTCTACCGCAGGATTTGTCACGCATACTTTAATTAGTCCTGAACTAGGTTATGCCCAGGGATTCGATTCTTACGAAACAATTCCGTTCAAAGGTAATGTCCATAATGTAGTCTCCTCTGAAAAGGTTACAAATATGGCTATTCAGTGGATGAAAAATCAGAATAGAGATCAAAAAAATCCATTCCTTCTGTTTGTTCATTACTTCGATCCTCACAATAATTACCACCAACATCCGGATTTTGATCGCACCTCATGGTATAATGGACCCCTTAAAAGCGGCATGGATATTCGGGAATTGAGAAACAAAATTCCTGAAATGACACCTGATGATATTCGCTTTTTAAAGGGGCTGTATGATGAAGAGATAGGATTTACAGATCGCAATATTGGACGGTTATTGAGTACTCTTGATGAACTAGAAATCGCAGATGACACAATCGTAGTTCTAACCGCAGATCACGGAGAGGAGTTTTTAGACCATGGGGCTATAGGACATAGTCGGACTCTGTATGACGAACTTATTCATGTTCCACTGATTGTTAAGATTCCTGGTCAAAGTAAACCACAAAAAATAAAAGAGCCTGTTTCTACGATGGATCTGTTGCCTACTCTCCTAGATTTATTTTCATTCAAGGGCGACAGCAAACTCCAAGGTGTTAGTTTGCGAGCAGCGCTTACCGCAGGTGTTGGACAAGGAGGGCGAGATATTTACAGTGAAGTTGACTTTCGCTCGAGCGCAATCAAAGCTTATAAAATTGGACTCATTCAAGATAACTTTAAGGTTGTATTGGACAAGACAGATAGCTCTTTAGAATTATTCAATCTTTCTTCTGATCCTAAAGAACAGAAAAATTTAAATACGATAGAAACAGAACGACTGAGCAACATGAGCAAGTTGGTTAGGGAATATCAGGCAAAATATCAGAGTGACTTTGAGATCCCAAATGGTAAAAAGCAGATTAAAACTCATACCCCAGAAGAGGTTGAGCAGTTGAAATCACTTGGATATATATAGCACTAATCTCTTAGTTGATCTTAATGCCGTACTGTGGTGATGTTTGGCATCTTTCAATTGATAAGTTATTACATGACCATCGTAATTTGCCTTCTTGTATTTCTTCTACCTAACATCGCGAATGCGTATCTCGATCCAGGAACTGGAAGTGTAATAATACAAGCACTAATCGCTGCCGTTTTAGGCGCGGCCTTCACCCTAAAGATGTACTGGCGTAGATTTAAAGATTTTTTGACTGGACGTAACAAAAATCGAGATGACGACTCAAACAGTAAGTGAACCTTTAACTGGCTCCTTCAGAGATCCTAGCGGACGAATCATAATCACAAATGGTGAGATTCGTCGCGAAGTTCATCATTCATATAAAGATCAATTTGATAAGCTCATTTCCTCTGGCCTTTACGCTAGCTTGGTTAGTTTGTCCCTCTTAATCCCACACGTAGAGTTACCTATCTCTGCTTCTCCGGAAGTTTATAAAACAATAATTCCAGAGCGTGTTTCCTTCATATCCTATCCCCAAGAATGGTCATTTTCTCAATTGAGGGACGCTGCTCTTGCTACGCTAAAAATTGCGGAGCATGCATTAAGTAACGGAATGATCCTAAAGGATGCTTCAGCTTATAATATTCAGTTTGTAAATGGCGCACCGGTTTTAATAGATACTCTTTCTTTCGATATCTATGAGGAAGGCGAGCCTTGGCAAGCGTATCGACAGTTTTGCCAACATTTTTTGGCACCATTAGCTTTAATGTCCAAGAGCGATATCAGACTAGGAAAGTTATTTCAGTTGTATATAGATGGTGTGCCACTAGATCTGGCATCAAAATTACTTCCTTGGAAAACTAAGCTCTCGCCTCGACTTTTGCTCCATATACATGCGCATGCAAAGGCTCAGAGTGCATATGCAGACAAGGTAGATGCTGCCCTTAAAGCCAAAAAACACATATCTGTGAGCCGTAATGCTTTATTAGGCCTGCTCGACAGCCTTCGCTTAACAATTAAAAATTTAGTTTGGCAGCCTGAAGGAACTGAGTGGGGCAATTACTATAAAGAGACAAATTATACTAAGGACTCTTTTAGTGAAAAAGAAAAGATCGTTGATCGGTTACTCTCTCAAGTTACACCGCAAACTGTTTGGGATTTAGGAGCTAACGCAGGTGAGTTCAGTAAGATAGCCTCAAAGGTAGCCGCTCACGTAATCTCCTTTGATGTTGATTATGCAGCCGTAGAGAAGAATTATCTTTTGCACACAAAAGGAGAGTTCAAAAATATCCTTCCTTTAGTTCTTGACCTTACTAACCCAACGCCTCGCTATGGCTGGGCTGGAAAAGAGAGAATGGGAGTTCAGGACCGCGGCACTCCAGATCTTGTAATGGCCTTAGCGCTTATTCATCATTTAGCCATAGGTAACAATTTGCCCCTGGGTGAAATTGCCAAATTTATGGCCGATTGTGCCCCTCTTTTGATTATCGAATTTGTTCCTAAATCTGACAGCCAGGTACAAAGAATGCTTGCCTCAAGGAAGGATGTGTTCCACGATTACGATCAGAGTGGTTTTGAAAAGGCGTTTAGAGAGCAATTCTCAATTAAAGAAAAATGCGAGGTTCCTGGTACTACGCGAACTTTGTATTTAATGAGTCGACATGAAGGGCCTGGTTACCAGACTAAAGAAATTTATAAAAATTAATGCTGCACCGATCTGTTTAGCAGCGTATCCGATTATTTATCTTTTTAGTGAAAATTACGACAGAATGTCTTGGGTGGAAGTGCCGCTTCCGTTAGTTATCGCGGTTATTTTAGCACTATTGTTTTCTAAGCTCCTTACCCTTTTTACGAATAATGGTGAGCGTGCGGCAATTATTGCAAGCATTTGGGTAATATTTTTCTTTTCATTTAGATTAATCATACAAGGGTTTTTGAAATCTGGATTAGTAGATTATAGGTCTACGGCGGTTGGCCTTACGCAGTGGGGAGTTTCTTCTCTGCTGATATTTTTTTCGTTGTGGTGTTGTTATACAAGTAAAAAAATCGATTGGTTGTATTCTTTCCTTCGTATTGGATCCTTTGCATTATTGGTTCTTGGTATTGGCAGCATCGGCTTCAAAGCAGTTAACTCTAATGAGAATATTGTCGCAGTAGGTCCTGAAATTAGTCCTGGTCTAGGTTCCGCACGCACCAAACCGGATATATATTATATTTTACTTGATGGGTTTGGTCGGTTTGACGTGCTCAGAGCGATGTATGGTGTCGACAGTACAGACTTTAATGAATCCTTAAAAAGTCTTGGGTTTTATGTGGCTGAAAACAGTCGAACAAATTATATACAGACCCTTCTTTCCCTCTCTTCTACTCTCAATATGGATTATCTCGACACTGTTGTTTCTGCAGTACCAAAGAAATCAAAAGATCGTAGTGCCCTTCGGGAGTTAGTTCGAAATAGTAAGGTTATGAAATTTCTGAAATCTAGTGGCTATACTACTTATTCTTTTTCTTCAGGGTATTCAGGGACAGATTTAATTAATACAGACCACCGAATTGCAGTATCGTGGGTGCCCAGTGAGTTTCATAATCTGATTTTGAAGCTTTCTCCGCTACCAAATATTTTTCGACAATTTGGCATATTTCAGTGGCAGTATAGTGCACACAGAAGACGACTTAATTTTATTTTCGATGAATTGCCGCGCCTTGGTAGAAAAGTTTCTCCAAAGTTTGTTTTTGCTCACATAATGGCACCACATCCACCTTTTGTGTTTGATTCTAAGGGCCGAGATGTCTGGAGAAAAAAGAGTTTTGCTTTTGATGACGGCAGTCATTTTAAAGGCACAAAGCGTGAATACATAGCTGACTACGGTGGCCAGGTAACTCACCTAATGGACAGGATCGTGGATACAGTTGCAAAAATTGCCAAGCGAGATCCCTTTGCGATTATCATCCTGCAGGGCGATCATGGCCCTGGAGTAGAGTTGAATTGGAAGGAGATGAATAAAACAAACTTGTGGGAGAGGACCTCCATTCTGAACGCTTATAGAATGGGTGCTGCTTGGCCAAGTGAGGCAGGCCTACGTTCGGATATAACCCCAGTTAATTCGTTCCGTTTGGTTTTAAACGAGTTATTTCAGCTAGGCCTTCCTGAGCTCCCTGATAGAACATTTTATTCTCCCTGGAATCATCCGTACGATTTTACAGAGGTAGATAAAGATATTCGCCCACAACTATCTTCCGATTGTCGCTCTTATCTTTCAGGTCGTGTTGGTCAGGCTACTTCAGATTGTGAGTAATTTTATTTAATCCGCCCTTCGACGTGGAAAACTTCAAAAACTTTGTCGTGAATAATCGGGCCATGGCCAAAGTAGCCGTCTTCTCCAAAGCACTCGCCGTGGTCGGCGGTAACGATTATATGAGTGTTGCGCGGGACCTTTTCGTAAAGCTTTTCAAATAAACGATCCAAGTATTCTACGTTTGATTGCTGCTTCTCTTTTAATTGAAGCATCTGATCCATATGGAAAAAATCATCTGATGTCTTAAGCTCTTTGCCGTTAGCACCATCAGTCATGTTGTCATCAAGGTGTTTAAATACTCCGTGCACACCTGAGATTCTTGGCAAATGATCACCGCTCTCTCCCGGGAGCGTGTATGGATAATGAGTCTCGCCGATATTTAAGAGATAGAATGAAGGTTTATCTTCATCAAAAATTAACTGATCGATAATGGCGTCAAAATCGTTGTGCGCCTTCATTAGTTGATAACGATCGAAGTTGTTGTTTAGAGCAGTGGTTTGATTAAGGACAGGCATCGAAACTAGAGCATTGGTTATGTATCCATGCTTCTGCAAAAATCCTGGCAAAGATAATTGCGGAACAAATCCCTTAAACGAGATATCAGGAATGTTAAGTCTGTCGCTCCAAGCAAAGAAATCCTTCTTGTAAACCTCGGAAGCAAACACACCCTTAGGGCTAAAATGAGGGGAAACTCCCATCATGTAAACGTGATGAGATGGGACAGTCCAGGTGGCGTATGAGTAGCACTTCTTAGGCTCACCGAGTCGCAAGATGTTTGGTTTTTTAGCCGCATTAAAGGTATCAAAGCGGCAGCTATCAAATACTATAAATATAAGATTGTTTTTCATTTATATCTCTACGCCTAAATACTTGCTGCCGACTAAGCCTGCTCCAATTGAAACAATGGCAAAGATAACGAGCCAGTGAAGGCTCATTCCGAAAAGACGAAGATCCTGCTCTGGATAGGAGACCGAAACTCGCTTCACCACATCTTTTAAGTCGGTGGGGATACTACCACCAGGATAAAAAAACTGCCACCATGGTGAGGCATATGATTCGGTAGGAATTTTATTAACAGTTTCATTAGAGTAGAGACGCTGTCTTAGGATCCCACTGCCAACCTTGATATTCAAATCTGCTGGTGTGCCGTTAATGCGCCAAGAAACAGTTCTTTCGTCCAGGTTTCTAAGGGGTGGAGTCGCTTTTAGATTTTCTGGATTTTGTAGCTCGGCCTCAAATAGTGCTGAGTCATTTGTAACCTCAACGGAAACTATTGTTTGCTCACCAGTCTTAAGAGCTCGATATCCATATCGTAAATTTAGTTGTGCCAGGATAATCAATGTAGGAATAGCCAAGATTATAATCGGAGGGACTGCCAAGCCGAAGTATTTCATCCCACCCCAGAACATTCCTGCTTGGGCCTTTAGCGAAACTCTTAGATCGTTTCTAAAGAGTACTGACTCATATATTCCAGCAGCGATACTCTTTTTCACTCGTTTAATTGCCGCCTGGTTAGAGATTTTCCCGTAAACAAGTAGCATTATAATTCCAGCAACGGTCGAAAGGATAACAAGCCCCCAGACCGGAGCCAGAAAACTAAACGGGGCTAGAAGTAAATCAAATGCCCAGGTAACAGTTCGGTTAAAAAATTCCACCGTCTCTACTCGAGATATCCAAGGCCCTTTAGTTGATTGGTGATGTCCTCTACTTCTTTATCAGAAGCCTGACGCTTTGATGTGCTAGCGATGACTTTGTTAGCTTCTGCTAGTAAAACTTTCTCTGCGAACTCTTCTGCGGATGAGCACCCAGAGATCTCGGAAGCGACTTTGATCTTTTCTATAACTAAGTCAGAAATTTTTAATTTTGGTTTAAACATA
>CAZYRE010000081.1:0-10519 GCA_964650155.1 uncultured Bdellovibrionales bacterium
TTACAGGACAAATATCTAGGGACAGCCACGAATTATTTTCAGCGAATAACTTCCATCGGTGGAAGTAAAAGATTAGTTTTGAAAAATTACGATGCGAGTAGTAGTCTTTTGCAAGTTCTATTGTCGATCGATGATTATGGAAATTTATTTTATAATTTTAGAGAAGTGGTAGGGAGGGGACCTACAAATGACAAACCACCGGTGGAACCTATTGTGTCCGGGTTCCAAAGCTCCGCGCTAGAGTTAGACTGATGTCTTACCCATGCGTAGAGCCTGAGAGAGTGTGGTGGTGTGCCATCCGTAAGTCCCCTCGACGAGTCCTGGGGATACCGAAATCTGTCGCTTCCTTCAGACTTCGGGAGTCCCACTGGGGGGACGCAACTCGTGTATCACTACCAACTACTCTCAGACCGTCACTGGCAGTCGCGCTGCCAAGAGATCGAGACCTGCAAAGCTCAGATAGCAGCTTTGCTTCTCACTCAGTTCGATTCAAGTTCAGGACGGGAGGAGGGCGTCGCGCGCCCACTTTATTCCCTGACCTTGAAGAGCGCAGAGAAGAGCAGCCTTAAACACCAATAATTTTGGAATTTAAGGCTACTTTTCTCTGTTAAGTGAGATAAAAATTGAACCTACCGCTGTAGGTACCCTCCAAGACCTTGATATTAAGGGGTACTTAAATCTTAATCAAATAAGGGGATGGAAAAAGGGGTCAGACCCCTTTATATTCCCAGGTACTTCATGGCTATTCTTACACTGAGTGAATATCAAAGGCTTTTGGACCGTTACGAGAACGTTAACGATGGCCATATCTTACCCGAACTAAGGCTGGTGGTAAGGTTGGATGCTCATAGGATAGGGCCGCAGTGGGGGCAGTTTAAGGATGCCGAATACCCATACCATAAAAGCATTGTAGAGGCTCTGACTAACACCGCGAGAAGGCTGATGGCTTTTGATATGAGGATGAATTACGCCTTTATTCATGGAGATGAGATCTCGCTCCTTCTAGATAAAACCGAGAGTGTGGGGTTAAGAAGAAGGGCAAGGCTTATCTCTCATCTCTCAAGTGCCGCTACTATGTTTTTTCGGGAAGAGATGAAACTTCCCGTGATCTTTCGTGCAAAACTCTCTGAATTGCCTTCTGATGCTCACGTCACGGATTATTTCTTTTGGCAGAGGAAAGTGGGGGTTCGGAATTTTTTTGGTCGCGCTTTCTCTTTAATACTAGAGAAGCGTGGCATGGCAGTTCAGGACATTACACAAAAGATTGCAGGCTTAACAGAAGAAGCTACTTGGAAGTTCGCTGAAGAGTTGCAAATCCCTTTAGATCAAATTCCATCATCTTTTATCCGAGGTGTAGGGCTCTGGTGGGAAGAGGAGGCAGGGGAGATTCGTCTAGCTATCAGAGACGGGTTACCTGACAAAGATGAAGAGTATGATAACTTGCTATCAAGGGTGGTTTCTGGCGCAAGTTTTCTCCCCAAAGAGGAGGGAGTTGAGATTAAGTGGAGAGTATCAGAAACTCTTCCAAAGGCCCCAGCTTCTGCAACTGCTAAAGGTAAAGATACTGGCGGATTTCGAATTGGAAGCTCTAAAGGCGCAAGGATAATTGAGAGATCTTAATGTCAAGGCAGAGTAGTGCGATGAAGTCGGCATCAAGTAAGAATCAAGATACTCCTGATGTTCGGTCAATAATGGCTGAAATTCGAGAGAAGGTTAAGGGTGTAGTAGGAGATAAGCGAGATACTCGGTTGCCTTTTATCCCAAAGAAAGGTGATGACACCCAGGGAGAAAGAAAAGCTGGTGAGCTACTTCATTCCGAAGAGCTCCGGTATCTAAACCAGAATCATCACTACTCGATGTCTGCTTTTAGGCCAGAAGCGATAGTTTCTCATCGTCCGGTAGTTGGTCCAATTATAGTTAAATTCAAACGGAAACTTTTATCCTTTCTGTGGGAAGGGTTATTCAAGAATTATTTTGAGAGCGAACGCGAGTATCAGTCTAACCTGGTACGTTTATTAAACGACATGACCAAGTATATTGATTCTAGAGATGCCTTTATCTTCTGGGATCTTATTAAGAAGATAGACTACGATGTTAATAAATCCTTAGAGAGGATTGAACGCATCGGGGATGATCAATCTGCAGCGCTTATTTCAGCAGAAAGGCGTGTTACTGAGTTAGTAAATGAAGCCCTTAATCGAAGCCAGCTACTTGGTACTTCTCTAAATCAGATGGAGCAGGAACTAAAGACAATCGAAAGTGTTTCTAGAGGACTGGAAAGGATAGTTGGAAGAATTTCACAAGAAAGGGCCCCAACAACTCAAGTTGCTTCCTCCGTACCTACAGAAACTAATTCTTCCATTAAAGACTATTCTTATCTGCTTCTAGAAAATCGGTACAGAGGAAGTGAGGATGAGATAAAAGCAAGACTCTCATTCTATGTACCATTCTTCAAGAATGCTGGTGGTCCGGTCCTTGAGATTGGTGGCGGTAGAGGAGAGTTGCAGCAATTATTTAAGGAAAACTCGATTAAGTCTTATTCAGTTGAAATGGATGAGGCCATGGTTGAAGCCTCAAAAGAAAAGGGAGTCGATGTACGACTTGGTGACGGGATTGCTCACCTTGAATCGGTTGCTGATGCTTCTCTTGGTGGCGTAATAGCCGTTCAAGTTATTGAGCATCTCGACCAACCAACTCTTAGAAGATTAGTGCAAGCATGCCTTAAGAAAGTAAAGCCAGGTGGGAAGATTATATTTGAAACAATCAATACTGAATCCATGGTTGCGCTCGGAAGGAATTATTTCCGTGATCCTACTCACGTGTTTCCGCTTCATCCAGAAACGATGCGGTTTATGCTTGATTTGGCTGGCCTTAAGGTAACAGAGATTCATAAACTTTCCCCTTATTCCCAAGAAGCGTCACTACAAGAGATAGAGATGCGTGAATTTATGACCCCACGATGGTCGGCAGCTATCGAGATAATGAATAGAAATATTCGCCGACTTAATTCCTTGCTCTACGGTCACCAGGATTACTGCATTGTTGCTGAGGTTTAGTTGTGGCTAATATTTTAGTCTTAGGAGTAAAGATTCCTTTTAACCGTGGCGGTGCTGATACACTTGTGTCCACTTTAGTCAGGGAACTTAAAAGTCGGGGCCACGACGCCGACACTGTCGATCTGCCTTTATCTTTTAAAACTAAAGAGCACTTCCTAAGCCAAGCAGCGATGTGGCGTGCACTTGAATTAGATGAGCTTGGGGGACGGAAAGTAGATTTAGTAATCGCCACTAAGTTTCCCTCTTACTACGCAAGACACCCTAAAAAGAGTCTCTGGTTGGTACATCAACACCGATCTGCATATGAGCTTTACAGCACTCGTTTTAGCGATTTTTCTGATGATCCTCGCGATGAAGCTTTAAGGCAGATGATTATCGAAGGGGACACGAAATCAATCGCCGAGTGTAAATACATCTCTGGAATTTCTAAAAACGTAGTCGATCGATTAGACAGATTTAATGGCCTGAAAGGATCCGTTCTTTATCCACCGTTACCTTTAGGGGATAAGTATCAATCTGGAGAGCAGGGAAATTATATTTTATCCGTCGGTCGCCTTTGCACCATAAAGAGAGTTGACCTTGCCATAAAAGCACTCCCGACAATTCACAATTTCATCAAATTGAAAGTAGTAGGAACACCTGATGAAGCTGGTGTTATGGAGTATTTTAAAAATGAGATTGATAAACACCATCTTTGGGACAGAGTAGAATTTTTAGGAAGAGTTAGTGATGATGAGTTACTGAAGTTATATTCCAACTCTTTGGCCGTTTATTATGCGCCATATGACGAGGATTATGGTTACGTTACTCTAGAAGCACTTGCTTCCTCTAAGCCTGTAATTACTGCAAACGATAGCGGTGGAGTTTTAGAATTTATACGTCATGAAGATAACGGATTAATAACTGAGCCTACTACGGACTCTATAGGTCGTGCAGTTAATCGACTTGTTGAAGATAAGGAATTCGCAGCTAAGCTTGGGAATCGTGGTCGCAAATCGATCGAAGAGATCGGGCTTCATAAGCACGGTTGGGATGAGATTGTTGATGGGCTTCTCTCTCCTTTGAAGCGGTGATGTATGGCATTAAAGGTCGCCTGGTTCTCAAGATTCAACACAGATAAGAATCCTAAGAGTGATTCAACCTCGGCCTATTTTTCCGATGTATTAATACCGATTCTACAAAACGAATTTGAAATTGATTTATACGGCAAGGAAGAGGGTAGGCTAAACGATCAGAGGATTAGACACTTTCTCTCTGCTATCCGACATCATAGAGAATCTCCATATGATCTTTTCTTTTATCAGTTAGAAGATACAAGTGAAGCAAATTTTATTCGGATGCACTTAGGAGCTTTTCCCGGACTTACTTTATTCCATGATGTTTTATTCAAAAGTGAAGGTCCACCGCCTCTAACTTTTGGTATTTGGCCTGAATTGTTACATGCTTTTAACCATGGCAACTGTAGCGTTGAAATTGAAAAGTATGGTCAACCAGATCGAGGGCCAGTAGCTTATCGCGAGTTATCAATGTCGCCATTCTCTATATTTTCCTCTTCCAGACTATGTGGCGATGCAAGGCGTTTAATACCTGAAGTTTTTGGAAGAATTCCTTCTACATTGGGAGAAAATAGACTTTATCTTCCTACTCCAGTTCATATTTTAAAAGAGAGCTCACGTATTACCCGTTTAGATTCTGCCTACCGAATAGGTTTTGTTGGAAGTCCTGGATTTGAAAACCGTTCAATTAAAGTTCTTGAAGCAATGCGCGAAGTGCCTGGAGAACTTATATGGCTTCTAAATAAGAGTGAGATCCCGAGAGCGAAAGAGCTTGCTGCGGATGCTGGAGTTAGCAGGGTTACGTACTTAGAAGGAGATTCTCCAGATTCATGGTCTAGGATAATTCCTACTCTTGATGTTGGCATTCATACGTTCTTCTCAGTTTATGGTACCCCAGGTCCATACTTGCCAATTACACTTGCCTCTGGTGTTCCTGCAATTGTAACCGACTTTGGTGAAGGTGAATTATTGCCAGATGAAGTCGCTTTTAAAGTCGAACCCGGTCACCGTGAGGTGTTAAGTCTGCGAGAAAATTTAATAGCCCTTTCTAATTTAAGTGAGTTAGAGAAGCAGGCTATCGGAACTGCTGCAAAAGAGTATGCGATAGAGAATTACTCTGCTCCAATTGTGGCGAGAGAGCTATGCCATGTATTTAACCGAGTGGCAGAAGAATTAAAGAGCTTCTACTCCAGATGGCAGGAAGTAGGGAATTGGGGAAGAAAAGAGGTCATCAGCGCAAATTTACAAAATTATGAACCCTCCCTAGTTGAACCAACCTTTAAAGAATTTGGTTGGATAAAGCAGGTATGAAAACTGTGGATACTCATAATTCAAAGCCACGGAATTTTGCCTTTGTACTTCCTCGTTTTGGTCCGGGGAGTGGTGGTGCTGAAACGCTTTTAGGGGCGATTGCAAAGAAATTATATGAGCGAGGTGATTTAGTCACAATTCTTACAACATGTGCCAAAGATAACCGAAGTTGGGAAAATGATTGGCAACCTGGACGATACGAAGAGGACGGATTAGTGGTTCATCGTTACTTAGTTGATAAGCGAGATCTTAATGTTTGGATCCCACATCAGATAAGTATCCACGAAGGATTAAATCCCGGACTAAATGCACAACTAGATTGGCTTCAGGAATCAGTCAATTCAACTGATCTATACATTCATATCGCTCAGAATGCTGATAGTTATGATGCTATCTTTTTTGGGCCGTATCTTTTCGGAACCACTTTTTGGGGTTCATTAATCCGGCCCGATAAATCAGTTCTAGTTCCATGTCTACATGACGAAAATTATTCTTACCTTGAAACGATCGGTGCCATGTTCCGTTTAGTGAAGGGGTGTGTATTTAATGCCAAATCAGAGATGGAATTGGCGGAGCGACTTTACGGAAGTTTACGCGGTGGTGTTGTTGGAATGGGATTTGAAGAGTTAGATTCAGATGATGCCCCGGCATATTTTCCCCAAGGCACACAGTATCTATTGTATCTAGGAAGGAAAGAAACAGGAAAGAATGCTCATAAGCTGATTGATAATTTTATTTTGGCAAAGGATGCTGGACTAATCCCTGATTCGGTAAAATTAGCATTTTGTGGTGGTGGTTCCTTTACAGATCTTTTGAGACCTGATGCCTTCAAACGGGAAGATATTATAGATATCGGCTACCTATCAGAGAGAGAAAAACGAGGGCTAGTTAAACACGCAGTTGCCTTAGTTCAGCCATCTCGCAATGAATCCTTTTCGATCGTTTTAATGGAGGCGTGGTTATTAGGCGTTCCAGTGATTGTTGATTCTCTATGCGCGGTTACGCGGGAGCATGTCATAGAATCAAATGGTGGCCTTTACTATTCAGACCATAAAGAATTTGGAGCTGTGGTTAAAACTTTATTGGCGGATGATGATTTGCGACGTCAATTAGGCATGGCTGGCAGAGAATACGTTAAAAGGGTTTATACTTGGCCAAGTGTTCTTGATCGTTTTGATGCTGTAGTAGGTGAGATCTTAGAGCCTGTATGAGTGCAGCAAAGAAAAATGAAATTGTAACCCGCATTGCCGAACTTTCAAGAGCACTTCACGAAGCTTCTTATAAATATTATGTTCTCTCTTCCCCAAGTATCAGTGATGCTGAGTACGATAGGATGTTCCGAGAACTCGAGACTCTAGAGAAAGAATATCCCGAACTTCGCTTGCCATCTTCGCCGACATTGAGAGTAGGTGCGCCACCGCTAAAAGAATTCTCCCAAGTCACTCATTCTGTCTCAATGCTCTCTCTCAATAACGCGATGGATGAAGAGGAGTTAACGGAGTTTCATGGTAGAGTTGAGAAGTTATTTAAAGAAAATAATCTACCAGCGAATAACATAGTCTATAGCGTTGAAGATAAATTTGATGGCGTTGCTGTTACCTTGCGGTATGAAAATGGCATCTTTGTACAAGGTGCTACTCGTGGTGATGGTTTTATTGGCGAGGACATTACTCAGAACTTACGCACGATAAAAAGTATTCCACTAAAACTTAGAACTGATTCTCCAGCAAAAATCCTTGAGGTTCGAGGTGAAGTTTTGTTTCTTAAGGAATCCTTTAGCAAATTAAATGAGGAGCGGATTCGGGATGGCGAAGAGGCGTTTGCTAATCCAAGGAATGCTGCTTCAGGCACTCTCAGGCAATTAGATCAGACTATTGCTGCCTCAAGACCACTTACTTTTTTCACATACGGTTACGGCGCTACTGAAGGAATCTCTCTTCCAGATTCACATGTTGAGTCTATTCGTCTCCTTGAGGGTTTTGGATTTAAGTCCTCACCACTTCTGGCCTCAGTTACCGGGGCAGCAGGATTAGCAAAGGCGTATGGGCGTGCTTTGGAGATGCGTCATACTTTGCCGTATGAAGTTGATGGCATGGTTGTAAAGGTTGATTCCAGAAATGCCCAGGAACTTCTCGGTTTTCGTGAGAGGTCTCCTAGGTGGGCAATTGCTGCCAAGTTTCCTCCTGTAGAGGAGACTACGATTCTAAATGACATTCAGGTGCAAGTTGGTCGAACAGGTGCAATCACACCGGTTGCAGTATTAGAACCCATAAGAGTCGGCGGAGTAGTAGTATCTAGAGCTACCTTACACAACGAAGATGAGATTAGACGTAAAGGACTAAAGATCGGTGATAGAGTTGTTGTCAGAAGACAAGGGGATGTCATCCCCGCGGTCGTTACTTTTATTCCGAGTGCTAGAACAGGGAAAGAGAGAGAGTTTATTTTCCCCACACATTGTCCACGATGCAATTCAAAAATTGTACGACCTCAAGATGAAGCTGTTGCTAGGTGTCTAAATCCAAAGTGCTCTGCAAAACTAGAAGGAAGAATTCTTCATTATACTTCCCGTAAGGGTGCTGATATTGAAGGACTTGGCGAAAAAATAGTTGAGCTTCTCTGTTCAAAAGAGCTAGTTAAAAATCTTGCAGATCTGTATCGGTTGCAGGAATCAGATCTAATTGGACTACCAGGATTTGCAGAGCTTTCGAGTCAAAATTTAATTAAGGCTATAGAGCAGAGTAAATCTGTTCCTCTGCCAAAATTTCTCTTTGCATTAGGCCTCAGACATGTTGGAGAGAGAACTGCTAGGGTAGTAGCCCAATATGTTCAAACTATAGAAGGGTTTTTAGCTCTAACTGAGGATGAGATTTTGCGTATTCCTGAGGTAGGGGAAGAAACGGCAAAGGCTATTGCTGCCTTCTTGAGAGATCTAGATGAAGTTTCTATAATAAAGGACCTCTTAAAGTTAGGGGTAGCGCCAGTCCCGGTAGTTAGAAAACAGGGTGGTGCTTTAAGCGGCAAAACTTTTGTTTTAACTGGAACCTTATCTTCTCTATCGCGCGAGGTTGCGGCAGGAAGGATCGAGGAGCTAGGAGGAAAAGTTACCTCTTCTGTTAGTAAGAAGACTAATTTTGTTGTAGCCGGGACCGATCCTGGTTCTAAGCTAACAAAGGCTCAGGAATTGGGCGTTAAAATTTTAGATGAGAAAGAGTTTTTGCAAATTTTAAATGAGAATGCATAAGAGATAAAAATGAAAGAAGTTCGTACCCGTTTTGCTCCTAGTCCAACAGGATTTATCCATGTTGGTGGAGTTCGCACTAATTTTTACGCTTGGTTGATGGCTCGTCATCACGGTGGAAAGTTTCTGCTTAGAATTGAAGACACCGATCGTGAGCGATTAGTTCCAGGTGCCATCAAAGCAATATTAGAAGATCTCAAATGGCTCGGCATCGATATTGATGAAGGGCCGTCAATGGAAGAGCTTCAAAAGACAGATTCAGGTTGGGAAGGGAACGAAGGGATCGGTGGTCCCTGTGGTCCTTACGTGCAAAGTCTCAGGTTGCCTCGTTATAAAGAAGTGGCTGAGCAGTTGATTGCTTCCGGAGCCGCATACAGATGTGATTGCACCTCTGAGATGCTAGAGAAAGAGCGTGCCGACCAGATGGCCAGAAAAGAAGCGCCAGGATACAGCGGGTATTGTCGTCACCGAAATGTTCCAGCTACTTCAAAGCATGTGGTGCGTTTAACTATTGGCGAGCGCGACACGTTAACTCTGAATGATGCCGTCAAAGGTAAGATCGTTTGGGAGAAGATCTCACTTAGAGATCCGGTACTTCTAAAAAGCGATGGTTTTCCTACTTATCATCTTGCCGTCGTTGTGGATGACCATGACATGAAGATCTCCCACGTTATGCGTGGAGAGGAATGGATTGCGACTGCACCCATTCACGTACTTTTGTATAAAACCCTCAATTGGGAGATGCCTGAGTTTTGCCATCTACCTAACGTTCTTGGTCAGGACGGCAAAAAATTATCTAAGCGACATGGAGCAACTCATGTCCGTTCATTTAAGGATATGGGGTACTTGCCAGAGGCCCTATTAAATTTCTTACTACTTGTCGGTTGGAACCCTGGAGAAGGAGAGGAGCAGGAAATATTTACTCGGGAGGAGATGATTAAGCGGTTCTCTCTAAAAGGGGTCAATAGTGCTGCGGCAGTGTTCTCATATGATAAATTAAACTGGATGAACGGGATGTACATCCGGGGTCTATCTAAAGATAAATTTATCGAGGCTATAAGACCGTATATCCTCGCTAAGGGATTAAAAATCGATGAAAATCGATTGGTTGCTATAGCTCCACATATTCAAGAGAGGATGAAATTCCTGACGGAAGCTCCTGATTTAATCGATTTTCTTTTTAAAGATAAAATTGATAGGGACCTTGGCGCTATGCTTGGCAAGGATGTTGATGCCAACAAGGCTAAGGAGATTATATCTCAATGTATCAGCGCTTTAAGTGCCATAACTGATTTTAATGTAGCCAATGTTGAAGCAGCTATTCGAGCTATTCCAGAGAAGATGGGTTTGAAGATTGGCCCTGTGTTTGTAGTAGTTAGAATTGCCGTTACCGGTAAGAAAGTCACCCCACCGCTATTTGAGTCTATGGTTGCACTTGGTAAAGAGACAACTATTTCAAGGCTAAAAGAGTCATCTGAACTAATTTAGTCCTGATAATAGATACACCAATAGAACGAGTTTTTAATATTATTACGTGCACTATTGAAAGTGTGATTTTAGACTCTAACCTAAATTAATTTGACTTCAAGGCTTGATTACCTTGTCAAGCCTGCTACATTACGGCGGTTCACAAACACTTTTCTAGCTCGCGAGGAGACTATCATGAACGGGGACTCAAGCTGTCCATTCTTTCGGATCGTAGCGTTAATTATTTTTTCTGCGTTTATTTCAGTGAGTGCTGCAGTTGCCACTGGTGGTGGTCAACAATGTGGCACAAGTGCTGATGCTGATGTTGTTATCATGATTGATAGAACAGGCAGTGTAAGCTCTGGTGAGATGACACAGCAGAAGAACGCTGC
>CAZYRE010000082.1:0-10488 GCA_964650155.1 uncultured Bdellovibrionales bacterium
CTATGCCGCATCTTATCGATCTCGTCGTTCACCATCGCATCTTTTTCGATGTAGGTGTTGGTTGAGGGGATAAACGCTTCCGGCTGATAATAGTCGTAGTAACTTACAAAATAATGAATTTCATTATCGGGAAATAAACTCTTAAATTCTGAATAAAGCTGTGCAGCCAAAGTCTTATTTGGTGCCATTATTAAAGTTGGACGGCGTTGCTGCTTAATAATATTGGCAACAGTAAATGTCTTACCCGACCCAGTCACACCGAGTAGAGTTTGATAAGGAATTTTACTATTGAGATTTTGATTGAGAACCCGAATCGCTTCGGGCTGATCTCCCTGAGGCTCAAAGGATGACTTTAATTTAAAGTCGGCCTCAGGGAGATCTTTCCGTGAAATGGATTTAGGCAACTTCTATGTCACCAATTCCCATTAAAATTTACGATTCTGAGACCAGGATTGTCCCTTCTCTCGTGCTGCCTTAACTCGCTCTTTAGCAAGCTCTACAGCTACAACTTCTGGGAACTTCTTCCTCTTCTCTGACTCGTCAAGAATACGTTGAGTAGTATTGAAGATAGCATTTACCTTCTCTGTTACCCAAGATTCCTTCCAGCCACCATCATTATACTCTGCACCAACTGAGATTACTCCGCCGGAGTTAATCGCAAAGTCTGGGCAGTACATAATGCCGCGCTTCTCAATCTGTGCATACATGCTTGAATCAAGAAGTTGGTTGTTAGCAGCTCCAGCAATGATGTCGCACTTTAGACGAGTAATCGTGCTTGGATTAACTGTTTGACCAATTGCGCATGGGGCATAGATGTTTGCTTGAATGTCGTAGATCTCATCTACAGAAACAGCCTTGCAATCAAATTTGCTCTTAGCTTCTTCAACAGCAGCTTTATTTGTATCGCAGGTTGTCACCTTTGCACCGGCTTTCACTAAATGGCCGATGAGGTACATACCAACGTGACCAGCACCCTGAACAGTTACAGATTTACCATTAAGGTCTTTAGATCCGTAACGTCTTTCACATGCGGCCAATATAGCTTGGTAGCAACCAAGTGCTGTCCAAGGAGAAGGATCGCCACTACCACCTTCATCTCTAGAGAATCCGGCTGCATACTTTGTCTTCGTACGCATGGTCATAACATCGGCTACGGATGTGCCCATGTCTTCAGCAGTGATGTAATATCCGTTCAAACGGTTTAGACACTCAGCAAACTTGATGAACATCTCCTTTCGGCCTTCCTTCATCGCTGGGTCTGCGATCAAAACTGATTTTCCGCCACCTAAGTTTAAGCCTGCAAGGGAGCTCTTGTATGTCATCCCTTCTGACAGGCGAAGCACGTCATCAAGCGCCTGGGCTTCATCTGTGTACAAACGCAATCGGCATCCACCAAGTGCGGGGCCTAAGGTGGTATCGTGGATACCAATGATTGCTTTTAGACCGACTTCGGGGAAGTTGAAAAACGCGACTTGTTCATGTCCACGTTTTGCAACTTGGTCGAATACAGTGCTGCTCTCCATATTATTTTCATCCTCAATGATTACACGGGACATTTGAACTCCCTAAGAATAATACCAGAAGTAGGAACTAACACCCTACCCGGTTGTGGACTGCGACTATAAGACAAGCTCGAATCCCAAATCAACTAACCCAGCAGATTTAATTAAGAGTAATCTCAGCTGATTATAACCAACTCAGACAGTTAACCGGTCACCAGAACAGACTGTCCAAGCACTTGACTTCAATTAAGAGTAGGATTAGCCGAAATGCGATTGGGCGTAGATGCGAACTTTATTGAATAACTAGATCATCAACACTATACTCTATCACCTTACTTCTGCATCTTTCATATATTGATTCCTATTGTAGATAAATTACCCCCTACCCTGCTGGACCCTTTATTTAATTTAGATTCCCGCAGAGTAGTAGGCAAAGGATTTGTTCGTTTTTGTTCGCAACCAACAACTAGCTAGCACTAAAACGTGCAAGGAGATGACTTGAGCATGGCAGTTCTCGAAATCCGAAGGGTGCGCCCCTACTCGACTCCGAAGCTCTACATCAACGGAGTCTGGCAGAAGGTCGGTTCCCCTGACTTCAGCACCGGACGCAGCATTACGGCGCTGCGACGATGGAAACGTGGGAAGGAGAAGTTCTATGTCGTCATCGACGGCAAGAGAATCCCCTTCAACATGATCGAGCGTGGCGGGATGTCCCCCGCTTCTCTCTTGGACAAGTATGCGCGCTTTCTGAAAGATCGGGAAGCAGATCTCCGCTACAAGGAGCGACACCTAGCGTACACCAAACCGTACATGCCATCTCCCGAGCAAAGCTTTGGAGCCAGGTCATACGGGGGTCTGCCCGATCGGTACGCTCGCTTTGGCCGCAGTTGGTAGTACCCAACAGTCAATGCCGGAAGGTTCACGGTGCCCGAGGGAATAACTCTTTCCTCGGGCACTGCCCTACTACTTCATTTCCTGATCCGCAATCTTACTGAACAGAGCATCATGTTCGCGAAACTCATTTGCAAGATGAGTAATCAACTGTTCAATGTGCCCATGTAGAGTTTGGGCACTGTCTTTATGTGTTGCGCCTATCGCATCACCTATTTTTGCAATAAATCCCGAGGACCCCATATTCTCTAAAGAGCTAACAAATGTAATCGCGCATGGATTAGTTGCGACATCTTTAATGCCTTCTAAATTAACTACTAAGTTTCCAAAATTACCCCGTAGCAATAATCCAGAAATATAAACTCTTCCTTGTAAGGTTGCTGCATTAGCATTTAGAACTTTTTCGATCGTTTCTTGAAGATATTTACTCGGGCTTGACCACCCAAAGTTGGCTAAAGTTCTCTTGGTCACAAAGCATCCTGGAAGCGCAATCGATAAACTATCGCTAGCTCCGGGCTCAAGTGACAACTCTAGTTGCGCAGTGCCAGATAGCGGGCCACGACTCTTAAGCTCAATAACATCAAAAACAACTTCCCGTTCCCCAGGTTGTATAGATAGTCCGTGGGTAGTTCCTATTTGATCCAAATTATCAAAAAGGTCTCTCAAGGCTATCCCACAATTTTCTATTGGATGCGCTGGCCAACTGACATGTACAGTTTTTTGTGCTGAAGTTACTGGCTGCTCAGCGTATGCTCTATGTATATGTAGCGAAATAGATAATACGGGATGGTTGCGAAATGTTGCATCTAAAAAACAATCATTAGATCCTCTCTCAAACGGCTGTCCTAAATGAAGATCTAAGTAAGGAAAACCCAAATCGATCTTATTACGACCTGCATCAAAGTTTGGAAAATTATCAGGCACCATACTTACCACATCCAATATGATGGCCTGGTGTATAGTTTGATACTGGACTAGTCAAATAATGCTAGAGGGGGCGAGAGACTTCGTTACTTATTCGCAGACTGCTCAGCTGTGACGGTATACGCAGGGGCTTTCTTTGGAGCTTCCTTACCAGCGAATCTAAAGACATTTCGCTCGCAGCCGCAAAAGGAAACTAAAACAAACATTGCGATGAGTGCGAAAACTATTCTTTTCATAAAATCTTCCCTGAGAGCACGGCTCTTAGTTGTCTTTAACCACCGAAACCTTACCCTAAAAGAGCATCTCTTAAAAGCCCAGCTCTTTGTATAAACTGAGCCATTTATCCTTGAAGCTATGAATGACTTCATACTATCATTTGACTAGCTATCCAATTATTTATCTCATTAAGATTTTAAATTGAGCTCAAATCTCGCAATCGCCAAACCGACTCTAATTTGGCTGACTGGGCTATCTGGTTCCGGGAAAACATCAATTGCCAGGGTACTCTATTCGACTCTTAAACCCCACAATATCAATTTAGTCTGGCTCGATGGGGATGATTTTAGAAATGTTCTTGGTGATGATTTAGGGCACACAGTGGACGAACGTATAAAAAACGCTTTCAGACTAGCTCGAATGTGCCAGCACCTTGTCCGACAAAATATTTCTGTTATTTCTAGTACCATGTCTCTATATCCAGAAATATGGTCATGGAATAGGTCCAACATTCCCAACTATCTCGAAATATACTTAAAAGTTCCGCATGAAACACTTATGACCAGAGACCCCAAAGGTATCTATAATAGAGTACTCTCTGGCAAACAAAATAACGTCGTGGGAGTGGACCTACCTTTTCATGAACCTGATAATTCAGATTTAACAATCGATAATAGCACTAATGGTGACAGCGCCATTCAATCTGCAATAGATAAGATTCTTAGTTTGCTCCAAAGAAAAATTTACTCTTAGCGATCAGAATACATACAGATGGAGGCATAGTTTATGAAACAAGGTGACTTTTCGGAACTGGCTGAACATTATCACAATAGACCAGGTTACTCTCTCACTGTGCTAAAAATGCTGGGTCACCACATACAGGAGGAACTTAAAGAAAGTCTTCAAGTTGTTGACGTTGGTGCAGGGACTGGCAAACTCACCGAGAATCTATGCGAATGTGGCTATCAATGCCTGGCAGTAGAACCTAATACGCAGATGAGGGAGCAAGGAATAAAATATACAAAACAATGGAATGTGAAATGGCAATCCGGCTCAGGAGAAGATACTAAGTTACCTCCTTCCTCGGCTCACTGGGTATTGATGGGATCTTCCTTCCATTGGGTAGATACCGCTCGTGGATTACGAGAATTTCAGCGAATCCTGAAACCTCAGGGGTTTTTTACTGCGATATGGAATCCACGAGACATTTCAAAAAACCAACTACACCAGGAAATAGAATCCATGATCTATGATATTGCTCCCGAAATAAAGCGCAAATCATCAGGGGGGAGTAAGTACACCGATGACATGGAAGAAAAACTCTTATCTACCGGGCACTTTACAAATCCTATATTCATTGAATCTTCTTATACTTTGAAGTTATCTAAAGAAAGGTATCTAGGTTCGTGGCGATCTGTTAACGACATTCAAGCACAGGCTGGGCCAGAAAGATTTGAAAAAATACTGCGAGCTATCTCTGATCGACTCGTGGATTTCAGTGAAATCGATGTTCCATACAAGACCCGTGCCTGGACCGTTACTCGCTGCGATTAACTCGTGACCACAGTAAACAAAAGTAACGATCTGCAATGCAAAAATCAGAAAAGCTTATTCGAATCCTACAAGCAGCTGATGAGGGACGACTTGAACATGCCAGTAAGTTACTCAATGACTATTTAAAGCTTTACTTAATCGACTTAGACTACCTATTGGTTTTAGCAACATTACTTATTCGTACTAACAACCTCGTTCAGGCAAAGATAACGCTCGAGCGAGCGCTCACGCTAAACAGACACAATCTAACAACCCGAGAGACTCTTGAATCTGTTATTTTAAATATAAACAATCAGTCTCCCGAGCACCTTAATCATCGAATCGCTGTATACGTGCAGGGCCGCGTTGGTAGTACCTGTGTTTATAAATCACTAAAACTATCTGGATTGAAGCCATACCATTTTCACTCAATCACAAATGACTTTTTAGATCTTCAAATCAGTAAGTATGGATACGATGGTTGGTTTAAAGAATCGAAAGAGTTTTTGATCCGGCGAAAGTCAGATCCGTCACCTTGGCGTATTCTTACAGGAGTACGAGACCCTGTCGCGCAATTTCTAGCAGATTGGATTGGCCAATTAAACATAAATCATCCCGAACTTTACGCTAATTGTACTAATCCAACCAATGAAACCGTAGACAAAACAATTGAGTTATTCTTGCTTGCACTTAGCAATCCTAGACGAGATCCAGCAGTTTGGTTCGTAGAGGAAATGTTTCCTTCAATCGGCTTCAAAGTGTTAAATCATCCATTTAATCCAGCATTAGGATACGCAATTTATAAACACAATAATGATGATATTCTTGTATATCGTAGCGAAGATTTAAAATCTCGCTGGAACGACATAAGTAAAATCTTTTTAGGTATTGAGGGAAAGTATTGCGAGGATCAAGCAAGTACTGGGGATGCGCAACCATATGCAAAGCTTTACTCTATGGTTAAGGAACGACTAAAGGTCCCAAGGCAGATCCTCCTGTCAACTTACGACGATCCATACTCTCAGCATTTTTACTCTGAAGACGAACGCCGTGATTTTATCGCCAAATGGGCTCGTCTATAAAAATTTTTATATCATCTCACAAAGAAGATCGCTCGCTGAATCAATCTCTAGCCAACCTCCATTGATATCAACCGCATAGGCTGGACAGACACGGTCAATCAATAACTGAAGAAATGATGTCATGTACATGTTATCAAAATCTTTACCATCGTATTTCCTAGTTCTGTCTAACGAAGAATAAAAGCTAATTACTGCCGGTAGAATTTTTTTAGAAAACTTAAACAGTCCGATATATTGGCCCTGAATATCATCATAAGAACGTGGTTTTTTACCAAGTTCAGTTATTTTACCTTCATCCGTGACCTTCATCGTTTCGGCATCATTCAATGGATCTGACATTCTTGATTCCCAAAGCTTCCTCCAAGATCGATCGACAACAATACTCAGATCGTATGGTGCAGACTTCAGTTTCTCTAAGATCTCAGGTTTATAAATGATGTCTGAATAAGAAATTATGCAATCATCGTTAAGTTCTGAGGCAGCACAAAAAAGTGTCGCTACCATATTAGTTTTGCTGTAGTTTTCATTCAGATAATAGATGCAACCATCCCTAAGTAATTTCTCGTGCTTATATCCCTTTATCAATACTATCTTAGTTAATCCAACGCGCCTGGCAGCCTCCAAAGTATAATCAATGATTGGTTTTCTTTTGTATTCAACCATGCATTTAGGACAGTCATCTGTTAAATGACCCAATCTACTTCCTCTGCCAGCAGCTAAAATTATTAACTTCATAATTTTCTAGTTAAAAAGTTATTAAAGATTGCTAAATCCATCTCTGCAAATGGCAGAGTCCTTTCTGGATGCCACATTATGCCTAAAATAGGTGAGGTCTTATGTGTAAATGCTTCAATAGTTTGATCCTCGGCACGGGCCAAATCATCTAACTCCCTTGGCACGGACATAATTCCATATGAATGGTAAGAATTAACCCTCTGTGTCTTGGCGAATTTACAAGAAAAGGCAGTTTCAACTTGAAAGTTCAAACAATGCTCTTTATTAATATGATTCTCGATTGGAGCAATAATACCTCCAAAATATCGGGCTAGAAACTGCGCCCCTCGACAAACACCTAAAACCGGAGTTTTTGTCGATAGTGCCCATGTCAGCAATCCCTCATCTACCCGATCACGCTCCTCATTAGCAGGTGACGCAACACACTGCGAGAGGTCATTTCCGCCACTTAAAATGATCCCTGAAATATCCATGGTAGTGGTATACCTCTCTACGCTAACCTTCGATAACACTGGAACTGGCAATAAATTACAAAGTGAAAGAAAAGGTCCCCACCGTGTATCCAATGCTTCGCGCATCTCTTCGTAACTCTCCTCTGGAATAAGTCGCTGAGAAATGAGAACGATTCTCTGATTATTCACGCAAAGCTACCAAATTGACTTTTTGAATTGAGCAGTTAATTTCTATTGATGTAGCTTTACGCCATTCGTTGAACAGCTTTTCTCCACAACCAATTACAGCCGGTATATTAAGCTCAGAACATCTGATGGCCATATGAGAATTGGCTCCTCCATACATGGAAACTAGTCCGGCGATACCTCTAGAAAACACCCAGTCATAACCAGGATCTGCACTTCGAATAAATACAATCTTATTTAAAATATCTCTATGTAGAAGCTCTTCTTCTGTAACAATAATCTGGGTCACCTTATTCTGAGTAATAAAATTTGGAACAGATTCAAAGATGAAATGATCATAAATATCATTCTCAGAGCAAATTAATTGAGGCATGCGTACAATTCTAGTTGTTTCGTATTCGTTTAAATTACGATTAATGTTTTCGTTGAGAATAGAATCTACATTAGAAGGAGTTAAATTAGCATAGAGATCCAAAACGGTTGTTATATCAAGGTGGGCTAACCTTTGTTTTGATATCTCGTAGCGCTCTCCCATTTGCTCAAGTAAAGATAGTACGTAGCTTACGCTCTTGCTAAAAACAAATTTCCCATACTCTCGTCCTTTAATTGCTTCGGAAATAAACTGAAGAAGGACGGAGGAGGAAACTCGCAGCCCATGGTCGGCCAAAAGTCCATCTAACTCTTTTAACTTACCTTCAGACAATCGGAAAACATGCGTTGCTTCATGTTTTGTATAACCAGATTGGGCATTAAAATATTTATCAAAAGCCTGATCATATCGGGAGGAAAGAATATCGTAGGTACCAGGGCGGAGATGACCAAACTCTTTAAGAAAGGAATCTTTTGTCTTTTCTCCTTTAAAGTAGGCGGATAAAGAATCGGTCAATTCCTTGGCTACAGTATTTAACGACCCCATGAATTTAATTCTGTCATTAGCATCGAATATTTTTTCACGAACTAATGAATCAAGAAACTGAACCGCTATAAAACCCGCTCTGGCTAGGCCTGCAAAGGGTAGAGTGCCGTACCTTTTGCAATTTTCAATAGTCCAATAAATCTTATCTATTACAGACAAATTGCTCGACTTCACTTGCTCAAATAAGTTCTCTAGATATTTAATTTTATTAAGATCACTTAAGTAAAGTCCGCTTGTGTCAGAGATGATATTATTTGTTAAATTAAGCAAACTAAATTTAATTCTATCAAGGTCTAGTTCAGAAAATCCATGACCAAGAAGCTCTCTTATCCGGCTCGGCAAACTCAGATCGTAGCAAGAATACAAAATATTGAATTCCACTTTATCGTGGTCTGCCGGGAAACTGGAGAGTTTTTCGATATAAAAATCAATGAGTTTTCCTGCTAGTCTTTCATCTAAGTCGGCAGGGACAAATGAATTGAAACTAGCTCGCACATCAATATATGGACAACCTAACAGAGATATTAAGAGGGGAAATCCACGTAAATCGCGATATCCGTAGTTTTTACGTTGATAGGACCATATGGAATCTGTGATCAATTCTTTGTACAATGACAGAGCCAATTTACCTGGTTTGACTCCTATCATTTCAGCCGGATTCCAGTCTGTCATTACGCTGTAAATTGCTTTATTTCCATGTAAGCCGGGATGCGGTGCATTAAGTTTTTTAATTTTCTCAAATACTCTGTAAAGGTTTAAAGACAAGTCAGAGAAAGAATTAGATTTGGTTTTCCCAACAGCTATGATGGGACGTACTTGAAAAACATAAAGCTCATTAGTTGCTGTGATAGCAAATTCAATATCGCAAGTTGAACAATTAAAAAGATTTTCAATCTCCTGACTAGCTCTTAGAAGGAGTGCGATTCGAGGATCGCGAGGAGGTATTGGTGATTCACGAAACCTAACAAAAGTCTTCAATCCTGAGACTGTGCCGGAAGTTACACTATTTGTACTGCCACTCTGATCGTCATAGTTAATTACATAGTAAGGGGCAAATGTATCGATATCTTTTGTAAAGATTACACCTGCCATCTCTACATTTGAGATGAATTTTTGACAAAAAAACTGCTCTTCGTCTGAACCTGAGGGTAATCCAGATACTACAGTCTCTATCGCTGAGGTAAGGGCCGAAGTATCATTTGCTTCTATATCACCAACCGACTCGAATTCTCCGGCACAAGATGAGGTGAAAGAATCTTCTGTTAAGCTGGAACTTCTTATGATGACTTTCTGATCAGCAAAGTTATGCTGAATCGTCTTGATAACATTTGCCTTATTACAATTCCAATCCTTAACTTTAAATATAGTAAGCTCCAATATCTTTCCGGAAACAAGCCTACCGCTCAAGGATTTTAGAGTTTCTGCTTTAGTTCCAAAATTTAGTTTAGCAACATCATTACTCATACATTGGATTGTTAATTTACATTACAGGAAACATACTAAAACATTTGCTTTGACACTGACACCACCAAAAGTTGAATTGTTAAAGCGTGCCCTACTTAGATGCATCCTTTTCAGACGCTTATTCTGAAAAAACTATCTCTTTAGAGCAGAGATTTTTCAATGAATCAGACAGTTTTTGTGCCTCGACCTTCTTGATGATGAGCCTACCCGTAGAATCCAGAACGGGTAGAGAAATCGTACCAGCCGATGCTTTTTTATCTGAGGATAATACTTGAGCGGCTTTATCCAAGTTAAAATGTTTTGGAAGAGCTTCAGGCAAAAGTTTAAGACGTTTTAAATCTGAAGAGATAGTTTTTGTATGAAGAATACCGTCTGACTCTCCAAGAACTTCAACGTTGAAGCGCTGCTCCAAAAGAATCCCCATGGCTACTGCTTGGCCATGAGTAATGCCTTTGTAGTCACACCCAGCTTCTATGGCATGACCAATAGTATGACCAAGGTTTAAAAGGATTCTCTTATCGCCGGTCTCAAATTCATCTGCATTAACGATATCAATTTTAATTTTAGCGGCTTCCTCAATTAGAGGG
>CAZYRE010000083.1:0-10453 GCA_964650155.1 uncultured Bdellovibrionales bacterium
GCAAACAGTTTTCTTATGACATCTTCTTTGACTGTACGGATCATCCGCTGGAACAACAAGAATCCTTCTTTTTGGTATTCATGTAACGGATTCTTTTGTCCATATCCCCGAAGTCCAATTCCCTCTTTTAAGTGATCCATTTCTAAGAGATGTAACTTCCAGTAATGATCCAAAGATTGCAAATAGATATGCTGCTCGATATTTCCGAGCTGCTCACTACCAATGGATGATATCTGCTTTTCGTATAACTCCTGTGCTCTAGCTCTAGTAAAATCAAAGATATCTTGGGCATCAAGCGGAAGCTCATCTGCCAATGGCGATCCAGTAAGAAATTTAAATTGCTCACGGATCAGAGTAATATCCCAGTCGGCTGGTCGCTTCTTCTCGTCACAAACAGAAATCACCATCTCTTCAAGAAGATCATCACGATAAGCTGCAAGCTGTTCCCTGACCTGCTTACCTTCTAAGGCACGATTTCGCTCAGTATAAATAACCTCGCGTTGCTTATTCATTACATCATCATACTCAAGGAGGTGCTTACGAATATCAAAGTTATACCCTTCGACTCTTGTCTGGGCGTTCTCAATTGCTCTACTTACAATTCTTCCCTCAAGTGGTTCGTCTTCCCTCATGCCCATTCGAGTCATGATTGCTTGCAGTCTTTCGCCACCAAACCGCTTCATTAGATCATCTTCAAGTGAGATATAGAACCTAGTGGATCCGGGGTCCCCTTGTCTTCCAGATCGCCCTCTTAGCTGATTATCAATTCTCCTAGATTCATGCCTTTCAGTACCAATTATGTGAAGTCCGCCGGCCGCTAGCACTTTTTCTTTCTCAGCAGCACACTGAGCTTGATATTTCTTAAGTGCGGCTTGAAAAGCTGGATCGGCATGATCTCTTGTTCCAGCTTCTGCTTGAGCAAGAAATTCAGGATTTCCGCCCAACATGATGTCAGTTCCACGGCCAGCCATATTTGTGGAGATAGTAACAGATCCAAACCGACCAGCTTGAGCTACGATCTCTGCTTCCCGTTCATGCTGTTTCGCATTCAAAACATTATGACGAATATTTCGACTCACGAGGATCTTAGATAGGTGCTCACTTTGTTCGATGCTGACCGTCCCTACAAGGATCGGCTGTCCTTTCTTAGTTAACTCTTCGATCTCACCTACTGCTGCTTCAAACTTTCCTTTCTTTGAAGCAAAGATCATGTCGGTATGATCCATCCTGATCATGGGTTTGTTTGTAGGAATAGAAACAACTTCAAGGTTGTATATCTTTTTAAACTCGACGGCTTCAGTATCGGCGGTACCGGTCATGCCAGCCAACTTTGAATACATTCTAAAATAATTCTGGAACGTGATCGAAGCGAGGGTCTGGTTTTCCCTAGCAATCTTGACCCCTTCCTTGGCTTCAACGGCCTGATGAAGTCCGTCTGACCAACGACGTCCGGCCATTAAACGACCTGTAAACTCATCAACTATGATAACTTGTCCATCTCGTACGACGTAATCAACATCAAGCTCCATGGCGAAATGAGCTTTAAGTGATTGGTTAACATGATGAACTATCTCAGCATTACGAGGATCGTACAGATTATCGATACCAAGCAGCTTTTCTACGTGAGCAATACCATCGTCAGTTAAACTTGGTTGTTTAGACTTTGCTTCAATTTCAAAATCTTTATCCCTAACAAGCTTTGGAATAATTTTATTTATCTCAACGTAAAGGGCGGAAGAATCCTCGGCAGGACCAGAGATAATAAGTGGAGTTCTGGCCTCGTCAATCAAAATAGAGTCAACTTCATCAACAATTGCAAAATTATGAACCCGCTGAACTTTATCTTCCAAGCGAAACTTCATATTGTCGCGAAGATAATCAAATCCGAACTCGTTATTCTGACCGTAGGTGATATCAGCTCTGTAAGCAGCTTGCCTTTCAGATTCGTCCAATCCGGGAACAACAACTCCGACCTCTAAGCCAAGAAACCTATAAACTTGGCCCATCCAGGCAGAGTCGCGCTTTGCAAGGTAATCATTGACTGTAACGACATGCACGCCTTTGCCAGAAAGAGCATTAAGATACGCAGGCAATGTAGCAACTAAAGTTTTACCTTCTCCGGTTTTCATCTCCGAGATCATGCCGCGGTGAAGAACAGCACCACCAATTAGCTGCACGTCAAAATGCCGCATGCCCAAGACTCTTCGCGATGCCTCTCGAACTGTGGCGAACGCTTCCGCCATAAGTCCATCGAGCGTTTCTCCAGCAGCAAGACGCTCCTTAAACTTAGCGGTACATCCTTGTAACTCAGGATCAGATAAAGCTTTGAACTTTTCCTCAAGCTTATTAACTTGCTGAACAAACGGACGAAGCCCCTTAAGAATTCGATCGTTACGGGTACCAAAAATCTTTTTTGCAAAATATGGAAGCATAGCGCCTCAATCTATAATAGTGACTAGTAAACTAAAATACCTGTTTAGTGAAAATTAAGGGGGTAAATAAGAGTATTTTAGGTCAAAGTGCCAGGTCTGTGGATAACTGGCCTGGTTACTAGGGGTGGAGCAGACATCCACTCTGTAAGATTCTGAACGACCGTAACGTTCATATTAGGATAACCAAGGAAAAGTTTTCCGATTGACTTAAACCTATCAGTATCATCCGTTACAAAATATTTTACCGAGCCCTCCACGCCCTGCTCTTTAAGTAGTCCAAACTTGGAAAGTTTATCTCTTACGACTTCGGCAGCCGCCTCACCACAATCTATTATCCGAGTATTGTTACCGAAGAATTTCTCAATCGAAGCTCTAAGTAGCGGGTAATGAGTACAGGCCAAGATCAAGGTATCGGGTTTCATTTCCCGGAAATCCGAAAGGTACATTTCTATGACACCATCAACTATATCGCCATCAAAGATCCCTTCCTCTACTAGAGGCACAAAGAGAGGACATGCTTTCGAGATAACTTTTAGGTTCGGATTAAGCGCTAACAATGTTTTTTGATACTCACCACTATTAATTGTCGCTCTTGTGCCAATCACACCAACTACTTTTGCCTGCCCTGACACAGCAAACTCAGATGCTGGTTCAATCATACCTATAACTGGTACAGAACTTGACTGCATCAATGTCGGTAATGCTGCGCTCGATGCCGTGTTACATGCAACCACGATCAACTTTACTTTTTGATGTTCAAGGTATCGTGAGCACTCTTCAGAATATTGGATTATTGTTTGTTGTCCTTTGGTTCCATAAGGTGTTCTTGCGGTATCGCCTAGATATATAAAATCCTCAGAAGGCAAAAGGCGTCGCAGATGCTTTAGCACAGAGAGTCCGCCTACTCCGCTATCAAATAGACCAATTGGTAAAGCTGCATCTGACATCCGGGTAAGCTTAGTGCATTCAGTGTTGCCAGTAAAATGTTACCTCATGTTTATTGACAAAAAGGTGGCGAATCCAAGAATTCGGTATTTTCTTCAATTCTTTTAACACCCCATACCCCTCATCCCCGCGAAACTTAACCGAACATAATATGTGCTTGGTGGCACGTGAGGAGATCCAAACCTTTATCCACTCAAGAAGTCGTTCGGGATAGCAAATTACATCTGAAAACACCCAGTCAAACTCACCCAACTCTTCAGGTCCCTTTGCCAAGGCATCCCCTTTTCTAAATTCAATATTTGGAAACTTATTCATTCTTGGATCCAACGGAGCACGATCAATAGCAAGGATGTCCGCCCCTAGCCCCTGCAGCACCCAGCTCCAACCACCAGGACATGCGCCAGCATCTAGGCACCGTTCTCCCTTCTGCGGGCTTACCTCCAAGAGCGTAAACGCTTCCCATAGTTTTAAATAAGCTCGACTTGGCGGCTCAGTTTTCGATTCCAGGAAATTCGGCTCACCATTTGGAAAAGGACTGCTACATTCAGAGGAAGCTAGTACTGTATCGTGATCCAAAAGAGTGAAGGATCCAAGCCGACCTTTTGGTGGAGTTTCTGGATAAGCAATTGGTTTTAGAGAGACGTGGGGTAGTGCCTCCTGAATTAATTTTGCTCGGCGTATCTCTTTATATGGATACAGTATCCAATTTCGACCACGCGCTTTTAGTTTCTTTGCCGCATCTCCAATGGAAGAAATCGGTATGATTTCAGGATTACTCCATACATTATGACTCCAAATCGGAGCGACAACGGATTGACTCGATAAAACAAGTTCTCCCAGAGTACCTAAGTGTCCAGAAATTTCACCTTCGCAATTTGCGATGTGGTCTTTGGGTGCTAGGTATGCGCTTTTTATTTTCAGGAGTTGTTTTTTGCTCACTTCGCTCATGCTGCCGCCAATATTCTCCAAGAATCAATGCTGCTGCCACAGAAACATTTAAACTTTCAACCAGTCCAGTTCCAGGGATTGTGACTATTTCATCAGCAACTTTACGTAGAATCGCAGAAAGTCCTGGACCTTCTGCGCCTAGAATAAACACAGCTTTGCTATCTAAGTCTGTCTTATAGATTGGCTGACCACCTTTGTTATCTACTGCATAAACAGTTAGGCCTTTGCTCTTTAATTCCCGAATTGTCTTTTCTAGATTGCTAACCTTCACAAGAGAAACGTGCTCGCTACCACCTTCCGCGACTCTGCCGCCAGCACCAGACAATGAAGGCAGAGTTTGATCCCCCAAAATAGCTGGAACACCAAAGTGAGCACAGGACCTTACTACGGCACCAAAATTGTGTGGATTACCAACTTTATCTAAACACAGTATCGGACCTTGCATTTGGGCCATTGTTGCAACGGCATCATCTCCAAGAGTTTTCTTAGCCCTAACTAAGAAACAAACACCTTCATGGTGCTCAGATCCGGCTATGCGAGAGAGCTCCTCTTCATCTACAATTGAATATGCAATTTTCCGCGAGGCTAAGTCGCGTAGACAATCGCCAAATGCAGTTCTTGCGTCCGTGGCAACGGCGGCACGCATAATATCTTGCGGTCTATTCTTCCAAACTGCTCTACAAGCATTTCTGCCGAACACTTTCTCGCTTTCAAATCTTGGCAGCGGGGCTGGGCCCTTTGGTCGATCTGCTCTATCTCTATTCATAAACTTAACTACTTCTCTGATAATTCCCACGTAGCAGAAACTTCACTTAATCTGCTTTCTGATTCTATCCGGGCACAATATGCCTTTGTTACAGGATCATCCCCAACTTCTTGGAACAACTTTAGGGCTCGAATTCTATCTCCTTTCTCGAAGGTAAGCACGGCCTCCTCGAATTTAGCTAACAATACGGAATTATCGGCCAAATCACTCATTGGTTGATATACCTGTATTGGCGAAACTCTGCCTACTACTCTTACAGACCCTATGCGCCGCATTGGAAACTGACGGGTTAGCTTAGCGTAAGTTGCTTCCGATACTAAAATAGTCGTGCCTAATTTTTTGTTGGCCCCCTCGAGCCTGGAGGCCAAGTTTGCAGAATCACCGATCACTGTATAATTGAACCGATCTTCAGACCCAAAGTTTCCGACACTAACAACTCCAGTATGAATTCCAATTCTAGTTTGCAAGGTCGTTCCATATTCCTGCTTCCATTTCTCTGATAGGATCTTCAATCTCTCTTGGCATTCGATAGCTGCCGCGACTGCATTATCTGCGTGGTAGGGATCGTCAATTGGTGCATTCCAGAATGCTATAACTGCATCACCTACATACTTATCTACCGTTCCACCATGTTTCATAATCACAGAGGCTATCTCTGTCAGATATAAATTTAATAAGGTGGAGAGTTCTTGCGGATCTAGCTTTTCAGACAGAGAAGTAAATCCGGCAATGTCGCTAAAAAATAAAGTTAATTCTCTCTTTTCGCCGCCAAGTTTTAGTCTTGTAGGATCTAATAAGATCTTATCGATTACTGAGGAACTAACGTAGTGTTTGAAGGCTGATTTAATAAATTTTCTTTCCTTGCCTTCTCGCGAGTATTGATACCCAAAGCTAACAACAACTGAGCCAATCATTCCAAGCAGCGGAACGAACATTGGTAGCCACAGCCCGTAAAATGCTGACGCAAAACCAAGTACTATAAATAATGAAAATATTATTATCACCAACAGTGCAGAAACGAAGAGGGCATCTAAAACTACTATTGAAGTAGTGATTGCAAGAATAAAGATTCCTGTGAAAGCGATCGAAGAAGTTAGGCTGATTTCAGTTATAAAATCATCACTTAAAATATTATCTAGTGCCGTAGCATGAACTTCGACTCCTCTATACACAGGATCGAGTGGTGTTGGTCTCAGATCCTGTAATCCTGCCGCCCAGACACCAACGATTACGTATGCATCTTTAAACTCATTTGGATTGATTAGACTTTCCTTCCCTTCTTCTATGGCCGCCCAACTCTGAACTAAATCAATAAAAGAATAGGTCTTGTATGTTCCTTGAGGTCCGCGAAAATTAAGTACTTTTCTACCTTCATTATCTAGTTCTCTGAGGGAATTGAAATTCTGCTTACCTGAATGCGTTGCTAGAGAAAGCGCGATCGAAGGGATAAAGTTGTCAGCAACAGATACTCCTAGGGTATACCTTCTATACACACCGTCACTATCGGGATCTTCTCTAACGCTCGCTACTCCTGTTGCCACTCTAAGCAAGGTCTCAATTGGCAACATTGTGCCTGGATATTTCTGGATTTTATTAGGAGATATTTGATCTGGTGCAGGTTTTATCTTTTCACTCAAAGACACAATTTTGTCGGTATTTAGCTCAGGCCCAGATCGATACGGTACCGTTGTAATTATTACAGGGGTTTTGCTTTTTTTTATCGCACTAGCAAATGCTTCATCATCAGAAGATAAAAATTGACTTGATTCAGAGAATATAAGATCGAAAGCAATCGCCTTGGCTCCTCCTTTATTTAGCATCTCTACTATGGGTACATAGAACTGCCGACTCACTGGCCATTGAAACTGATATTCTTTTGCGAAAACATCGAGTGATTTCTGATCGACTACAACAAGTTTGATGTTTGGATTAGCTTTCGCTGGATCGGCTACTGCTTTTGCTCTAGGGGTCCAAAAGGCTAACTCTTGCTTTTCGAAAATCTTGAAATGCTGAAGAGTTGCGATAATGATAGTTGTAACGATAGCAACGCTAATTGCAGCAAAAAACCGCGCCTTTAACTTTCCCGATTGTCCTGACACTTAGCTTAGAACCTTCATTGCAGATTGAAATCTTTTCGCTCTAAGTTTCTGTGCCTCTTCAACTGTGGCAACAGTTTTACCAATATGACTTTCTGCCTCTCCGATTCGTCGAGATGGGCTAGGATGAGTATCAAACCAACCGCCACTTTCTTGCCCGGATTTCTCAACAGCCTCCAACATAGTAATAAGGGCTTTGTCGTTATAACCAGCGCGTCTCATAAGCTCAGTTGCGTACTCATCTGCTTCATACTCTTGTGACCGACTGTATCCATTCTCCATCAATGTATCGGCAACATCAGTAACGCTACTACCAAAGGCATTTGTTAGAGCCTGTACATCATAACTTCCTTGTGAAGCCACGGCTTCTTGTCCCAAGATAAGCAAAGCACCGCGCATATTCGAACTAGAAATTGCTTTTACCCCGTGGCCTTTAACAACATGGGCAATCTCGTGAGCAAGCACTGCGGCTAAAGAATCCTCATCCGGCATTAATTTTAAAAGCCCCCGACTTACAAAAATAAATCCGCCCGGGGTCGACATGGCGTTTATTTCATTTGAATCAAGGATACCAAAGCGGTAACCATTAAAAAGGTCTGGTCTGTCTGAATGACTAGCAAGAGCTCTTCCAACTTTTGTTATGTACTCTGCTGGAATCTTTCTGCGTAAGAGAGGATACTTCCCTAGAATTGATGCAGACACGGATCTACCTAAGTAGTATTCCTCTTCCTCCGAAAATCCTTTTGCGGCACTAGATAATTTTTGTCCTGCAGTAAAAAGAGAGTTGGTATCTACGTAACTGCCTCCAGGAGTAGATCCAAAAAGGCCACTAGCTACGTTCTGTAAACCAGCGGAATTTAACGCTTGTTGCTGCTGAGGGGAGCATCCAGTTACTAAAACTATCACTATTATTGAAGCTAATATTCTTTTCATACATCACCTATCTAACGAGTTTTCCAGATTTGATGAATTCAGAAACTGAACTTTCGGGAACTCTTAAAGATTCAACTGTGTTTACAGAAGCAAAATCTAAGTTAGAATTTTGTGCGGCGTACTCCCCTTCAACTTCTTTATTAAATCCTTTTCCAGCCAAGACGATATCAGCGCTTGATGACTCTGAGGTAATACCGTTGCTTGAGAACACAATTTTCCGTGGGGTGACTGCAGAACTATGAATATACCCTTTTGCGCCTGATTTATTCTTCACTTCGTACCAGCCCTCGCTTTCACTCACCTTAGTAAGCTCATCCCCGTATCTTGCTCCAGCTACAGCAGACGCCCAGTACTTCGGCGCAGACCTAATCTGTGTTGCTTTAACTTCTACGTATAAGTTTTCAGCTACAGTGAAGTTTGTGATTATTAAATTTAACAGAATAAATATTTTTATTTTGCGCATATGTATCCCCTGATTCCTGCGCCGGGGATTCTATCATCTTAATAGAGGGACAGCTCCCCTATTTCTAATAATTGGTGACAATAATTGGTGACAGTTACTATTTATTGAAGATGACGCCCTAGGCGCAGACAAGGAACCAGTATTGGGGAAGAACTCCTCAAACTAAAACCTTGTCGCACCTAGAGAGTCATCGATCATCGAGTGGCACGAACGGGCCGGCTGGAGGAAAGCCCAGCGGCTGACACAGCTCGCTCAGGTCGGAAACGAATGGGCGCTCCTTCCCAATCGACCGTACCACTCACGAGCGGGGACACGCACTGGAAGAGCGCCTGTTCTTGAGGCCTGCCAAAAATGCGGTGCCACTGATGTGCGCGCTTGCCCTTCGAAGCGATCTGCCTCACGAACGTGACGAGCTGCGGCTGATTGAGTCCGACTTGTCTCAAGCCGTGAGGAGACACGAAGTAGCACCCGTCCGGAAGGAAGAACACCTTCACCTCGTAGCTCAGAGCAGTGCCCTGACGGAACTGCCCGACTCGGATGAAGTTGGAACCCATCACTCCGTTCAGGCCAAATGCCCTCCTCAGCCCTTCCAGGTACTGCTTGGGGAAAATGGGCTGGTTTAGGTTTACTTGCAAGTGTTGCGATTCACCTGCCACCTCCACGAACACCACTGGATGATCGACCAGTTCACCGCCGAAAACGTTGGAACCCCCCATAAGATCCTTCTTTTTGGGGACTATGGAATTTTGCGACCAAAACAGTATGGGCGCAGAAAAGAGGGTCAGCCTCTACTCTACGCCCAAATTTGAAACCATAATTATCTGCGCCTGGACGATGCAGCTACTAGCTCCACCATCCAGGAATAATGCTTTCTACGTTACGTCACTTGAATAAAAAGGAACGAGCTATGATCTTACCCTTAATCATCACTTAAAAAAAGAGAGCAGAGATACCTTTCAATATGTTGCGGAGCAGCATTAAAGGATGTTCATGATGCGGAGCAACATATTGAAAGGTATCTCTGGCTTTATTTTAGGTGCTTAGCCGCATCTAGGGCCGCTTTTGCTGCTGGAGTATCAATCTTTCTAAGGGCATACGCGGCACCGCTACGAACACCGGGATTTTCATGCCTCAGTAATCTAATCAGATCGGCTTCTGCTTTATTAGCATACGGAGGTCCAATCCTGCCTAAGGCTAGCGCAGCCTGAGCAACCACAGCGGAATCACGACTTTGTAACTCTCGCATCAACTTAGGTACCTCCACTTTGGGATCGGTACAGCCCTGCAGCACGCTTAGGGCAAGCGCGACTGCTATCCCAAAGTGGCATACCCGTTGATTCATATTTTACGCAAATAAATCTCGGATAACTGCTTCGGCTACATCTCGGCTTGAAGGATTGTATCTTCCTTCAGACACGGCAGCCTTGAGCTCGGCAACTTTCATGCGCCGCTCATCTGATGAAGAATCGATCGCAGGATCAACCTTCACCGCATCAGAACTTACGCGTGTGCTTTCGCGTGCTGCTACATTTTCAGTATTTACGTTTCTTACTTTATTGAATTGTTGCTCAAGCTCACGAACAGAGCCGAGCGCCTCTTTGATCTTCATGACACCTCGTCCTTGACAGGTTAAAATTGAATAACCTCTTGTTACTCAACCTTTGGCTTCTCTATGAGCGAATCCGCACAACCTACAACTATGCAGCGGTTCTCTCTTGCGCCCGTCCCTGGCAAACAGCGAGATTCCTTTCCGATGAATAAGCTCGGCATGTGTGGTAGGATACTTAACTGGTATTTTCGGAGTGTCTTAATAAGTGAAAATTACTATCTATTCCATTGGAAAGACTAAGGAATCCTTCGTTTTGGCAGG
>CAZYRE010000084.1:0-10438 GCA_964650155.1 uncultured Bdellovibrionales bacterium
TTAGCTAGAGCATCCTGATTAAGATCCCAGACTATAGTTTTAAGGCCTGTTACAGCGCTCACCTGGGCTATGCCTGCACCCATCTGTCCTGCGCCAATTACACCAACTGTATTTATTGTAGTCATACTCTCATTCCTATAAATCCAAGGTCCGACAATGTAATCACATAAGAGAAAAGGTACCAGGTACCGCAGCATACTCTTTTTAAAATGATGTTTTAGTAAGCTCAGTCTTTATTTGTTGGGTCCTACCTGTTAGAAAACATTGAATTAATTGGAAGTGGGCCCCTAGTTATTATGTTTGACGTCCTTTCAAAAAACCTCGCTGTCGACCTTGGAACTGCAAGCACACTTGTTTATTGCCAGGGCAAGGGCGTTATCTTGAATGAGCCCTCCATGGTGGCAGTTAAGGAGCGTGACGGCAAAAAAATTCCAGTGGCCTACGGTAGAGATGCCAAGGCGATGCTTGGTAGGACCCCTGAGGGGGTTACCGTTATCCGTCCAGTTCGTACTGGAGTAATTGCAGACTTTGAAGTCGCAGGGATGTTGCTTCAGCATGTCCTGAATCGTGCAAGTAAACAGATCGGTGCTTTTGTTAAACCGCGAGTCATTGTCGGCGTCCCTTCAGGAATTACAGAAGTTGAAAGACGAGCCGTTGAGGAATCCGTATCCGCTGCTGGAGCAAGGGATGTAAAACTCATTGAAGAAACTATGGCTGCCGCAATTGGTTGCGGTTTGCCGGTAACAGAAGCTACTGCCAGCATGGTTGTTGATATCGGTGGTGGCACTACAGATGTAGCCGTAATCAGTCTAAATGATATTGTTTGTTCAGTTTCCCTCCGAGTAGGCGGAGAGGCGTTTGATAACGCAATTATTAACCATTTGCGCAGGCATCACAGGCTTTTAATCGGTGAGCCTACTGCTGAACTTGTTAAGATCACTATTGGTTCTGCCCATGGATCATTTGATGATCAGAGAATGGAAGTTCGGGGTAGAAGCTTAACTACTGGGTTCCCAGCTTCTGTAGTTGTTGAAGCTAAAGAGATTCGTGAGACTTTAAGTGAAGTTGTTGCCGCTGTTGTTGCGGGCATTAGACAGGCTCTTGAAAGCACTCCTCCTGAACTTGCTGGCGACATTGTTTCTTCCGGGCTTACCCTTGCTGGTGGTGGTGCACTGCTTAAGGGCTTGGATAAAAAGATTAGTGAAGATTTAAAACTTGCAGTAGCTATCGCGCAGAATCCTGCACAAGCTGTTGTCGAGGGTGCTGGTAGGTGTCTTGAGAATCCAGAACTTTACAGAAACATTATCCTTCGGTAACCGCATCTTTTTGCGGAATCAATTTTATATCTCCTGTTACCGCAGCAACAATTCCGCCGATTGCGCTTGAAGCTGTAACAGCTATAAACCAGAGCGCCCCGAGAGTAACTACCTGTTCACTAGTGATATATCCTTTTAAGAAATAGAGGAGGGAAGATTCTCGTACCCCAAGGCCCTGCCAACTAATTGGTAGCGTTCCCATTATGTTCACAAACGGAATCGCTGCAAAAAATCTCATCCAAGGAATATCCAGGCCGATGGCTCTAGCCATATAAACATGGGTTAATATTTGTGTAGAATGAAAAAAGACCGAAAGTATAGTGATACTAAGTAATCTGCCAAACGATCTTGGGAACTGTGCCGCAGTTCGTTCTACCTTGTTTCTCCATTTACTAGTTTTTGGAGTAAACCGAAGAAGAAGTGCTGGCCCCACAAACCATCCAATAACAATTGATACTGCGCTAGCTAGAAGAAGGAGTTTAAACGAAGAATCGATTCTATCCTGGTCGACAATTAAGACAGATACGATTCCAATTAGAGCTAATACTAAAAGTCCATGAGCTCGATCTGCGATTACTGAGGCGAGCGCTTCAGTTTTAGCTTTTCTCTTGCCAGCATATAAAATGCCTCTAGCTACGTCTCCGCCGACTGTGCCTAGTCCAAATGCATTTGCATACATTCCCACCCAATAAGCGCGCAATGCATTTATGAATGGTGCAGGCACACTGACGGAGGCAATGAGCCACCACTTATAACTGCTAAGCATCTGACCTAAAACATAGAGGAGGGTAGTAATCAGAACGACAGAGAGAGGAAGATCCAAGATAGTTTTTTCTAACTTTTCAAACTCTACGTAACGAAGAACTAGAAGGAGCATTCCTATACTGACGGCGAGTTTGATGAGGGTTTTTTTCTGCATGAGCTGCATGATTAACAGGGGATTCTAGGAACAGGTTCTTAAGAATGAGCCCTTAAGAAAATTGCCCTCTAGTGGTGAGCCGTGAAGGATTTGAACCTTCGACCCTTTGGTTAAAAGCCAAATGCTCTACCGACTGAGCTAACGGCCCCCGAAAAAACTCTTATAGTCCTACATGTAGGAGCGAACAGTGTCAAGTTATGGGCATGACAAGAGATTTTTTGCGTATTCCCACCCCTTTTTAAAGATCTTACCGATAGAGCGTAGAACCGGTACTAAAGAGTCTCCAAAGGTAGTCAGTGCGGATTTGGCGAATTCTTTAAATTTTCCCCAACCTTCACGTAGGGAGCCGAAGATATCTTTACCTTTGCCAACATTCTCTTTGATCTGACCGAAGGTCTCTTTCACATCAGCTAATAATGTCTTCAGCTTCAGCAACGCTTCCTCTTTTGAACTCTTATCAAGGTTAATTCTGTTTTGAACATATTCATCTTGATAAATCTCGCTCTTGCCAAGGTTTTCTAGAACTTTATCTGGGACATTTATATCTGCAAATTCAGAAGTCTTATCGATTGCCAAATCATTTGTGCTTAGTGAATTACTCAGTCTCTCGATAAGCTGTTCAAGTTTGCCGGTTACAGCATTCAAAATTCTATTTAGGAGTTTTGATTGCGCTTCCTGCTCTCGTTTAGGAGTTATGTCATCAACACTAACTGTTGGTTTAGCAATACCTATATCGCTTGTTCGGTTAGGCACTTTTTCTAAAGGTATTAATTTATGAGGCCGGCTCTCTTCCGTTTGATTTAGTTCTGTTCCTAACTGCATCATCGTCCGGGGTCTAAGAATCAACATCTTATTGCTCGAATGTTGCACACGGACCTTAGTCGCCGGTTCAACATCGATTCCATTTGTAATTTGGGTTTTGCCTGGTTGGATTTGAGAAGTAATAGTCATAAAAATCCTAGGTTGAAAGTTATACGAACTTTATAAGAGGAAACATTATCCTCCCTTCATCTAGGTAATCGCAGAGTTGGCAAAGAAGTTGCTTGTCTAGCGATAAGCCCCATCTATAAGGTGGCCATCACTTAAAGTTAGCTTGTTTTCAACTACTTCTGCTTTTGAAGATACAAACGTAACCGTTCTTAATTGAGAAGATTTATGGCAAACCTTATTCAATCCGAATAGGAATCGCCACTGTTTATCAATACAAAAATTATATCCACTTCGCTGCAATTTAAGAGCTAGTCCCGTTGCCAGTGACCAGGAACCACCACGATCTATATGAATTTTAATAGTAGAATCCTGATTTGGTTTGATCCATTTTACAATTTCAGCAGGTTCTGAGGTGCACAGAGGGGAGATGGGAAATCTAAATTCAGTGTAAGAATAAATAACAAGAAGCAGAGCGATCCCGCCCATGAAAATTTTATTGACCCCAGCATTCTGGGCCATAAAAAGATTACCTAACCAGGAAACTATAGCGACCAATAACGCTCCCCAGAACGTAGCCGCGATACCAGCCTCATACCAGATGACGTGAGGATGGAGCCGTCCGACTATTCTCATTCCTGCAAAAATAGAGAGAACATATCCAGCTAAAGTTAGACCAAGCAGAACTCTTAAGAAGTGGTTTCGTCTCGTAAAGAGTAACGCCACCGCAAAACAGATTGGAACTAGGGGAGCGTAGTTGAGGCCAAGAGGATTTAAAAAGAAAGAGGAAATTAAAGAGACGCTCTCTATAACTTCATGGCCACGTTTATGATCTGTAAAAAATTCAAATAACCGAACAAGATTACTTTGAGATCCGCTTGTAAATAAGTCTATGACAATTGGTAAATTTAGAATCAAAAGAAATGGAAGAGAGAATATGAATATATTTCTATTGGTTCTCCAAATACCTCTATTTGCGATGAATCCAGATAAGATTATTAATTCCAAGGGGAGAAGAATTGCCGCCGTTCCAATATGTGATTGCATAGCCAGAGATGCTGCCGCCCAGTGCCAAGGTAACTGAGTCCCTAATCCGCGATAGATACTTGTTCCGCTGACTAGAAAAAAAATTACCGGTCCTATTGTTGCAGCTGGTCCCCAGGTAAATTGTAAGATGTTTTCTCCTAGGGGATTGATCGTCCAAAGAGCGGCCAAAAAAAAGAGAACTGCAGAAACTCTAGATCCGTTTTGGCTTAGTATTAAAACTGAGCCAAGTAAGAAAGCTAGATTCAGACCTAACTGACCAAGATTATGAGATCCGTACGGTGAAATTCCGATCCAGGAGCCAATTACTTCAGCTACCCCATAAAGATAAAAAAGTAACGGACCGGGATGAAAGAAATTAAATCGGCTATAGGGCCCGTGAATTTGTTCAAAATTCATGGCCCTAGTTATTGATAGACCATTAGATGCTAAATCTCCTACCTCATCGCAATTAGTAAGAATCGAATTCCAATTGAAGATCAGATAGCAAAGGAAAAATAAGAAAATAGGTGCAATGGTTAAGAAAAGATTCGATGCTGTTATTGCTTGAAGTTTTCTCACGATAGTTCAGTTCAAATATACGATCGTTACACCAGTGTTATTAGTTTCAGAGGAGAGTTTTGCCACACCAGGAGCTGTCGAAAGGTATTTTGTAACAGCTTTTTTTAATGCGCCAGTTCCAATTCCATGTATCACTTCCAATCTACTTGCTTCTGCTAACAGAGCCTGGCTTAAAGCTTGTTCAATAGCCTCAAGCGCTTCTGAAACGGTCATTCCGTGAAGATCGATTTTAAATGATTCCTTTGTGGCAGGTTTATTTGCCTTGATAGACACGGTTCCTCTATCAAAGTTTTTGGCCTGACCTGTTACTTCATACTCATTTTGCAAACATCTTACTTTTAGAGAACCTATCGATACAATAATAGATCCATCCTGATGTATCTCTGTTACTCGACCGTGCTTCGATAACTTTTTTACAAGAACTTGATCCCCAAGCGCACATTTCATTTTAGCTCCAAGGGAATTATTTTATATCTCTCTCTGCCTAATATGATCGTTGTTTCATCTACGGCATTTTCTAAGAGTTGCTGATGGGCTGCCCGAGTAAATCGAGCTTTATGTGAATCATAAATAGTACAATATATCTGACCTTCTTGGCCGAGGTAGAGTTTCTGGGGCGGAAAAGGTTCTTTAGCCCCGCCAAGTAAATTGACAAACCAATGAGGGGTATCTTCAATTAAACTAGCGGCAAAATACGGAACATCTTCACACTCAAAACGGGCCCGTTCGCGGCCAATTTTAATAAAGTATTCCCGCTCTTCCGGATCCCAAACTATAGAGCGGTGAAAAAGATCGGCTAAAGCCTTTCGCTCGAATAACTTCCCTTCATGATACCACTCTCCAAACTGAGAGAGCTTTAATTTCCCCTTTAGCTCAGCTGTATAGAGGATATCTTTCATGAGCTTTGGCGAACTAAATGATAACTTTTCTTTCCGGCTCTAAATACGATCAGTTGACCATCGATTAAGTGTTCTGGCCCTACCTTGGCACCAATATCACTGATCCTTTCATTGTTAATGTAAGCACCACCACTTTCTACCAACCGTTTAGCTTCACCTTTTGATTTTGAGAGTTTAGTTTGAACAAGAAGGTCTATCGCAACTTGTCCCTGGATCTGGTCCTTTGAAAGAGTGGTAGAGGGAACTTCAGCAAATATATCCAGCAACTGCGATGCGCTAATTCCTTTTAGTTCGCCACCGAAAAGAACAGCGGCACTTTTTCTTGCTGCGGTTGTCGCCTCGGCTCCATGTACAAAGTTACATACTTCATCGGCCAAGGTGTTCTGAGCTAGGCGCTTTTCTGGCTGCTCCTTGAGAGCCTTTTCAAGCTCAGAGATCTTATCCTTGCTCAAAAAAGTAAGAATTTTTAAGAATTTTATTACATCAGCATCCTCAACATTTAGGAAATACTGATGCAACCTAAATGGGGAGGTTAGTTGTGGATCTAGCCATAACGCACCACCTTCGCTTTTCCCAAGTTTTTTACCTTGAGAGTTAGTTATAAGAGGAAAAGTCATGGCGTATGCGCCGTCTAGGCCTTTGCGGCGGATAAGCTCTAAGCCAGCAGTGATATTGCCCCACTGATCGGATCCTCCGACATGAAGGCGGCAACTCTTAGTTTGGTATAGGTGCAGAAAGTCATATGCCTGAAGCATCATGTAAGAGAATTCTGTAAAAGAGAGTCCTTCGCCATCGAGGCGATTTTTTACGCTCTCCTTTTGGAGCATGTATCCCATAGTGAAATGTTTGCCGATGTCTCTTAAGAAATCTATAAACGAGATATCCTTAAACCAGTCGTAATTATTAACGACTTCAACTGTGACACCGACAGAAGCGAAGATCTTTTTGAACTGTTCTTTTTGACGATTAACATTTTCATCGATTACATTTCGTTCAAGGAGTGATCGTTCCGCACTCTTGCCAGAGGGATCCCCGATTGCACCGGTTGCACCACCTAAAAGCACGATAGGCTTAAATCCTGCTTTGGCTAAATGGATCATCGAAATAGTTGGAACCAAGTTGCCAACTTGTAAGCTTGGGGCCGTAGGGTCAAAGCCACAGTAGAAAGAGCAGGGGGTCATTTTTCTGATCCCTTCAATATCTGAAGCATCCTGTATAAGGCCGCGCCATGTTAGTTCTGATACGAAATCCATAACTTCCTGTATATGCAATAGAAAATGGGTTTACCATGCCTCTCAGCAATCGCCAAAAGTGGGGCTCACGATAAATACACAACCAGCCGATTTAACTAATGAAACCCGTGTTCTAGATGGGAGGGTTCCACAGCTTCATTATGTTTGTAAAGGGGAAGATCCGAGTCTCGATATGCTTGATCGGTGCCTTGTGCGCTGGGGTCGTCTCTTTTTGTCTGACTCTTTGGCTATATGGTGGCCTTAGTTGGTGGGGCATGAGAGCTACGCATGCATCCTTAAGAGCAGTCGCTCCAAGTCCAGCACAACTTACTGAGGCAACAACAAGTTTATTTTTTAGTAGGGAAATAGATCCTGCTAGAAGTGAGACGATCAGAAGATCGATCTTAGCTGGAGGCGCAGTAGGCTTCTGTTTCGGTGCTTTCACTTATGTTCTTCTTTTTATTTTTATTAGGAGACCAGTAAGAGCTGTTTTATCAAGAATGTCTTCTGAGATCCTAACTGTAGATGAAGAAGATTTTGAATCCTACATTGATGAGTTACGATCGGTTAAGCGTGCTGTTTATAAATTACAGAAAGCTGTAGGACAGGGCAGGGAAATTCGCAAAACGATTTTAAGTTCAATCAACGAGGGATTCCAACTACTTGATCTTGATGGTCGTACGGTAGAAGTAAATCCTGCACTTTGTCAGATGGTAGGAATACAGCGAGAGCGTTTTATCGAAGAAACGATGCCTTTTTTCTATTTAACAGAAGAGGGTCAAGGATTAGGCCAAGAGTTTATTGAGTTGATTAGGCGCGGCGAAACTGGCTTGAGACGTGGCTTTGAAGGTGAATTAACCTGGTCAGATAAAGACGCAAGTAAAGTTAGATTACGACTCTGTGCTGTTGAAGATGAAGATTCTGCTCAAAGTTATGTATGCGTTTTTGTCTCCTCTCCAGATGCAAAGTCAGAGCAGCAATTCAATGTTCAAGAGTTGGGCAAGATGACCTTGCTTGTTAAGTTTGCTGGAAGTATTGCTCACAATCTTAATAATACCTTCACCGGAATTCTTTCCGCCGTATCACTTTTTGAAAAGAATAAAATTGATGAAGGTACAAGACTTCACCTACTAGGCTCTATGCGTGAAGCAGTAAAGCGAGGTTCTGCTCTCTGTAATGAACTTCTACATATGTCCAAAGTACGTCAAGTTTTAAACAATCGTCGACCAGTTGATATAGTTCCAATTGTACATGGGGTTGTGCGTATGGCCTCTGATTTACAAGAAGCTAAACGCCACGAGATTATCGTTTCTGTTCCTGAGAGACCGACACTTGCACTGTGTGATGAATCAGGTCTGCATCATGTGCTCCTTAATTTAATCCTGAATTCTATTGATGCTATGGTTGATTCAGGCAAGGTTCATGTTTCAGTTTCGTCTCATAATGATGGCCCGGTTCCTGAAGTAATTATTCAAGTCTCCGATACTGGGATCGGGATGAAACCCGAGACAAAGCAGATGATCTTTACCCCGTATTTCACTACTAAAAAGGGTAGGGAACGAAAGAAGACTTTTGGTGGCAGCGGCTTAGGTTTAGCCAGCGCTCTTGAGAGCGTTCGTTCCTGGGGCGGCTCAATCGACTGTGATTCCCAATTAGGTCAGGGCACTACCTTTGTTGTGCGCTTACCATGCGCAGTTACAGTCGATAGGGGCATTGAATCGGCAAGATAAAAGCTGGATGAGCGTAAAAGCACCACTTAGAACAAACTTGCTATAACAAGAAGCGAACTATATAAGTCCTGGCCGTGTCGTGGGTTGGATATTTATCGCGGCCTAGATTCTAGTTTACTTATTAAATATTGGTGCAGGGGTTGTCTTGTGAAAAATCACATAAAATATCTTATCTTAGTAGCTTTAACTGTGTTCAACACACAATTAGATTTTGCATTTGGGCAACAGATAGCTGTTGCATTACCGAGGATAGATCGTGCCGGATTCAAGCAGGGGCTTTACTTAGAATCTACAGATGGAAGTCACGTTGTCGTGTCAGAAGGCGCAGTATTTATCACACCATCTAATGTTAATGGTGGGGTTGTTAAGAATAAGAGTAAACTAAGCATTACTCCAGTTTTACCTTCCAGCCCCGGATGGAGCTATGTTTATGTTACCAAGCCTCTTAACGGAGTGTCCTTAGTAGCTACAGATTTCTTTGCGTCATCAAGTCCCCCAATCTTTATTCAGGAAAAAGTCAGGACTGGCTTCTATGATTCAATAGCAACTAACGCGGCAAGATGTGTAGGAGTTTTCTATGTTAAGCAATCTGGAAGCGTTACCACGATAGTTCCATTTCGAAGTGATGGGATTTACTTTCGATTTACTGATTCGCAGCTGTTAGTTTTTGATAGTATAAACAGTAATGCTAGTTATCCTACCATTCCGTTCACTGGACAGAATATTACTTTCAACCTTCCAACGCTTCTGACTGCTAACGTGAGTGTTTTCTTAACGGCTAAACTAAAGAATATTCCTGGTACTCCAGATTTTGGTATTCTTCGCACCAGATTACCTGGTTTATCTAATGTAGGATTCACAATTGCTTCCCTGAGTACTGCCTCTCTGAATGCTGCTGATAATGTAAGTCTAGAAATTCCAGTGGATAACCAAGGGCGTGCAAACCTGATTCCAGATAGCAACGGTCAGCTTATAGATACTGCTATACGGGAGATCGGATTCCGCTGGGGCTTTTCTATGGGGGATACAGTTGGTTAGTCATAGTGATGCTAGCTAGCAAAGCGCTATATTTCTTCCATCTCCCTTAGATATTTGCCTTTTTTGAGGGTAAACGGCATACTCCGGGCTCATTTTTAGATACCCTGAGGCTTTGATGGCCGGGGAAATATTATTAATCTGAGTTTTGTATGGCCAAGTCTACCAAAGAATCTGTGCACGTTGTTTCAACTGAGCAAACCGGATTTTTTTATACCTATCAGAAGAAGCGCGGTAAGGGTAAAATCAGCGTCAAGAAATACGACCCAATCGCCGGAAAGCATGTCCTCTTTGAGGAAAAGAAGCTAAGTCGGCTTAAGAAGAAGTACAAGCGCGCGGCGAAGTAATCGCCAAATCGGAGTTATGAATTTTAGCCGCGCCTGTTTAAGGTGGTGGGTCATTCGCGAGAGGTGATGTATGGCCCTGGCAGCAGAAGTAAATCTAGAAAAAAATATTCAGTCTACTATTTCATTGTCTAGCACTCCCGTTAGTCAGCACGGAGCAAGGCGTTTGTCATGGAGGCAGGACCCGATAGCTACCACAGCTTGGTTTAGTGCATTTGTTTTATTCAATGGTGCTCTAATCCGAGTTCTTGATAGTCAAGGATCGTTTGGCGATTTCAGTGGGTCTGCCAATTATGTTCTCGGATTGGGGGAGTTGTTAGTCACAGTTTTCTCCGTTGTGGCACTGTCCGTTTTCTTTAGTCAGAATGTTATCTCCAGATTAAAGCAGGTCGTTATCCCTGTGGAGTTAAATTTTCTTGGAGCGATTCTCG
>CAZYRE010000085.1:0-10328 GCA_964650155.1 uncultured Bdellovibrionales bacterium
GTGCTCATTGAATCAATCCAGGTTGAAAAGTACTTGCCGCTGGTATTGTCGTAACCCATGGTACCCTGACCTTCAAAAGGTTTGCCCATGAAGGTACCTTTGTAAGTTTGTGCTAAGTATCTTCCACCATAAAGCGGCTTGGAGTAGGCGCGACCTTTAGAAACTTCTGGCTCGCTATTTGGATCCATCCACATTTTTACATCTACTTTCCAATCGCCAGCTAGTTTCTTAAGCAGGGCATGCTCAGGTCGAACCATTCCGGCTTCCATCATGTTTTTCTGCATCTGTTCAGGCGTTGGCATCGAATGTTTCTTTGCCGCGCAACCGCTGACCAATAATCCGCAAAATGCAAATGCTAATAATCTCTTCATAGTATCCTCCAAAAAAGTTTGGTGAAAGTAACACAAAAAAAGAGACGCCGACTATGATTAAAATAGTCAGCGCCTCTTAAGGTAAACAATTTAATTAGGGGAACTGTCCCTAATAATTAATACCGGTAGTGATTAGGCTTATAAGGACCTTCTACTTTTACCCCGATATAATCAGCCTGTTCCTTTGTGAGAGTTGTTAACTTCACACCAAGTTTGCCTAAGTGTAAACGAGCAACTTTCTCATCAAGGGATTTAGGTAATGTATAGACTCCTACCTTATATTCACCCTTCTTAGTGAATAGCTCAATTTGGGCCAATGTTTGATTGGTAAATGAGCTAGACATTACGAAGCTTGGGTGTCCATTCGCGCAACCAAGGTTCACAAGTCTGCCTCTAGCGAGGATGATTAATTCGCGACCATTTGGCATAACGAATTTATCGACTTGAGGCTTAATGTTGATCTCTTTAACTTTAGGGTTGTTAATGAGTGCGTTGATGTCTATCTCATTATCAAAATGCCCGATGTTACAGAGGATCGCTTGATCCTTCATCTGAGAAAAGTGCTTCTCATTGATGATGTTTAGGTTACCTGTAGCAGTAACAAAGATATCAGCGTAAGAAACCGCATCTTCCAAGGTTACTACTTCAAATCCCTCCATCGCGGCTTGAAGAGCGCAAATTGGATCGATTTCAGTTACTACTACTCTAGCGCCAAACCCACGCATAGAGCGAGCGCATCCTTTACCCACGTCGCCGTATCCAGCTACGCAAACAACTTTGCCAGCGATCATCACATCAGTAGCACGCTTAATTCCATCGGCTAATGATTCACGACAGCCGTATAAGTTGTCGAATTTAGATTTTGTTACTGAGTCATTGACGTTGAATGCTGGAATCTTCAACTTTCCTTCTTCCATCATCACGTAAAGACGATGCACCCCAGTCGTTGTTTCCTCAGATACTCCATAAATATCCTTTAGCAGGTGAGGGAACTTTTCATGAACCATGATGGTTAAATCACCACCGTCATCAAGCAGCATGTTTGGACCCTTGTCCCCGAACTTGAGGGATTGCTCAATACACCAGTCGTATTCCTCAAGAGTTTCGCCTTTCCAAGCAAATACTGGGATTCCTTCTTTAGCAATGGCAGAAGCTGCATGATCTTGGGTTGAGAAAATGTTGCAGCTTGACCAGCGAACTTCAGCACCTAATTCGATCAAAGTTTCGATCAAGACGGCAGTTTGAATTGTCATATGAAGGCAGCCAGCAATGCGAGCGCCTTTGAGTGGCTTTGTTTTGCCGTATTCTGAACGAAGAGCCATTAATCCTGGCATCTCTTTCTCTGCCAATTGAATTTCTTTGCGACCCCAATCAGCCAAGGAGAGATCCTTAACTTTGAAATCTGTATTGTCTGTTTTCATATGCATCCTTTACTTTGTTGCAGTTAACATAAAAACTTTTTTACCTTCATCCAGCAATTTTACTTTGGTGGAGGAAAATCCAGCCTTCTGAGTGATTTTTACTAACTCATTTGTATCGAAGCCTAACCAGCGATGAGAGAATACCTCTCTTAGCCTTTCGTCTTCATGCTCAACTAGATCGACGATAATTAGTTTACCGCCAGTGTTAATAATTCTAAAGGCTTCATGGAGAGCATCGATAGGATTTTGCACATGATGAAGAACCATATGAGCAAGGGCAACTTCTGCAGAGCTATCAGTGATGGGCAGATATTCAAGATATCCCAATCTAAGATCTACATTAAATTTAGACAGGTTCTGTTTTGCTTCCGCTAACATGGCAGGGGAGTAGTCAACTCCGATAGTATTACCTGTGCGAGGCATTAGTTGAGTAAGTAGAATCCCGGAACCGCAACCAAGTTCAACAAATGTCCCTTTAGAATTAATCTCACTTTTAATCTCGTTCAGATATGTTCGAGAATCCACAATTGAGTCTCTTAGATCGTGCCATTCAGAAGCAACTCGATCAAAATATGACTTTGACTCAGTTCTCCGATTTTCTAACATCTCAGCAACTGCGGCGCGGTCCTTATTTAGAGTAGGACCAAATCCATTCAATCCCTCTTTTGCGATACTGATAAAATTAGAGGCAACACTGCTAGAAACAGTATCAGCAGAGGACAAAGAATAAAATTTCCAAGTCCCTTGATTTTTATGATCGATAAGACCCACTCGTTGTAAGGTTTTTAAATGGTGTGAAACATTAGACTGAGGAATGCCGATGATTTTCTGTAATTCTTGAACGTTGAGACTTGATATTGATAAGGCATGGAGTAAGCGGAGCCTCGTTTCATCCGACATTGCTTTATATATAGAGGCGATCTGCATACCTATTTAGTATCGAATAGATTTATCAATATATCAATATGTATTGATATATATTTTATACTGTAACAATTTCAATAATTTGTAGAAATATTGTACGGTAGTCTCCGCATGGAACAAGGTACCCTATACATTGTGGCATTACCAATTGGACGGAAGGAAGATCTCTCCTTGAAGGCACAAGAGGTACTCGGTTCTGTTGATTTTATTCTAGCTGAGGATACTAGACGTGCTGGGATGCTCCTCTCGTCTTTAGGTATTAAAAAGCGCCTCCTCAGTTACTACGACCAAAACGAAGCAGGCCGTGCTTCACAAGTAATCGAGGATTTAAAGCAGGGAAGAACCGCCGCGTTAATCTCTGATGCGGGCACCCCGTGTATCTCGGACCCTGGATATAGGATTGTTAGATCTTGTCACGAAAATGGAATTTCTGTTCGGCCGATTCCTGGACCTTCGGCGTTAGTGGCTGCCATCTCCGTTTCAGGATTACCAACCGATCGCTTCGTCTTTGAAGGATTTCTTCCCCCAAAGGGAGCAAAGCGTACTAAACGAATACAAGCAATTTTAGATCGCGACATGACCTCAATCGTTTACGAATCGACCCACAAAATTGAAAAGCTTTTAACAGAGATGGCCACCCTTGATCCGAATCGGCTTATTTTTATTGGTCGAGAGATGACAAAAACATATGAAGAGTTTCTCCGTGGCCCCGTAGGAGAGATCGCCAAAAATGTGACTGCTAGAGGTGGTTTAAAAGGTGAGATAGTGGTTGTGATAGACGGTAAAGAGGACTAATCCCGATTAGCCTGTTTTTTGCTGGAAAGTTTTTTAGTTGAAGGTTCCACCGTTGCCTCGACTATGCCAAATGTACCTACTACAGCCTTAATAGAATCTTCATTGGTAGCTGTCTTTTCATCGTTAGTATCTCTATCTAATTTTGATAAGAATTCCCTTGCTTCGTTATGAAAAGCAGCCCCCTTTTCTAGAAACCATTTTTTTACAAGAGAAGCTTTGGAAGCTGGAATATTATCAAAGAACGTTTTTGCATGTAGTTGTGGCTCTGCTGGATCTACAAATAAATTATGCTCCAAGGTTTTATGAAGGTAGTTTGAATCTTCTGCTAATAACCTGAGCCCTTCAGTAATATCTCCAGTTGGCTCATAGCCAGCGCGTATCAATCTAACACCCCCCTCGGTTTGCTTAGCCACTCCTGATCTTTCTAGTTCAAAGAGTACTGTATACGGATTTAGATCCGTACTTACGCTCTCAACAAGTTTTAAAAATTCACTGCTTTTGCCTTTAAAAGTTAACACCCTGGGCTGACCACGTTTATCTTTGTATTTACTACTACTTTGCCATAGACCGACTATCCTAGTTATCAGATCTCCAGCTTTGTTTTGTTCCGAAGTAGGGGATTGCAACCGTTTAATGTCTCGTCTTTGCAAACCGGTAGCGGCGCTTAGCTTACTAACCGTTACAGGTTCACCCGTTTTCTCTATTTCCTGGCTGGCTACTTCAATAAAAGCAGCCTTCGCAGCCTCTTCAAAATCTTGGATATGAATTCCGCGGCGCAGGACAAATCGTACTACTGGTTTTAGTAGCTCGATCATTGAATGACGTAATATGTCCTGAACCGATTTCATATCGTTTACTATCCATTCTCCTTATCAAACTGTTGCTTTAATAAAGTATGAATCTGTGCGCTAAGAGGAGGTTCAGTAGTTTGATTGAGTGGACCGATCAATCGATATACACAGTGAGCTGCATCGTTAAATACTTCAAATGATAATTCACCTATGCCAGGGCCACTACTTCCGGTTGTCCCTGTCTCAAGTGTTTGCCATTCTGCATTCTTATCACAGTCCCTAAATTCTAAGGCAAAAACCATATTATTTAGGGGCAATCCATTAGATTTAATCTCTGTTTCTACTGTGCAGGTAAATCCTGTTGGCAAAGGAGATAGTTGCTTGATCGTTCGTGTATTTAAAAATACTGGACTACATGAGCGAACAATTCTAGCTCTCAATGTAAGGTCAAGGACTTCCGCTGAATTACTTACACTGTCATATTGAAATGAGACCTCGATATCTTGTTGAACAGTTGGAATATCTTTTACGGTGACCGTAGCTTCCTCGTTGCCAGACTTGCTAATAGAGAATGAAGCATCTCCGCCGGGAAATTCAGAGTCCAGATCGAATGAGCCCGCTTCGTCTGTGATAGTTTGCTGTCCGGTATTTAGAAGGGTGATAGTAGTATTATCTACCGCCTCTCCAATTCCATTTACAATCTGTCCAGAGATTCTAAGTCCTGGTGTAGGTCCAATGCCTGTACCATTTGTGCCACCTCCACAAGAAGGTAGAATTAGTAGTGAACAGAAAAAAAAGAAAAGAAGTAAAAAAAATCTTACATTCATGGTGGACATTTTACCCATCATTTGATAATAGTCAATCGTAATTCGGATATTCCTTATATATCCGTATCGTTAAGTAGTATTTAATAGAGAGTGACGCTAAATAAAAGGAATTAGCAATGAAACGAGTAATTAACTTATTAGCAACTGGATTAATCGTAGCAACTACTGGCTGTGGCGGGGGCGGTGGGGGAAGTGGCGTGCCTAATTATTCCGGTGCTTGGAATGGATGGGTGTCTCTAGTTTCTAATACTTGCGCTAGGACGATTCCTGATGAATTTAAAAGCATTAATATCCTTCATGATGTTCAACAAGCGAAGAGTGTAGATGCAGATGGTAATGTTACCCTGGATGTCGTTCTCTATGACGCGATTGATACATATGTTGGCTTAGGTGAGGTCAGAGCCGATGGCACAGGAAATTCATTTTCAGTAACTGGGGCTCCACATGAGCTGCCTGGATTTTTATCTGGTTATACATGTATTGAGATTCTTGATTTCAGTTACCAATCAATAGATTTCAGCAGCGGCAATGCTGGATTCGTTGAGCGCCATTCCTCAATTGAATGCACCAAAGGTAATAGTAAGCAGACATGTGACGTATCCTACACAGGTAGTGCTTATAGGACGGCGGATCCAACAGCAACTCCTACTCCAGAAGAAAATTAATTTTAATTTACATGGAAGTATATGAAGAGCTTTTCAATGATTCTTACTACGCTGATTGTTATTGGTTTTGTATCCTGTGGTGGTGGGGGAGGAGATGGAAGTAATAATCTGGAAGCTGTCGATATTATGAAAACAGATGGTTTTTGGACAGGAAAGTTACTCCAAGCTGGTGGTGTCCAATGTGTTGATTTGTTTCTTGGTGCTTGTTCAGGATGTGAGCTTGGGGATATCTCTGTAGAAATTGGTCCAGTTCTTCATAACGGTGACGCGAATATCGTCATCGATCATTGTTTTAGTAATTCAACGGAGTGCACGGAATGTGTTTACCTGGGATTTGTAAATAATGGCCAGATAACTGCTCAGACTGAAGATACTTCCTGTATGCGTGAAATATCTTTTACTCCTTTAAGTAATACAGAGGCAGATATATTTGAGCTAAGTTGGCCGCCATCTGGAGACCACTGCGTAATAAATTATTCAAGTACACTAGTAAAGGTTGAGTAGTGATAGTAGTAATTGTGACATGCGAAATGTCATAACAATCGACGGCCCAGCAGGATCAGGAAAGAGCTCAATTTCTGCCCTGCTGGCCAAAAAACTTGGCTGGATTAATTTAAATTCTGGACTTCTTTATCGAGCGGCCGCTTATTCTGCACTTAAAACAAAAACCTCTCTCACTGATGGCCAAGCCTTATCAAAGCTAATCAAAACTTTAAAAATAGAGCTTAAAGAGGATGCTTCAGGCCATGGCGCGCTGTATCTAAATGGTAAATTAACGAGCGAGGAGCTCCGCACCCCAGAAGTTTCAGAAGTCACTTCAAAAATTTCTACCGTGCCAGAGGTTCGTGAAGCTCTACGTGATGCTCAGCGTAATGCGTTTGCAGGCAGGCCGCTTGTGGCTGAAGGCCGTGACATGGGCACCGTAATTTTCCCTGATGCTCAATTAAAGATCTTTCTTACCGTATCTGAAGCAGCTCGTATCGAGCGGAGAATTAACCAACTAAAAGCAGAATCCGAAAAGAACGGAAAAGTTTTACCCGAAGCAGATATTGAGTGGCTTAGAGCTCAAATGAAGATTGAGATTCAGGAACGAGATGCGCGGGATACAGGTCGCAAGGTTGCTCCATTGGTGCCTGCTTCTGATGCCGTGATAATCGATAATTCCTCAAGAACATTAGAAGATACGCTTAAAGAAATATATGAACTGATTAATTCGCGAAGGCTTTAATTTAGACAGACTCGCTGACCACGATGTATAGCAGACAACCTGAAATACCATTAATGAAGTCCGACATATTCTCAATAGTTTCGATAATTAATATCTATCTTATTTCTGCTCTTTTTGTTTGTGGCTTTGTCTGGGCTGAGTTAGTAAGCCCTACAGATTTTGCACAAGATTATACTGCCGCGATGAATCTTCTTCAAGGTATGTCAATTTACGGACAGGATTTTCGTGATTCAGCTAAATTTATTCTTAGTGCTGAGAGCCTTAATAACTATCATCCCCCAATGGCTGCAGTTTTCCATCTTCCATTCGCGCTTCTCACATACGAGCAGGCCCTATTGTTGTATCGTATTGGGGGTACGCTTTGTTATGGGGTGGGTGCTTATTTGTTTCTAAGATCTTTTAGCTTACGTCGATCAGTTGCACACATCGTAGTGGCGGTTTCACTCCTTTGGTATCCATTTCTCGAAAATATTGCAATCGGTAATGTCTCAGCTTGGTTAGGAGGTTTTATTTTAATCGCTATAGTGATGCTTAAAAGAAAGCTTACTTTTTGGTCTGGATTATTCATGGCGATCGCTTGTGGCCTTAAATTGTATCCCCTGATTTTTATACCGGTCCTGTTTATCACTCGTCAGGTGAGGGCAGCGATTTTTGCTACAATTTGTTTTGTAGTTTTTTCTTTACTTACAGGAATCGCAATTGGTTTTGATATGTTTACTTATTTCATATTTGAGGCGATGCCAGAGAACTTGACCAATATGGCCGGTTATCCAGTAAGCCTATCGGTGGCTTCTAATCTATATGGAGTATTTATAAGCAACGAGTACGCTCAAGCTCTTTTCCCGTTCTCATCAGAAATTAGTATTCACACTGTTTCAACGCTTTGCACGGTTGTGCTATCAGCGATCACTTTGTCTTTAGTTTGGTGGCATCGATTTGTTGCCTTTGAGTATATAGTTGCAATTGTAATAGTAGGCATGACCCTGGCTACGCCAGTGGCTTGGTCACATAGTATTTTGGTACTTTTCCCTGTTTTGGCGGTTCTAGCAGTTCAGACAATTAAGGATGAAAATGTTTTGCTCGGTAAATTATTTGTACTTTCCTTCTTAATGTTATCCTGGCCGATGATTCCTATCTATCGATTTTTTTACAGAGAATATTTTCTCTCGCAGCCACTACCTTTTTGGTTTTCTTATATGTTGAGATTACCGTTCATAGGGCTACTCTTACTGCTTGGGTTTATAACTTGGAAAATGCGTGTAGAAACAACTCGGTCATCTATTGCCAAGGTTAGCGGTTAAATCTTTTCAACTTCAGTGCTCCAAAATCGATCGATTCACTCTCGATAAGTCCAATATTCTGGAATTTACTCTTAAAACCAGCACAAGCTTCATGATTTCCAACGACTTCATTTCTGCAGATCAACGCAAAACGGTCAAGATTTTTAATAATTTCAGAATTAAATTGCCCGGGATAACTTACAACAATAGGCTCGCTCTGAGTCTCGTAATACAAAAGAGGAGCTTTTAAATATTCTCTATATCGCGGCGCTGAGAGTTTAGAATTGTCTTTTAGTTCGACAATACCTGGAAAAATAATTAGTGGCTCCTCAGGTTTTAAGTTTCTGATGGCACCTCTCCAGTCTTCCAGATAGAAAATATTTCTCGGCGCTAAGTATAGAGTTACAAAAAGCATCATCCCACTAAACGTTATCGAGACTGTTATTGGGAGTACTTTAGGTAATAAGGATCCTATTACTACTGCACCACCAAGTGTCGATAGTACGTAGTATCGCGGTAGAAATATCGAAGTTATTCCAGAGATAGTAGAAATATAACAGATGACTGGTGGTAAAATTAGCACAACAGTAGCCAGTAAGATGGTAGGATTGAGGTTAGAGGAAGCTCTTAGGTTGCGAATCAGTACAAAGAAACCAATAAAAATGGTTAGTGCACCAACTAAATATAGCGGTGTTGATTTTGACCAAGGTGCAAAACTAAGAACAATATCTTTGAATTCCGGAAGTGGAGCAGAAGCGAGTATAATTCGTTGATCAACCAACATTACAATTTGGGGGATTAGAAATAATATAAGCAAGAATAGTATTAGAAACTTAGTATTCCCTAGTTTAAGACTATGTAGCGATTGACCTGTAACGATAAATACGATCGCGTATATTGGAAAAAGTAAAATAAAAAAGAAGTGGGTCAGTGTAGCGAACAGGCACCACAAAAGCGGAGCGTATAGACTACCTTCTCGACGAATAAACTTATCGAACTGCACCAGAGAAACTGCAGCAAACAAAAGGCCCAGGGAATACGGTCTGGCAAATGTACCAGCTCGGAGTACACTTTCATAACCGAGGTAGCACAGCACTATCAAAATTCCATGCTCAGTTGAAAACCTACGTTGACTCCAACGAAAAATAATCCAGCAGGTAAGAGCCAAAGATATTTGTGAGAGTATCCGTAGTTGCCACTCCTCTGGTTTTATGAAGACGGTCCAAGTGCTTTCTATTAGGTAGTAGATAGGCACTATAGCAGGGAAGCTGATGCTTCTTATCAACGCCTCAAGGGGGCCATCTTTGATGACCCACCAGGTTAGTAGTTCATCAATCCAAAGACTTTGTGGTGCAGCAATAGCAAGCCAGAGGATCGCGCCAACTATAAAGGCAGCACCAATAGCTGGGATTATTCGTTGAATCAAATTTTCCTCATTGATGATGAATCAGTCGAGGTAGTTTAGCTCTTAAGATCTAATTATAACAGTTCCAGATTTCATCCATTCCTTAGCTTCAGCCAAGCCATCTTTCGGGAATATTATTCTTTGGCGAAGTGTTTATGAAACCAACGACGAAATCTTTGTTGATGCAATCAATGTAGGACTTAATGGGTCCACTATATAGGATCGAAACTGGAAAGAATTATGGGAGATGATTACTGGCTCAACTACTTAACAAGTAATAGTACCTCCTGACCTAATTCCCCATTTTTAATATGAGTTATTAAAGGTTGCTTAACTGTGTTCGCCAATTTTAAAGCGCTACTTGTCTCAGTATTCCACGCCGACCTTAACTCTGTTGGGATAGGCCAGATTGATTTTAAAACCTTACAACAATTCGTTGATTTACAATTACAGACCATCCCATCGCAGTTATCTTCGTAAAATACACGATAGTCATAGGTTGCTTCTTCGGAGGGTAGGATATCTCTAGCAACCACATCAAAACCAAATTGAGTTTGTAAAATATTGGCGTTACATGAATGGTTTAAAAATTTCGTTTCATCACATGGAAGGAGCCAAGTA
>CAZYRE010000086.1:0-10309 GCA_964650155.1 uncultured Bdellovibrionales bacterium
ACAAAAAAGCTTGTCGGACATGAACATAAAGTAACGTTCACACTACTTGAACACCTAAATGAAATTGAAAGAAGAGGGATTTATTTACGCGAAGGATTCTCTTCTCTTTTTCACTTTTGTATCACTGCCCTTAAATACTCTGAATCAGCAGCTAGTCGGAGGATCCGGTCAGCAAGGTTAATTCGAAGATTTCCTGATGCTGAGATCCTCCTTAAAGATAGGAAGATCTCTTTTACAACGGCAGCGCAAATTTTTACTATTCTTGATGCAAGTAATCAGGATGAAATATTATCTGTTGTTGTTGGAATGCCACAAAAGGAAGTTTACGCTTTAGTTGCGAGATATCAGGATCCAAATAAAAATCGCACTCCTGATAGAATTACTCCACTAACTGTTTTACCTCCAAATAATCGATTAAATTCCAGCCCACTATTAACACAGCCAAGGGAACCGTGTGGACAAGCACCAACTTACTCTCCACCCCCAAATCCTCAATCCGTGATTATAAATCATGATTCACATTTGCAAGCTCAAAGCAGTATTTCAAATCAAAGAATCCAAAGCTCCTCTATTCACACCACTCAAGCTGAAGAGCGGTTAAGGATTACCTTTGGAGCAGAAAGAGAATTCCTGCAGTTAATAGAGAAAGCCAAGCAAATCCTCTCTGGAAAGTATCCGATGGGTGCCAGCCTAGAAGAGGTTTTTAGAGAAGCTTTAAGATTACTAATCGAAAAATATGATCCTGAGAGAAGAGCAGAAAGAAGGACAAATGAAAAAAAGAATAGTAACTCAGTTACTAAATCAAAAAGCGAGTCGTCTCATATGATATTACATCGACAGATCCCAATCAGAATCAGAGATGAGGTTTTCAAGCGAGATGGTGGAAAGTGCACATATATATCTCCCAGTGGGCAACAATGCCAATCTACCTGGGATCTAGAAGTTGATCATATTCGCCCCTTCTCCGTGGGCGGAGATCATTCATTAGACAATCTTCGCCTTCTATGTAGAGCTCATAACAATTTTAGAAATAAATAGATCTTCAGGCTGAACCTTATATGAGCATTTTATTCAGCAATGCCAACTCTGTTGCTGAATAGATAATACAGCAGTAAAATGTGCCGAAATATACATAATAGGAAGTTAGTTATGAGTAACGTAGTACTAGTAAAACATGTAATGACCGCAGATCCAAAAACCATCAACGTTGATCAACCAGTGGCATTGGCTCGTAAATTAATGGTCGAGTACAACTGCCGCCACCTTCCTGTAATGGACGGTAACAAATTAGTTGGAATTATAAGTGATCGAGACATCAGCCTTGCGATTGAGCTTCTAAAAAGTACAGAGAGTGACATTATGGTTCGCTCAGTTTTCGTAGAAGATCCATACTGCGTATTGCCTATCACACCTCTTCATCAGGTACTAAATGAAATGGTTAAATTGCATATTGGCTCCGCAATAGTAGTGGAGTCACATAAACCAATTGGAATTTTTACGACTATGGATGCGTGCGCCGCGCTTGCAAGCTACTTACAAGGCTCGTCATTGAAGTAGTACTAAATGCCGAGAGACGGACTTGAACCGTCACGGGAGTTTCCCCCCACAGGATTTTAAGTCCTGTGTGTCTACCAATTCCACCATCCCGGCGTAAGAGTTGAGGAAAATTGGAATGTATTGGGTAGCATTAATCTAAAGATTCTTCAATGCACTGTGATTGCTTGGATTTTTCAGGTAAATTTAAGGGATTCTGGGTACAGGCACACCCAACAGGCGCTCCTCTCTCCGATTATCAATTTCTTCTATTTCCCTATCCATGGCCCTCATAGCTTCTTCTTGACGCCGCATGTTCTCATCAAACTCTCGAGCTTGCATCCCTTGAGGATCCAATTCGTCCTCACTAAAAATTAGTGGTGTGAGTGTGGAATCCAAAGCGCCACCGATTAGGCTCTGGCCCAGCGTATTAGAACGTTCGGTAATTACCGGATATGGATTTAGATCTCTTGCGGAACGCCGAATTGCGTTAGACTCAACACGGGAGAGCCCCGGGCCGTAGTAGCATCCGGAAAGTATCAGGGATAGAAAAACTGACACTAATTTCTTCATGCTACTGTTATGACGAACCCGGAGCAAAGTGAGTATTAGCCGACCCCAGCTAATGCATCACTTAATTTCTTAACTCCTAATCCATCCGCCATCTGCTTTAACACTGCGGCGTCGGAACCATTTGTCATTTCAAGCTTAAGAATAGGTCCCCCTGTAAGGAATATTGTAAGATCCGGATTACCTGAATCCTTTGAAAGTGTGGCTGTCATGCCATCAATCCTATAGGTTTCATTTCCACTACTTTGCTGACCAAACATCGCTGCCATAGATCCTAACGCGGCAAGGCCAGCTAACCCCTCACCTCCTGTAGCACTACTGGTGATCGAGACCTTAACGGAAAGATCTTCTCCCTTTGTATACTGTTTTTCAATATTCACCATTCCAAGAGCACCATTAAACTCTACTTCACCGCCCTTAAGGCCAGCTAATTCAGCTGGAAGTAATTTCCCGATTTGCTCATTGTTCTTTTTAACAAGCTCATTCTGAGCCCACTTTAGTTCATTTAGTGCAGCTTGGTATTTCCCTTCTTTCTCAAGGGTCATCACTTTCTCAAGAATAGTTTTTACTTCTTCAGCAACAACAGGAGTCGCCCCCAATGCACAGACAAGTCCGATAGCAATAAATCTTTTCATATAGTTCCCCATAAAGAGAATTAACGACGCTATGTTAGTACACAGGATTTGAGGATCAAGAGTGAAGTTTAGAATTGCCCTTTATCTGCTTTCTCTTTGGCCTCAGAAACTGCTTTCATCGCGTTTAACGCTTCTGCCATAAGATTTCGACCTGACGAGCTTAGTACTTTGCCATCATTTTCTGCGCCGGGTCCACTGGCATCTAAACCACTTCTAATTTCAACAGCCTTTCCAGTCTGCGCAAACTTGGTTGATTCATCCTTTGAAGATGTAACCATCAGGTCAGGTCTCTTGATCGCATTTATCTGTTCTTCAAGGGTTCCAGCTTCAACAGCAGCACCCCCGCTGCCCATTCCTAGGTGGATCTTTTTCTTCCTTAAATCGTCAAAGATATCATCCCATGCTTTCTTTAATCCTTCTCTAACGCCTTTTCTAATTCCGGATTCAAAACCTTCCCTACCGCCAGCCTTCATTCCATCAGCAACATCGTCACCTAATCCATACTTCTTCTGGAGCTTCTCAATGCCTTCATCTAAATTCTTTTCAAAGGAATCCTTCATTCCTTCACGAAACCTCTTAACAAGCGGCTCTTCCATCTCTTTGCAGAGGATCTCTTTTATCTCCTTATCGCATCGACCCTTGGCCATAGCCTTCTGCATATCCTTGGCTACGCTCTTTTCGATGCCCATCTCTTCGCACATCTTTATAAATTTGCCAGGCTTATGAACAGCGGCTTGGGCCCATTCTTCACCAACATTCTTAACTGCCTTTTCAGTAAGATCTTTTACAATCGAGGATACGTGCTTCTCGGCAATATCTTTGGTTAACTGCTTAGCGATTTCCGGAGTAAGCTCACCTAGTCCTTTCCGAGCAGCAATAACAGCAAGCTCCTTATTTAATTCTTGTACGGTAGCTTTGGCTGCCTTTTCTCCAGCTACTTCTAATACTTCTTTAGTTAATGACCTTGCTGCTCGTTCTCCTAACTCTTTTGCAGCAACTTGCATGCCCTCTTTCACAACAGTTTTTAGGCCCTGTTGCGCCATTGTTTTAAGACCCATTACGCCAAGAACCGTTGCTCCTGCAGCTCCAGCTGTTGCTACAGTCGCCGCAATCGAGCCGATAGACATAAGTGCAAAGGCTCCATTAATTGCGGCACCCTGCCAATCACCTTGGATAAGACAGCCTACACACCGAACCGCATCAGAGATACCGGTAACTTCTCCCATGAGCTTGATGCCACCAACGATAGCCTGACCTCCTTTAGCGATGTCACCAAACGCCTCTTTCGCATTATTTAAAGTTTGATCTCTAAATTGCTCTGGAGACATTCTTCCAGTTCCAACTTTAACCAAATCAATAAGCGCTTTTGGAGCTAGTGATACAACTTCATAAACACCTTTGATTAAACTCCCACACCCAACAACGATATCAGTGATGCCAAGACTATCGGATAACCCCTTCACAAAACCCCATGTTGCTGAACCGACGCTCTTCAATGTGCCGATCGGATCGTTAACTAAGTCTTTTCCAAACTGATAACAGGCTTTACCAGCTGATACGGCTAAGTCAGAAATGAAATGTCCAACTTTGGGTCCGTATTCAACAACGGTATCAACGATTGATTTACCTAAGGATGCTGCCGCATCTAAAGCCTGACCTGCCCACCTAGATGCAGTGCTGTATGCAGAAGTTACGGCGCTATATGCCGTGGTAGCTACACCAATTGCTGATACCACAAAAGCTGCTCGTTTTTCAGGACTCGTTGCCATATCAAAAGCAAATCGTCCAAGCTTCTCAGCAGTAGTGATCGGAGATAACAGTGCAGCCTTCCAGTTTTCAGGATTTTTTATTGCCTCCCAAGTCGATGTTCCTAGCGCTACAGCTTTATCGTGTACGTATGAACCTACTGATTGTGCGATAGAACTAACAGCTGTCCATACCTTTTCACCAACTCCTGCTACATAAGATGCAGCTGACTTAATTCCGGAAACTGTGGAATCCCACGCGCTACTAACCTTTTCTCCGATCGCTTGCCATGTTTTTGGATCAGATACAATCTGAACTCCACTCTCCACGATGCCACCGATTGTCTCACCTACTTTAAGGGCACCACTCACAACCGTCTCGGCAGTTAAACGAACAGCTTTAGTAACATTGTAGATGTTCTGTAGCGATCCTGGTAAAGCGCCACCAATTCTATCAGCAATACCAGTTACGGCATCATAAGTGTTACTTAATGATTCTTTTGCGTTGTAATAAGCCTGTTTATACCAAGGAAGTTCGTTAAAAAGTGAGTCACTACGCGCTCTAAAAGTTGACATGTACTGCGTGGCAACGGCCTTTACCTCTTCAGCATTCATGCCGTGCTTATCTTTCAGCGCTTGTAAATCCTGCTCAAACTGCTTTGTAAAATTTTTATCTTTAAAGTTTGCTTTAGCATTTTTCTCGGCTAACTCTCTTGCTTCTTGCTCGAAGGCACGCTGTCTCTCTTCTCTAGCGCGTGCGGCTTCAACTTCTTGTGCTTGGAGTTTTCTAAGCTCTAATTGTTTGGCAAGTTCAATTTGACGAGGATCTACTGCGGGTATACTTTCACGAGCAGTCGGATTAAACTCACGACTCACGTCTCTAAAATTTCTTTCGAACTCAGAATTAACGCGTGCTAGTTCTTGGGGATCTCGGATCTGATCCTTAGCAGGCTCTCTCTCTAAAGTGGTGGTATTTGTTCGACTAGTAGAAATATCCGGATCAAACATGGAACAACCTGCCTAACCAAAACATCAAAAAACAAGAAATTACTAACCCCACATGCTGTTATTGGAACCACAAATTAATTGGCTACTTACAAAGATGTCTAAAACCACCAGCTAAGTGTCTTATTTAACTAGCCTTTTTAGAAACGAAGTCCCTTTTTTCTCAGGTACAAATCCATATGGACAATGCCGACATCCTGATTTGCAGCAGTATCCTCGAGCTTTGTGATAAACAGCCGTGAAAACAGTGTAGCCCGTTTCTGGATCTAGATAGGAATCCTGTAACAAGTCGCAAGCCTCTTTGTGAATCTGCTCAATTGATTTATCGGCCTTTTGATCGCTCATAAGTTAATCAGCGATTAATTTTAATGATTCTCTTGCTATAGTTTCTGCTGCATTTATAGAAACACTCGGACCTCGAGCTTCCTCCATCGCTTGGTGGGCAGTACGATCAAGGATTGATTCTAACTCACTCCAGAGGCGGGAAGAAAACGACACTCCTTCTGTAACTATTCTGGCCTTACCTAAATCAGCTAAAATTTTTGCATTCACAAGTTGATGACCACCTTGAGAAGAAGGAAGAGGAACAAAGATTGCGGGTCGATTAATCACCGCTACTTCGGCTACTGTGCCAGCCCCAGAACGAGCAATAACAACATCACAATCGTTATAGGCTTTCGACATCTCTTTTATAAAAGAAACTACTTGGGCATTTGCGCCAGCATTCTGATAGGCCTGCCGCACTTTATCTTCATTTTCAGGGCGAGTCTGATGTGTAATAAAAAGGCTTTTTTTAGCGCATTTTTGAGCGATCTCTATCATTGCATCATCTATGGCTCTAGCTCCCTGGGAGCCGCCAACAATTAAAATATTTTTAGCATCTTGAGTTAACGACTTCTTCTTAGAAACCGTCAATAGATCGGACCTTACTGGATGCCCAGTTGCTATACTTCGAGATTTTGAAAATGCTGTTGAGGGAAAAGCGGTCGAGATCTTATTTACATAAAGCCCCAAGACTCTATTGGCTAATCCTGGGGAGGCTTCTGCCTCATGAATCCAAGTTGGTATACCGCGAAGCTTAGCTATCGTCACAGGAAGGAAGGAGCTATACCCTCCAAATCCAAATACGATGTCTGGCCTAAAATTGAAGAGTACCCGCCATGTTTTTAAAAATGCTCTTGGAAAAGAAAATACAAATTTAAGCGCCCCTATAAATCCTCTGCCTACAAGACCAGTAACGGGAATTGGTGTCAGTTTATATCCTGCACCGCCAATCAACTTATCTTCAAGGGGACGACCTGTTCCAACGAACTCTATTACGGATGATGGCTTTAGATTCTTGATTGAAGATGCCACATGTAGCGCTGGAAATATGTGCCCACCGGTACCACCTGCGGCTATAAGAATTCTTGGATTATCAACGCTCATTTGATGTCTTAAGTACGTCCCTGCCTATTCGCTATCCTGGCCATAGAAAGAAGAAGCCCGGCAATAAACAGAGAAGAGATTAAACTTGAACCACCATAACTCACGAGAGGCAAGGCTAATCCTTTGGTAGGAAGTAATCCCAGTGCTACACCCATATTTAGAAATGCTGGTACTGTTAAAAGCATTGTTAAGCCAAGAGCTGTTGCGAAGTAGAATGCGCTATCAACAAATTTAAGAGCAATTTTTAGCCCTCTCCAAAGGAGTACACCAAAAAGCGATAGCAGGATTACACATCCAATAAATCCTAGTTCCTCACCGATCACGGCAAATATAAAATCATTATGTGCGGCAGGTAAGAAAAACAACTTTTGCTGACTCTCGCCCATCCCAACTCCAGTAAGCCCTCCATTACCGATAGCGATTAGGCTTTGAATCAGTTGATATCCCTGTCCAGAGGAATCTTTAAAAGGATCAAGAAAAGCAAATATTCTCTTTAATCGATACGGAGAAAGTATGACAAGGGAAGCTGCTCCAAGCAAAATAATGGCTCCTCCGCCAATTAAATATTTAATACTTCCACCGCAAGCAAAAATTACAGTTACGGCGAGCAGTGCTAAAACTGCAGAACTACCGAAGTCTGGCTGCGCTAATAAAAGGCCCCAAACTAACCCCATAGAACAGAGAGGGATCAACACGCCAGGCTTGAACTCATGAAGGTGAGATTCATTTTTAGCTATATATCCTGCCAGATAAAAAACCATTAACACTTTAACCATCTCGACTGGTTGAAACCGGAGAGGCCCCAAACCTACCCATCGAAGAGCACCTCCACCTCTAAGCCCAATACCGGGTATAAATACCAGTGCTAAAAGCACCAAACTAATAGGAAGAAAATATTTAGTAACAGGTTTAATTCTTGTTAAATTAAGAAATGAGGCTGCCCATAAAAGAAGCAGCCCAACAAAAGCAGCTAATCCCTGACGCTTTACATAGTAATAAGCATCTCCGAACTTCTCTTCAGCCACTACAGCAGTAGTGGAGTACACCATTATAAGTCCGAAAGTAACGATTAAAAGTATTGTAAAAAACAGTACAGAATCAGAAAGAAGAGTACTCTTTTGTAAGAAATGGGCCTGTTCCCTTTGAGCCCGCTTCAGAGCAAAGTCCTGATTTATCACTCCCTCCATGTTCCCTCACCAACCGAACAAAGGTCTCGCCCCGTTTCTCAAAATTTTGGAATTCATCAAAGCTCGCACACCCAGGACTGAGGAGTACGATATCTCCAGAGGTAGCACGACTAACCACATCGAGGAAGGCATCTCTAAGCTTTGGGGACACTTTTGAGGGTATTTTAGCAGCGTCACAATGGTTTCTAATCAATTGTCCGTCACCGCCAAAACAAGAAATGGGGTTAGTGGAGGTAACAAAAGTCTTAGCTAAAGTTAGGAAGGGTTCCCATGAGCCAGCCTTAACCATCCCTCCAACTAATATATGGACACGCCTACCTGGATAAGCCTCAAGAGTGGAGGAGAGTGCGGCGCAAGTCGAGGCAACTGTGGTAGATTTAGAATCATTAACGAACAGTACTCCTGCAACCTCCCCTACCAACTCATATCTATGACTGAGTCCGGTAAAGTTAGTCAGTACAAGCTGACATCCTTCAACGGAGGCGCCGAGATTTAAAGCTGCAACAAGTGCGGCTGCGGCATCGTAACGATTATGGATACCTTGCAGTGGAAATCGCATAAGATCAAAAACATGCTTGGTTTCATCAAGCTCGACTCTTATCTCATCCTTACCCTCAGCAGGTTGGTAAGATATTAAGGCATATCTATTCGATATTTTCTTTAATTCTGATTCCTTTCTGCCAAAGGAACAGAGTTTAGATTTTGCGGCCCTAATCATTTGGTTAGATCTAATATCGTCGCAGTTAATAACTGCAAAATCAGCTGCCTCTTGATGAGCAAATATCTTAGCCTTAACCTCTAAGTAACGATCAATCGTGCCATGTCTTTCAAGGTGATTATCTGAAAGATTAAGCCAAACAGCCACACGAGGATGAAGATGATAACAAGTCTCAAGTTGATAACTAGAAGCCTCAATTACTAAAGGGCCCCTGATTTTCTCACTCTCAACTTCAAGAAGGGAGATTACAGGAATTCCAACATTGCCACACAGCCTGGAATCCATTCCGGAGGCTCTTAACATCTCATGGATCAAAGTAACTGTGGTAGATTTACCATTACTACCAGTCACAACGATCGAAGGAGCGCCTATTAAATCAACGGCAAGTTCTAGCTCATTACATAGAGGAATCTTCCTTCGCTTAATTGCACCAACAACGGATGATTCAAGAGATATCCCTGGGGAAAGCACGCATAGACCAACATCACTAAGGAGTTCGGCAGCAGACTCACCATCAATCCCAAAGTGAAGCTTAACTTTCAATTCTCTTAGATCGTTAAGACCAGCATTCCCACTTCTAGAATTGACTTCAGATTCAGATAACTTATCTATAGCTATAACGTGATGCCCACGACGCGCCAATACGCGAGCAGTCGCCAATCCAGAGATCCCTAACCCGATAACTCCGATTGCTTTGTGATTATTTTTTGCGTCAACTAATGCAGCTACTAAATCCATTGGTAAAGAGTAGCAAAAGTACTCAATCTGCTCAAATGTAGCTATGAATTATCGTTGTCGTAATGCTCATCATCCTCTTCTCCAACATCACCTAAGAAGGGCATATACATAGCATCCGCTAACACAGAGAAGTAATCATGTTCACCAGGGGTCTTATTCTCTTTTAATTTAAGCTCATCAACGAGAATAGTCATAGCATTCTTTATTCCTGTTTCTTCAGGGGTATCAAGAACCTGAGCAAATAATTGCTGTGCGGAATCTACTACTTTAGTATGAGGCTCTCTACGCTTAGGCATGGCTTTATTCTTAGTGGTGTCCTCTTTTCCTTTCTCAACCTTATTATTAGTTCGCTTTTTACCATCGCTAAGTTTGAGATATCCTTTTGATGCTTTTTGCTGAACGCTTACTGCAGAGGACTGAAGCCTGCTAAATGTCGACCAACAATAAGGACAGCTGTCGGCCTCGTCATCTACCATCTTCTTAAGTATCTCTATGAATTTTTCTAGTCGATTATCTTCATATAGACCTATCATGAAAGTTTGCAGAGCTCCTGGTTTTAGAAGTGTCACCTTCTCTCTCTTGATTCGAACCTGCTTCTCCATCACAGTAACTGTCTTTGAAGACTTAAAGCTATCCATGGTTGCAGAGGACTTAACTGTAGCCCCTGCGGGAACGGGCGCAGCAAATACGTACCCACTTCCCAACAAGATTGAGAATATCAGAGCTGTTAATAACCTATTCTTTATAGTG
>CAZYRE010000087.1:0-10249 GCA_964650155.1 uncultured Bdellovibrionales bacterium
TTTTTGATTGAGGCGATACGCGGATCGGTTTTTCTTGGGGTAGCTTCCGACCTTTTCTTTTCTTGTTAAAGAGTAGAAAAGGTCGTGGAGCCTTACGGGAGGTCCAAAAAGGCATGCCCGACCCAGCGCGGAGGTTTTGTGCTTTCAGTCTACTTCACCGTCAAGCAGCTCGAGGAGGACCTCGAGTACGTTCAGAGCTCTCTTTTCTGCCGATCGATTGATGGCCCAGGGGCTCCTCTCGTAACGCGAGCAGATGCTGCGTCCGTTGACCTAACTTCTTGCAAGGAGACACTTGTTGCTGCACTAAAACAGCAAAAAGGTGACTCTTCCATGCCAGCGAGTGGGATGAAGGATGCTGTCGTTTTGGGTGTGCAGAATGGCATCATCCCTTCGGTCGACGTAGTGGTCGTTCTGCAAGATATCTTCTCCCTAGCTTTGGCGTTGGCCGCGGCTCGGAGAGAATACTTTCAGGGGATCTGTAACACGGATGTTCGTATTCCAGGAGATCACCCACTCTTGGTTCAGCATCGTCTAAATCTGCAGGTTGCCGAGCGGCTCTGTCATGCCTACGTACCAGGGTTGCGTGGGGCCATCACGGAGCTGGCAAGGCGAAACTGGCAGAACGATCTCACTTTCCCATAGTGAGTTGGTGAAGGCAGGCAATGTATCCTCTTAAAAAGGATTCGTTGCATGTACCGCGGTTATCTGAAACGTAATCGCCTCACCCTTTCTCTATATTCGTTTAAGGAACGTAGAAAAGGAATTAATCAAGTTCTCGCTGATGTTAGAGTTGTTGGTTACAGCCCCAAGTGCTTCCGCAGCAGCTTCAATAGTAGAAAGACTCTCTTTGCGTGGCTCGCGGCGAGCATTTTTGTAGAGAGATTTTCGATTGGGATTCAAAATTCCTCTTTGGCATCTTGTCAGCCAAGCATTTCGCCACCACATTGTTTTGCTCTGACTCCAATTCCCATCAAGTAATATTATCCCTTTGATTTTGGAATAAAGCTCATCCTGATTTGGTAAAGGAGTTCCTTTCTTATCGACAAATACTAATGCTTTTCCCTGTTCTGAAATGGCTGGATGTATTTTCTTGCTACCTAAAAACAAGGCTACCCATTCAGAAGGCTTTGCTTCACGACCTAAAGCATGGCTAATATTTCTCCAAGAGAGACCAGTTTTAAGTACTGTTCCTGGGATTAACTTTGACAAGAGCTCTGCCGTTCCTAGTTTTGATTTCGCTTCTTGGGGGTGGCGAAGAATTAGCACTGAAATAGGTGAGGGTGTTGGAGTTAGAGTGTCACATATGCATGAGTTCGTCGGGACACCACAACCTTGGCATCGTTCAATTCGATTTGGTTTTGCTTCCGGTAATATTTGTTCCACCTTATCTCCAAGGGTTTTGTGATTAGCTCAATCCCACAGTTTGTCCATCTATAAAATCAATCGCTAAAGCTTGTGGTAGCTTTGGTAATCCTGGCATTCTCATTATATCTCCAGCCACGGCCACGATAAAACCTGCACCGCTATTAATCACTAAATTTTGGATAGTGATAGTAAAGTCAGACTCTGTGCCTACTTTCGAAGCATCATCAGAGAAAGAGTACTGAGTTTTAGCTACACAGACTGGGAGCTTTTCTAAACCTAGCTCGATAATGCGTTGTTTTACGGCTTCTGCCTGCTTGCTCAAAACAACACCACTTCCACCGTAAACTTTTTGCACGATCTTAGTGAGTTTCACTTCGATTGGATCATTTAATTCATAAGTATAATTTATCTTTTGGGACGGGTTTTCTTCTAAGGTTTTAATAACCTTCGCTGCTAGCTCTGTTGCTCCGGCTCCACCTTGCGCAAATCCATCACACACAGCGAATTCAGCTTTATGCTCTCTGCACCAAGATTGAATACATTCAATTTCTTGAGGTGTATCAAAATCAAATCTATTAAAGGCTACAACAACTGATTGACCGAAAGTTTGAAGACTAGTGATATGCCGTTTCACATTATTGAGACCATTCTTAATTCCATCTAGGTTTGGTAACTTAATTTGTTTCTCGTTAACTCCGCCATGCAGCTTTAGAGATTGAGAAGTTACAACTAGAACTGATAGGGCAGGAGAGATTCCAGCAGTTCTGCACTTAATGTTAAGAAACTTTTCGGCACCAAGGTCACTCCCAAAACCTGCTTCAGTCACAACATAATCCCCGTACTGCATCGCAGTTTTTGTAGCTACGATAGAGTTACAACCATGAGCAATATTTGCAAATGGACCCCCATGAACAATGGCCGGAGAGTTTTCGGTTGTCTGAACCAGGTTCGGCTTAAATGCTTCTTTTAGGAGTACAAGAAGTGAACCTCCAACTTTTAAATCTTTCACATAGAGTGGTTTGTCTTCATGTGTAAAGCCAAGAAGGATCGAATCGATTCTCCTCCGTAGATCTGAAAGGTCCGTAGCTAAACACAGTATCGCCATTATTTCAGAGGCAGCCGTGATATCGAAGCCAGTCTCTGTTGGTATACCGTTAGCTGTACCATGCAAACCTGTAACAATATTCCTAAGTGAACGATCGTTTACATCTAAAACTCTTCGCCACAATATCTGCTTAAATGCTTGCGGAGTACCTCGATTAAAAAACTGATAGTTATCGACTAGTGCAGCCAACATATTGTTGGCAGAAGTGATGGCATGGAAATCTCCAGTAAAGTGCAGATTGATATCCTCCATTGGAAGTACCTGAGCATATCCGCCTCCGGTAGCACCACCTTTCATTCCAAAGCAAGGACCCAAGGATGGTTCTCTAAGAGCTGCAACAGCATTCTTCCCTAACTTACAAAGTCCTAAGGCAAGAGAAACGACAGTAGTGGTTTTACCAACTCCAGCTTTGTTTGGTGTGATTGCTGTAACTAAGATCAATTTACTCTTGTTGATTTTATTTGGATCTAATGCGGCGTTTATTTTGGCTTTGTGTTTACCGAAGAGTTCTAGTTTGTCCTCGTCTAATCCAATTTTTTTAGCAACTTCTACTATAGGTTGAAGTGCTACTTCACGAGCGATTGAGATGTCTGATTTCATTTTATGTCTTTTATCTGATAGGGATAGATATTCACACACCCCTTGATCTGGACGATATCAAAGGGATGCTGTTCAATCAAACTGTACCGTGTACTACGAAGTGCACAGCTAGTTGTGGACTATGAAGCAGGGGTGAGCCACTGCATAGAGAGTGTGGCGTGTTCACCAGAAGTACTTCCTGCGGTATTTAAGCTTCCACCACTACCCTGGGCAGCCCTTAGTGCAATTTTGTCTCCAGCATTAAGGAAACGGATAGCAGAGACAGACATCGGTGTTGTGACAGAAGGCGTTGCGGCTTGTTCTACTAAGTTAACGATAGTGGTTTGATTTAAGAGAAAACCTAAGCTTCTATTACCAGTAGAATTATTAGAGAAGTTGAGATGGGCCACAAGTAAGTAAACACCATCTATCGGTGCAGTGAGTTCAGTGTTACTTCCTGCCACAAGGCCAGCATTGTCATAAGTTGTGGAGTTAAAGGTAATAGTAGTGGAGTTATTGTTAGGAAGGGATTGAGCAGAAGTTCTTTTAAGTTGCGCGCCAGGAAACGGTTTAAGATTTGACAATTCTACGGCATCCGTAGCGAGTATTGGATTAGGGTAGTTACCAGACAGAACACCTCCAGCAGGAACGCCATTAATTGTGGCATTGGATCCAGGAGGTCCTTGAACTACCAATGGCGCTGTATCAAGAACCAATGTTCGACCTTTTGGGCAGGTTGCGTCCTTGGTGGTGAGCAATGAATTAGCAAATGATACTTTGCCATTTACGACCTTTTGCTTGTTTTTTGCGCAGATAAGATCAGCAGAAGAGCTATTGGGGATAAATTGAGCTAAGGCAATTCCAAGCAGAAACAACTTAATTAAGGATTTCATTGAGAGGCTCCATTGAAATGAAATTTGCAGGTGCGAAAATATCATGTGAGTTATGGTTAATCAATTAATAATAATTTGATCTCTATTGTTCCTAGGAGCTGATAAAGGAATAATAAGGGTGTGGCAATTCGATTAAGGTGAGAACTTGAAAATATTTGTTCCTAGTCTGGCTCTTATAGGAATACTTATCCATCTTCTTGCTCGGTCCTTCTTCAACTTTAGTGATGAGATTTCGGCACTCCCGCTTTATCTTATATTTTTGGGCGGTGGCATCCCAATACTTTATGGTCTTACAATTCAAGTTTTTCGCAGAGAATATGGCGCAGATTTATTAGCTGGAATTTCAATCGTCACATCTTTGTTTCTTCAGGAATATCTTGCTGGTTCTATAGTTGTGTTGATGCTTTCAGGGGGGCAGTTACTTGAGGAGTTTGCTCGAAGACGAGCCTCTAACGTTTTAAACGCATTAGCCAAAAGATTTCCTACAGTTTCACACCGCAAAGTTGGAGAGAAGATAGAAGATATTGCGGTAGACGATATTTCTATTAATGATCTATGTGTAATTTATCCTCATGAAACATGTCCCGTCGATGGTGTCGTTATAGATGGGCATGGGGAAATGGATGAGTCATACCTTACAGGAGAGCCGTATCGTCTGGCAAAAAGTCCTGGAGCTGAGGTTATCTCTGGAGCAGTGAATGGTAGAAGTGTTTTAATAATTAGAGCTATTCGTCGAGCGACCGACTCCCGCTTTGCCAAGATTGTTTCTGTGATGCGTAGAGCGGAGGAGGAACGTCCACATATCCGTCGATTAGGTGATGAGCTAGGGGCTTGGTATACACCAATTGCTGTACTGATTGCTGTATTTGCAGCGTTTATTAGTGGTGATCTTGATAGATTTTTAGCTGTGCTAGTTGTCGCTACGCCTTGTCCTTTGTTGATAGGGATTCCGGTAGCAATAATTGGTTCAATCTCTTTAGCTGCGAAACGTTCAATTATCATTCGAGATCCTTCAGTCCTTGAGCGAGTTGGTAAATGCACTGTTATGATCCTGGATAAAACAGGTACGCTTACATATGGTGAGCCGACAGTAACTGATGTTATTGAAGCAAATGGATTTTCAAAAAATACGATATTAAAGTTCGCGGCTGCTTTAGAGCAATATTCAAAACATCCTTTGGCGCGAGCAATTCTTAATGAAGCTCAAAATACGGAGCTTGTTTTACCCGCCGCAACCTCAGTGAGTGAGCCTCCTGGTGCTGGATTGTCCGGCGTTGTTGATGGACACAAAGTTGAGGTAACAAGTAGAAAGTTAATGACTAAGAGAGGCCAATCCTCGCAGCTACCTAAAGATACTACTGGTCTTGAGTGTATTTTAATAATCGATGAAAAGCTGGCCGGAGTGATTCGCTTCCACGATGCTCCTCGGAAGGAAAGTTCTTACTTCATTAAACATTTATCTTCTCATCATCATTTTAAAAAAATCATGATCGTTTCTGGAGATCGGGAGAGCGAGGTTCAATATTTGGCCGATCAGGTAGGAATTAAGGAGATTCATGCTTCACAAACACCTGAGCAGAAGGTTGAGATAGTTCGTAAAGAATCAGCGAATGCTTCGACGCTATTTGTTGGAGATGGAGTGAATGATGCGCCAGCTTTGATGACGGCAACAGTTGGATTGGCTTTTGGTCAGCATAGTGATGTGACTTCGGAGGCTGCGGGAGCGGTTCTTCTTGAGCAGTCTCTCAAGAGGGTAGATGAATTCTTTCATATCGGACAACGCATGCGAATGGTGGCAATGCAGAGTGCTGTTGGTGGGATGTTTGCCAGCATTGTTGGTATGATGTTCGCGGCAACGGGTTTTCTTTCTCCGGTTGCTGGGGCTTTGGTCCAAGAATGTATTGATATTATTGCTGTTTTAAATTCTTTAAGGGCTAGTTTGCCACCGAAAGACTTAAGTGATTTTGTAGAGAACGTTTAACCGCCACCTTCTCATAACAAGGATGCCCAGGTGGTTTTTCGCTCTTTACGCGGTCTAATCTTAGTTATTCTTCAATAAATATCGGTTTTAATCGGTTTTCTCCGGGTAATATTAATTTGCCTTTTGGAGGGAAACTATAATGAATCGAGCAGTGGTGGGTGGATTATTAAGCGGATTATTTGTCAGCTTTGGTCTCCTAATTAGTTCAGCAGTTGCAATTCAATATCAATATCAATTTACACCAGACCAGACATCGGCGTGTGACCAGGATAATGGTCTCGGAGAAAACGGTGCCGCTGGGCGAATGACATTACTTAATGTCAATTTTAATTCTGTAACGAATACATTTGTTTGGACGGCAACTTTTGAGCCGTGTAACGGTATCTTGCCGAATGGATTTTGGTTAGTAATCAACAACGGTCCGAATCCAAAAGGTCATTCAGGTGAATTAGCAATTATATATTTTGATGGGTTCAATCCAAATGACCCCAAGATGACACTTTATGCTTATAACGGGAAAAACTCCGCGGATAGTTACAAGGATGGCCTCAAGCGCATCCCTGGTAATCAGGCGCCAGACCGAATTTTATCAAGTTTAGTAAGTAATGACTGGATTTATGAGAAATCAATTACTAATCATCCTGATGGGACAAGAACCCTTCATTTCTCTATCGATGCAAGTCGAGTAATTAATCATATTCCTGTTTATCCACATCCTGAGGATCCTTGGTATGGCATGGGCATGGATGATCTGATCGGATATTGGTTCCATCCATTTTCTGGCGGAGGAGCTTTTTACTGTACACCTAATGACCAGAATGCAGTTTGCCAAAACGAAGCCCCAGGTCAGGACAGCACTGGCTTCTTACGGGTAATTGAGTGGGCACATCATGGCTGGTACGACAAAGGCAATCTTGAAACAAATCAGTATCCGATGTGCGTAACTAGAGTAGTTGGTTCACGCCCGCAAACCTATGATAATTTAAATAGCGATTCCGATGCTGCTGACAGAGCGCTGGCAGCTATTCGTGAGAATACTAAAAATAATGGAATGCCATCTGTTGAAGAGGATGGACGTCGCTGTACCGAAGTTGAGATCGGAGAAGATGTTGAGGTGCGCTTTACTGGTTCTGATCCAGATAATTCACACTTAAAATTCCGATATTCTGGGCTTCCCGATGGTGCCGTGATGGTGGATTCTAACGGAACTCCAATCAGAAATGGAGCCGTTTTAGACGTTCCAGCTGAAACTTCCATGTTGTGGACTCCTGGTGCAGAAGCTTCAGGAACTAATTCACGAATACAGGTCATATACCAAGATGCTGGACGCGCTGCTAGTCGATGCGGAGTTCGACTCTGTGTTCCAGAGAATAATCCGCCAATCTGTAATATTCAGATGACCACAACTAATCCACAATGTGGTGGATATGAATCCTATGTGGAGTTTAATGGCAGCACTTCGTACGATCCAGAAGGTCGACCACTTCTATTTGATTGGTCAACAACTTGTACGAATTCTTTCGGATATGAAGAAACTATTATCCATAGACCTCAGTTAGGTGGGGCAAGACTTGTTCTTACTCAGCCTGGCAACGGTGTAAATGTAAGTTGTGAAATGAAGCTTACAATTAGCGACGGATATTTCCGATCTAGTTGTAGTTTGCCAGTTAATGTGCAGGGTTGTCAGTTAGATTGTGCTGGAATCCCGAATGGTACCTCTACAGTTGATCAATGCGGTGTATGTAACGGATACAATGCTTGCTTAGACTGTGAAGGTACTCCTTTTGGCAACAAAGTCGTTGATCAATGTGGAGTGTGTGGTGGAAATAACGCCTGTGTCGATTGTAAAGGTCAACCAAACGGTGGGGCTACAGTTGATGCTTGTGGAGTTTGCGGTGGCAATGGCACAAGCTGCATTAGCTGTGACCAAAGCGACATTACTGCTGCACAGTTTGGCTTAGATGGTGGAGCTCTTGCACAGAAGAATAAAGTCTTTAAAGCTACAAAGCTTTTGGGCAAGAAGGATTCTTCTCCAGCAACTAAAGCATTTATCAAACAAGCTCGAGAGCAAGCAACGCAACTATACGTTGATAGTTGGTCATTGACTTGGTCTTTAGCTTCACAGCAGACGATCTGCACCGGATCTGTGTTGTGTGCTACTGTGGATAACACAGCGACAGTTAATAAGTATAATGACAATGCTCTTACTCTTCGTAATTTAGGAGTAGAGGCAGTGATGCGCTACAGAGAAGCTGTTGGTAATCCAAAAGCCAGGAAGAAGTTCCTGAAATCAATACATGCTGAGTACAATAATGTATCGAGTGCTTCCTCATCGATACCATCAGCAAGTAGTAAGTGTAACTTCTAATCATACAAAGAGGGGCTTATTAGAGCCCCTCTTTCCTAATTTCTATTAGAATTTCGCACCTCTTAATTACTAGGAATCACTATAAAAAATCCTCTATTTTGAAATAACCTAATTACTTCGGAAATATTGAGCTCTTTTAAGTGCTTATACTCATAACAATAGGTGAGTTGATCTATGTTGTGAGTGAGTCACAACAAAAGGAAATGTATGTCAGGTTTTCAAACTAAGGTTGGGGAATTTCAATCCCAGTATCAGGAGTTCCGCTCTAAACCTGAACAATCTACCTTAAAAATTATCCCCCCGCATGAGTATGCAAAATTTTTTGAATTATCCGGAGGCCCTCATCAATTAGAAGGACTCTTGGAGATTAATGCCAATACAGATCCAGAATACGTAAATGTAAGACGGAGTAGTTATGTGGCAGGAGAAATATCAATAGAGCCCGTTACAAATTCTAACGGTCGCTGGATAGTTGCGGTAAAGCCTCAAGAGATTGAGGCCTATAGAATTAAATTGACAGGTGGCAGTTTTTTGAATTTTGAAAATAGGTGGCAATACCAATATGAGAAAGTGATAGAAGCATCCCCTGGTGCCCAAATTTCGAATTTGCATAAGGATCTCGACGCGGCGCTAAGAATTAAATATTCCTTAGCAGAAAGAATGCTAAAAGGTGAGCCTGTTCGAGATTTAGTGAAGATGTATTCCTCAGAGCAGACATTTTATCGAGGTGGCTTTGGAAAGATTGTTGCTACAGAACCTGTTAAAGAACCGTATTTAAGAGACCAGTTCGTTGAGGCAATGGAGCAATCAATAAGATCAGAAGGTAATGGAAAGATTAAAAAACTTGGAGCGCCGACTTCAACTGGAGAAAAGGTTGAATTAGAGCTTCGGCCCACACATTTTCTTGGAGAAAGGGTCGCTGATGGCAAAATAAAACTTCAGAATGTTGGCGGACACTGCATAGCGGTATTCTCTGATACGCGTAGTGATTCAGGTATAGTCAACCAATTTGAAATTCATGGTGGAAGGGCCAAGGCCCTTTTCGAAACCGCACAAAAAATCAGAGAAAAGGGGTCAGACCCCTTTTCTTGGTAATTGTTCAATTAATCTATTTGCCACGGGCGGCATCGATTCAATTGCTGAACTAAATAATATATCCCGTGATGTTAATACCTTTCCGTAGAAAACTGTATTAGCCCTGTCGTTTGGTCGCAATGAAGCTCCTTCAAGGGAAACACCAGCAAAGAATCCTTCGCTTCTAGCGTAAGAGACGATACCAGTTAGTTTAATATCAGTTCCAACCCTTGCAGATCGTCCAGCAGGACCTGCGGCGATACTAGCATCGGCTCCTAGAGTTGCGTTCTGCTCAAGAAGACTTTGCGCGGATTTCTCATCCATAAAATACAGAACTACATCGGTTGATTGAGCTCCAATCTGCCATCCGAGGCTGCCACCAGTGAGTGTGATAAAAGATGGAGGACTCCAGTTGCCAAAAACATCTCGACATACTGCGATTCCCTCGCCGTGATGACCACCAACAATAAATGCAGCTTTAATCATGTTTGGAATAACGGCGATACATTTAGCTTTGTCTGCGAGATCCTCAGGTATCTGACTATCCCCACCTTCTGATAGTGCCCGATAAGATTCGGCAGCATTTTGAATCGTGTTTACAAGCGGGATCATTTCGGGATTTGACTGAGTTTCTGATTGACTTAAGGAAGCTCTCACAGGGTCTGGCTCAAGGACGGTTTGATTGCAACCTGAAGAAGTAATAATTAATGAGAGTAAAGAGAGTAGGTATAATTTGATTCTCATAGTTTGTCCTTCAGTAATAAGCGTAGTGATTGTATTCCAATTCGTAATTTAGAGACACATCTATTTAGTGAGCAAAATCAGGTAGGTAAGTCTCACTCATTGATAGCTGTTATTTCAATTGTCTTGGCTGTCACCTCAAC
>CAZYRE010000088.1:0-10219 GCA_964650155.1 uncultured Bdellovibrionales bacterium
GGATTTTCTTTCATTAATTTTGCAATTTCATTTAAGGTTTCGGATGATTCAGGCTTGATATCTGACTTATTTGTATCAAAAAATATACCATACAGAGAAACTCTTCCATTCTGTTCAATCGATTTCGCCATTTCGGAAGATGTCACTACAACCATCTTTGAATCCATTGATTTTGTTTGAATAACATCAAGATGCAGAATGGGATCTCCCTTATTAATCTTGATACCTCTAGTTAATCCGTAATCATACTTAGTGACAAAGAGAGTAGCGGTCAGACCTTGGTCTGATTTCTTCGCCACAAGAAAATGCGCTTGAGAATCACTATAAGTAAACAACTGATCATTATCCTTTAGTGATTCATAAAGATGAGAAAATGGATTTCCAAACTGTGCCTTACCTGAAGCAACCCATGAGATCTCCCAACCGTCAGCTTTGAAGGAGTTTTCATAATTCCTTAAAATTTCAAGACTTGACCTAGTAGGATCTGGAACCCGATAAGATACTCTTGTTACCTCACCTTCTATAGTTTCAGATTTCTCAAATTCAGCGACTTTGGTACCGAAATCAAATTTTGTCATCTTACCCAACGGTACGATGTAAGAATCAAACGCGATATTTTCATATCTGATTATCTCTGAGCCCTCGTATCTTTTAATGCCAACAGGATCCTTCGATCCTGGCAGATCGAGAGCAAATAAATTTACAGTTGAGACAAAGAGGAAAAGGATTATGATTTTAGATATAATTTTCATATCAATACTGGTTAAGCTTACGAGAGAAGGCTAACCAAATTGAACGTGGCTGACAATGCTCTGAGTAATATCCTGATAATCAGAAGGGATTGCCCCAATAGGGTATTTAGCATCGCTTCTTTGCCACTTATCAAGCCAGGTCTTATCCAGCAGCTTTATATTTGGATAAATAGATCTAGCAGATGGAGTAATTGCGAATGTGGTTTCACTCTTGGGGCCAGTACCAACCCCTGCTCCGACTAAAAATCCCCCAGCTAATAAACCTGATCGTACCGCAGTAGATGCCGAATATGTCAGCAATATCATCGGATGATCACCAACAAAGGATCTGAGCATCTTCCACGTGGAAAGATTCCAGAAATATTCATGTGACTTTGAGGAAAATGGATCCCAGTAAATAATATCTGGGACTGCTGCTTCTGACATCAACTGAAAGAAATCACCTTCAAGAAGCTTCCATGAGATTTGTTTATCCTGATGTCGCCATATGGAATTCTTTAGAATAGCATTAGGAGCAGGATGGTGAACGTGAGGAAATTTTGAGTGTTCTTTAATTACCAATCTTAAAGCGTCAAGGTTATTCTCAAAACTAATTATTTCCACACTGCGTGATAAAACCGGTATAGATTCGATTAACCTTAAAGTCTCCATGACATTAAATCCTGCTCCCAATCCGACGTCCCAGATTACTAACGGTTTATCGGATTTTGGATCCTGATCTGTAAGTCTTCTCAGTATCTCGGATTGCTCAACGTAAAGAGTTCTAGCTTCCGTAGAGGGATCTGTAACTGAATGCATTGTTTCGCCAAGCTCTGAGTGTCGAATCGTTGCATAATCTTTATTTGTAACAACCTCAAACTGACCCATTGAAGCGGAATATGTTGGATTTACCTTAGGACGTGTGATCGGATTTTCAAGATCGTCACTAAGTAGGATCGGTTGGTTCTCTTTATAAAAATTCATAAACGTATCATCAAGGATACTGGATCTCATACCGTCCATTAATTTTTTATAGAATGTTAAGGTATGAATGCCGACTAATTGAGTACCTAGTGGCTCGTTAGTCTTAATCAAGTGATGTAAGTACGCTCTAGAATATTTGGAGCATGTACTGCATAGGCAGGAAGAATCTAGAGGCTCTTTGGAATTTTTATATATGCCGCGACGAAGTGAAATCTTACCTTTAGATGTAAATGTAACGCCCTGAAAGGCCAGGGCGGTTGGTAAGATACAATCAAACATATCAACACCACGGTGTACTGCTTCTAATAGGTCAATGGGAGTACCTACTCCCATTAAGTATCTGGGCTTATTGACAGGTAATAGCGGAGCAGTTAACTCCGTGAGACGCTCACGTTCCTCTTTGCTTTCACCTACAGCTAATCCGCCAATAGCAATTCCATCAAAAGGTAAGGAGGTAATCTGGGAGATACTTTCTTTTCGAAGATTCTCAAAAAGAGCACCTTGAACAATACCAAACAATGCCTGTTTAGAATCACCACGAGCATTAAGTGAACGGATGGCCCATTTATGAGTTAGTTCAACCGCAGCTCTGGCTGTTTTTTCATCAGCAGTGGAAGGAATGCACTGATCCAGCACCATCATAATATCGCTGCCGATTGCTTTTTGCATACCGATACTGATTTCTGGTGTGAATAGATGGTACTTGCCATCAAGATAACTTCTAAATCTGGCACCTTCTTCTGACATTTCTCGGTGCTCAGGTAGTGAAAAGATCTGAAATCCACCGGAATCTGTTAAGACGGACTTTGGCCATTGCATGAATTGATGAATGCCGCCAAATGATTCGAAAACAGCTGCGCCTGGTCTAATAAATAGATGATAGGTATTTGCTAAGATTATCTCAAAGCCAAGACCCATAATATTATCGACAGAATGAGCCCTTACAGTTGCATGAGTACCAACTGGCATGAACACTGGCGTAAGAATCTCACTATGACTGGTCTTAATGATACCAGCTCTTGCATTTGAGCCGTTAGCCGTTTTCTGTAGGCTGTAACTAAAACTCATAAAAACCCTTGGCCACTCTTACAGCTTCACCTGTCATATGGACATGATTATCTTCCTTATCCCAACTAACTAATAGAGATCCGCCTGGTAAGTTGATTTGTGCTCGTCTATCAAGAATTCCTGCTCTTGCTCCGGCAACAAGCGTTGCGCATGCAGCGCTACCGCAGGCTAGAGTTGCACCTGCACCTCTCTCCCAAACTCTAAGGGTCACATCTGATTTAGAATCTGCACGGGCAAAGCTTACATTTGTCTTTTTGGGAAACAATGGATTCATCTCTAAAGCTCGGCCTAATATGGGAAGATCTATCTCTTCAGGATTAGTAATAAATGTAACGCAGTGTGGATTGCCCATAGAAACTGCGTGAATGACAAAATTATGACCAAGAACATTAATCTCGGTTCCTGATTCAGGAGTATTTATTTTCGCTGGTATAAGTTTGGGATCAAAAACAGGCTCGCCCATGTCGACAGTAACGGTACCATCTGCATTTAAGGAACAGGAAACTATTCGATCATTTAGTCTAATGGTTATATTCTCAGGCGTAGTTATATAGCCGTCGTTATATAAAACTCGTGCGATACACCTCATGCCGTTGCCACACATTCCAGATTCTGAGCCATCAGGGTTGTAAATGTGTGCCCGTGTACTTGAACTTTTATCAGTACTTAAGACTAGTAGCTGATCGCCACCGATGCCAAAGTGTCTGTCGAGTACTGACTTTGCTAAATTAGAAAAGTTGCCAACTGATTTTTTAATAACAGCATCGAAATCTGAGATGATTATAAAATCATTGCCGCAACCTTGAAACTTTTGAAAAGGAATTTCGATTTTCATGTTAGCAGCACCTCAACCGTTTGCTAGTATTGGAAGACGACTCTCTTTATGGGAGCAAATTCTACCACCACCAAGAACCTCTTTGTTGTTTAAATCGTAGAACACTGCTGCTTGGCCTGGTGACACAGTTGACCATTCATCTACGAATGATGCCTTTACTGTTCCATCACCTAGAATTTGCACTTCTACCTGAACACCTTTGTGACGATGTCTAAGTTGAGCGATGGCTTGAAATGTTCTAGGTCTCAGATCAACATGAAACTGTGGTGATACCCAATTTACACTTTCAACGGTAAATGATTCATGCTCCAACTCTTCCGCCGTTCCAACGATTACGGAATTGCTCTCAGCATTTAATTCGATCACGTAAAGTGGACTAGAATTACCTCCAAGACTTAATCCTCGACGTTGTCCAACCGTAAATTGGTGAATACCGTCGTGTGAACCAAGTATCTCTCCGGTCTTTGTTACAATATTCCCGATACGAGGACTTACCCCCCTCTTCTTCATGAACTCAGAGATGGTCCCTGAGACAAAGCATATATCTTGGCTTTCTGGTTTTGCTGCGGTTGGCAAACCTGCTTTTGCTGCTAACTCTCGGACTTCAGGTTTAGTTAGATGTCCGACTGGAAACAAAGTTTGTGATAATTCCTCTGGTTTAATGCCATAAAGGAAATAGCTTTGATCTTTATCTAAATCTACGCCTCTTAGTAGATGAAAACCGTCACTACTCTTTGCTACCTGAGCATAATGCCCTGTGGCTACAGCTGGGCAACCCATTGCCACCGCACGCTCACGAAGTTCATGAAACTTCACCTTGCTATTGCAATCAACGCATGGATTTGGTGTTAATCCAGACTCATATGTTCTTACAAACTTAGATATAACTTCCCTTTCGAAGGTACGCTCAAAATCAAAAACATAATAAGGTACCCCTATTTTACCTGCTACTCGTCTTGCATCAGTAAAATCATCAGGCGAACAGCAGGTTGCCCTAGTGCAAGATCCTCCATGATTTCTGTAATCCCAAACCTGCATCGAGATGCCAACGGGAGAATAGCCTTCCTCCTTAAGCAGTAGTGCAGCAACTGAGGAATCAACTCCACCACTCATAGCTACGGCAACAGATCCCTTAGACATGGGCCATCCTCTTGATGGTAGAAACTATCTTTTGAGCTGCCTCTCTCAGTGACTTTTCAGAATCTTCAGCCCCAACACTTATTCTAATTATTCTCTGGGCATCTGATTCACTAAATCCCATCGCTAGCATTACATGTGAAGGACCAGGTTTTCCCGAAGCACATGCAGCTCCAGAGGAGATCTCAATACCTTCAAGGTCAAGCGCGACTACTAAATCAGCAGAATTAATGTTTGGAAGGACCAAGCTTAAGGTATTGGGAAGAGTTGAGTTGAGATCAACTGTTGGTCGTACTCCTGGTATTGAGTCTCTGAGGATTGACCATATGGTTTCTCTGTTTTTTCGTAACTTTTGGTGTCGAAGTTCTCCATCCCTATGCAATGAACGAGCAGCTACTCCAAATGAGAATATTCCAAGCGTATTCTCCGTACCAGCTCTAGCCCTTTTTTCTTGAGGCCCACCATAGATTAGAGGAGTAATCTCAATTCCAGATCTAACTATTAGCGCGCCCACTCCTGAGAGCCCTCCAATTTTGTGTGCAGAGATACTGGCAAAATCAAGTAATGATTTACTGAAGTTGAAGGACACTTTACCGATCGCTTGCACAGCGTCTGAGTGAAAATAAGCTGATGTACCAAGTTTTCTAAGAGCTAGGCCTATCTCAGTAATTGGTTGCAAAGCTCCGGTCTCGTTATTAGCGTACATTATCGAAACAAGACTTGTTTGAGGACTTATGAACTTGAGCACCTCCTCAGTTGAAACAATTCCAGAATTGCTAACGATTACTTCTGATACAGATCCCCCTCTTCGTGAAAATTCATGTACTGATTCTAGCAATGAAGGATGCTCTATAGTGGTTGTTACCACATGTGAGTCAGCTCTTAGGGTAGTTCCAAAAACGACTGAATTATTTGATTCTGTGGCCCCAGATGTAAAGATTAACTTATCCCCACTACTGCCACCAACTAACTCTAAGACAGAGGCTCTTGCTTCTTCGATAAGGTATCTTGCTCGTTGACCTGATTGATGGATGGAACTTGGATTTCCTAAAGGGCGCTTTCCAAATTCCTCAATAATGGCTGCCTGCACCTCTGACGTAACGCCGTAGGTAGCATTTCGGTCTAGGTTAGTGCCTGAAATTACAGTCATTTTTAATAGCTAATTATATACGCACAATTGCTAAAATATTGTTCTAAAGTGCCGATAGTACTAGTACTAAGGCCCGTACAAGCAGGCCCCATTTAAATTGACCTTACGAGGTACCAGGTACCGAATAAGGCCGGGAGTTTACAATGACCTCCGGTATAACACAAAGCGTAGGGGTAGTTGCTGCTGCCCATACAAATCCAAGAGGAGCCGAGGGCTCTACTGCCATACAAAGGGGCAGTCAGGTTAAAAATACGCTGCAGACCTCTGCTGAAGCTGCCACGCATCTATTCTCGGTTAAAGATCGTGACAGTGCTGGCGTATCGAGTCAAAAACGAGTCGAATCTCCTTATTCTTCCCCAAAAAAGAAGCAAAAGCCTGGTAAGGAGGCAAAGGAAGAAGATAAAGAACCATCGGATGAAAAGCCTGATGGTGGGTTAGATGTTCTAGCTTAATTATAATTTTGCAATGTCTCTCAACATAGAGCGAGTCAGCCAGATTAGGTGTGAGCAAGTACTTTTAGCATATCTAAGTTCTTCAAGGTTTTCTGAGCCCACCTCATTCGAGGTCAAATCAACTTCATATGCTACCGGAAATGATTGTTTATCATAGTGAGAATAGAGAATTAGTGAAGAACTGTCTGGGATAAATATGCAGCTCTCTTTTTTGTACTCGCGGTCTGGCCAGATCAAAAATCTTTCACCTGAAAGTGTATGACGTAATCTGTAAGTTAAAGATAAACCCTCTCTAGCAAATTCAAAATCCTCATTGTCTCGATACTCACCTTTGACGTGTTTTACAATCTCTAATTTAGATTTTATTTCAGTTATATCATGAATAGTTCGACAATTTGATTCGTACGTTAGAATCCATATTTCACGATTCAAAGTCGGAATCGTTATCTTGGTAACAGAAAATAGATCTGATGTCTCCCGACCTTTTCTATGAAAATACGAAATACATAAATTTTCTGGAAGTTTACACTTGGCGGCATCATTTAATATTCCAACTAGACTACGCTCAATATCCGCCGCGATTTCTAATTCCTCTTCGAAATCGTTATAAGGTTGATGTAACGGTGTAGAACGAAAATAACATGGTCTAGAAATCGAAGTAGTGGGATCCTCTGGATAATCCTTCGCTGCTAAAATCTCTTTGATCGAACTACCGTCATCAGATATTAAGCTTCCCACGTGAAAGGATTCGTTCTGGTATGCTTTCGTTATAGTTCTTGCTGAATCAAGTAGGGTTGGGTCTAGTTGGTTGGGATCTAGCGATTCAAATGTCATCGCATCAGGTTAATTTTGTTAAGAATCTTAATCAAGCTATCGACAGCAAGCTGCATAGAACTCGTTGACGACAACTTTTTGCACGATTATGCGATATAGATAATGTGGGGAATAAATACTGCGCACTTACACTTTTGTTATTAGCTCTTTACCTATCGTATCTGCTACCGAATATCGGATTTGAAGATAATGTATTACACAGCTTGCCGTATAGATGCGATGGAGAGACCAAACTTGCCTTCGGAGAACCTTTATATCTACTAAACACAAATATCTACGAATTGAACCTGATCAAAGGGATTTCAGATAGGTTGTCTGAAGCAATTTTAAAGAAGAAAGATCTGCTGCTTGATAAAGCAAAGGAGCTCAACTTCGGTGTTAAATATAAAGCTCTCACGGAAGTAAGAGGTATAGGAGAGAGGAACTCTAAGAAATTTGCCGTATATATAGATCTAGAGAGTAAAGAACCTCAAGCTGCTCGCTCTAAAACTGGCTGTTGGTCAGTTTCAAATGCAGAATGAAGGGCCCTAACTGCTACCTCCCAATATTTTCGTGGTACTAGAACAGAGATCTTAATCTCAGAAGTTGAGATCATCTGAACTTCAATCCCCTCTTTTGCCAAAGCCTCAAAGGCTTTGCTAGCTACACCGGTATGATATCTCATGCCAACACCAACTACTGAAACCTTGGCAATGTTTCGATCGCACGAGGCACCCTCAGCTTTAAGCTCTGGAACTAAGTCATTTACGATTTGAAGTGCCCTAGCACTATCTTCATCTAAAACAGTAAAGCTAATATCTGTATGATGACCATCAAATCCTGTCTGAGTAATCATATCGATAAATATGTTCTCATCAGAAAGAACTTTGAACACTCGGCTTAATGCCTTTGGATCGGAAGGCAGCTTTTGAATAGTGACCTTTGCTTCGTCTGTTCTATAAGTAACACCAGTAACAATAGGCTTCTCCATAAGTTCTTCCTCTTTCACAATCCAAGTAACTCCAGCATTAGGCTCAAACGTAGATAAAACTGCTAACGGCATACTGTAAGCCATGGCAAAATATACCGAACGTGGATGAAGCACCTTTGCTCCTAAGCTTGCCATCTCAAGCATCTCTTCATGGGATACCTGAGGAAGTAATCTTGCCTGTGGGCAGATTCGTGGATCTGTTGAGTATACGCCCTTAACATCTGTATAAATGTAGCAAGCATCAGCTCTTAATGCGGCTGCAATCGCCACTGCCGTAATGTCGGAGCCACCTCTTCCAAGTGTGGTGATGTCACCATCTTGATCCACGCCTTGGAATCCAGCCACAACTGGGATAACTCCGGCATCGATAGAGCTTTTGAGATTAGCTGTATCTATCTCTCGTATCTGAGCTTTAGTAAAATTTCTATCTGTTGAGATTCTAGCTTGTTGAGCAGTAAAACTTTTGGCTCTTAATCCTTCCTCTTCAAGTGCCATTGCCATCAGTGCAATTGTCACCTGCTCACCAGTAGATACCATCACATCTAACTCTCTTGGAGCAGGATTTGGTACACAGCTTTTTGCTAGGGCAATTAAACGATTAGTTTCCCCAGACATGGCAGAAACAACAACGACCACTCTATCGCCAGTTCTTTGAACGTACTCAGCAACTAATTTGGCAGCATTACGAATGCGAATTACATCACCAACACTTGTTCCGCCAAATTTTTTGATAACTAATTTTTGGCCCATAACGTACGGCAAAAATCCTCAGATAATCTGCCGGTGATAATACACTTCCTAGAAATGGAAAGCGAGTCATTAGGGGTGGCGGTAACCTCAAGGGTGAGTACGAGGTCACACAATGACAAAATTTCACTGAATTTATCAGGCCACTCTATTATTGCAATTTCATTACTAAGTCTTGGTTGAAAAAGCTCCTCTGGTGGAGCAGTTAGCCGATAAAGATCCCAGTGGGAGACGATATGTTTACCTAGTTCGTACTGATGCTGTAGAACGAAAGTTGGAGAAGAGACACTCTCTCTGTAACCAAGAGAGCTTAAAACCGCTTTAGTTAAAGTAGTTTTGCCAGCACCTAACTCGCCCTTAAGTCCTATAGTCATAGGAGGCCTAATAAACTTGGCAAGAGCTTGTCCGATCCGATTTGTTTCCTGAAGTGTGGGCAAAGTCAGCGTATTTGGAAACATCATGAAACCTTAACGAATTCAGAAATGGTTCGCGGTAAGTGCTTAAATAAATCGGAAGCTATAATAGGTCCTTGCGACTCAGCCACCGCACGATCTCCACATAGGCCATGGATAAACACGCCAAGTTTAGCAGCTTCGACCGTCTCAAGGCCTTGGGCTAATAGTCCAGCAATAATTCCAGTGAGCACGTCTCCACTGCCAGCAGTCGCAAGGTATGGATTTCCGGTAGAATTTACCCAACCCATTTTTGATGTTGTAATAATCGTTGAAGCACCTTTCAAAACTACAATTCCATCTTTAAAAAGAGAAGTTAAGGATCTAGCAGAGGAGTATCGGTCTCTTTGCACTTCGGCGGTGCTTGTTCCTAGAAGTCTAGAGGCTTCGCCTGGATGAGGTGTGTAGACAAAGTTTGCAGTGGTAGGAAACTTTTTAGTAGACGCAATTAGGTTTAGCGCATCCGCGTCAACTACGACTTTCAATCCCTGTTCGATACATCGACTGATAACAGCAGAGAGAAAAGTTGATGTATTTTCATTCATTCCAAGACCAGGCCCAAGTATTACTACAGGATTGTCCTTCAAGTTCTTTTCGATCTGAGCTAATCCGTATTCTGAATGATGCTCGATTGTACCTAAATCAATTCGCATAATTTCAGGTATAAATTTAGGTACGATGTTGGTCCCAGAAGCTACTGTAACTATTCCAGCACCAGATCGAATTGCACTTTCAGCCGCAAGATATGGTGCCCCAGGCATCTCACTAGACCCGCCTATAACTAGTACCCGGCCGAATGACCCTTTATGCGAATTAGAATTACGGGGCTGTATAAATGAAAGCGAATTCGGAGTAAGCA
>CAZYRE010000089.1:0-10158 GCA_964650155.1 uncultured Bdellovibrionales bacterium
TACTGCCCCGTTTCATTTTTTCCCTTCCGTTGACTATACTCTTCCAAGTTTTAGAGATGGAGAAAAGGGGTCTGACCCCTTTTTAGATTGATGAGTAAAGTTTTTCTTGTAGATGGCTCGGGATATATTTTTAGGGCGTTCTATGCGGTAACCCACCTTGCCACTAAGGATGGGTTTCCGACTAATGCGCTGTACGGTTTTTTTCGGATGATGATGAAGCTTTTGTCCCAGCCGGGCACTGAGCGAATGATAATGGTTTTTGATACGGGCGCACCAACATTCCGACACGAGCTTTACAAAGAATACAAAGCAAATCGAGCAGAGTGCCCAACTGAACTGGTTCAGCAGATGCCCTACTTTAGGGACATCGCTCGTGCGTTTGGATTAAAAGTAATTGAGCAGAATGGATATGAGGCGGACGATGTAATAGGCACGCTCGCTCATCGTTTAGGAAACGCTGGAATAGAAACGGTTATTATTTCGGGTGACAAAGATTTGATGCAGTTAGTTTCCGATAAAGTGACAATCTATGATGCAATGAAAGATGCCTGGATTGGGGCTGCTGAAGTAAAGACAAAGTTTGGTGTCGGTCCAGATAAGGTTGTTGAGGTCCTCGCCCTTATGGGAGATTCCTCTGATAATATTCCTGGACTTAAAGGGGTCGGACCAAAGACGGCGCTCCAACTAATTGAGCTTTTTGGGGATACAGAGACAATTATCGCTTCGGCCCAAAAGATTAAGGATATCAAGGCTATTCGAGGCCGAGAAAAGATCGCACAGATTATTGAAGAGAACCCTGAGATTCTCCGTCTATGTAAGAAATTGGTGGCCATTGATTGTGATATGCCCCTGTCATTCGAGTTAAATGGTGCCGGAAATAAATTATCCGAGCTGCCTGATTCAGAACTTCCATCGGTGATGCTGCGAGCTGACCCGGATGCTGCTGCCCTGCAAAAACTCGCCGAACAATTTGAGTTCTCCTCATTATTAAAAGATTTTAAGGTCACAGCTCCAACCGCTGGGCCAAAGATCGAAAGTCGAGATGATTACAAGACGATATATAAGGATGAGTTTCCTGCCTTTGTTCAAAAGCTAAAATCCGTACCTCACTTTGTCTTTGATACCGAAACGACTTCTTTAGATCTATTTGAATCAAAGTTAGTTGGTTTTGCATTTTGCTGGAGTAAGGAAGAGGCATTCTATGTGCCAGTAGGGCACACTGAATCGCCAAGCGGAAAAGCCCAAATAACATTAGAGGAAGCGAGGACTGCGTTAAGCCCGATATTTGCAAATCCAGAACAGAAGAAATCTGGACAGAACATGAAGTTCGATATCCAGGTATTACTTAATCATGATATCCCAATTGTTGGCGCACATTTTGATACGATGGTGGCCGCGTATCTCTTAAGCCCAGATAGACGAAGCCACAGTTTAAGCGCATTGGCTAAAGATTTCCTTGGTATTTCAGTAATTGAATATGAAGATGTAGCCAAAGATAAAGTTGACTTCTCTTATGTAGATATTCCTACCGCTACTAGGTATTCAGCCGAGGATGCTCACGTAGCCTGGCTTTTAATTGAGAAATTACAACCTCTTTTAAAAGAACGGGACCTAGAAAAGATCTTTAATGAGATAGAGATGCCGCTTGTTTCTGTACTGGCCAAGCTTGAAAGAACAGGTGTGAAAATTGACACGAAATTACTTCATAAGATTTCAAAAGATTTTGAAGTAAGGCTTGGTAATTTGGAACAAGAACTTTATCAGATTGCTGGGGAAACTTTTAATATTAATTCTACTCAGCAATTGTCTGCCATAATGTTTGAAAAATTAGGGATCGATTCAAAAGGATTAAAAAAGACCAAGACGGGGAAAATCTCAACAAATCAGGATGTTCTTGAGCAGTTAGCGCATTATCATCGTTTCCCATTGCTGGTTCTTCAATACCGAGGTCTTTATAAACTAAAAAGCACATACGTTGATGTACTTCCCACACTTGTCTCTACAAAGACTGGCAGGTTGCACAGTAGATTTAATCAAACAGTTACCGGTACTGGTAGGCTATCAAGCTCGGATCCTAACCTACAAAATATTCCAATTAGAAGTGAAGAAGGAGCTTCGATTCGGGCTGCCTTTACTGCTGAGAGGGGGAATGTACTTCTAACCGCAGACTACTCACAGATTGAGCTTAGATTACTGGCTCATTTAAGCGGAGACGAAAATTTGATCCAAACATTTCATGACAATGTTGATATACATACACGGACTGCCAGAGAGATTTTAGGTCTGCCTGCAGATGCTGCCCTCAATCCTGATCAGAGGCGCATAGGCAAAACAATTAACTTCGGAATTATTTACGGAATGGGACCATTCCGATTGGCCCGAGAGTTAGGAATCTCGTTCTCAACAGCAAAAATCTATATTGAAAACTATTTTAATAAGTATCCTAAAGTTCAGCAGTACTTTGACTCTCTTGCGCAGGATGCTCGGGAGAAAGGATTTGTGTCTACACTATTCGGAAGAAAGAGAAATATCGCGGACATTGATTCTACAGGACGGGATAAAGAATTTGTTATCCGTGCAGCCATGAATGCTCCGCTTCAAGGTACGGCGGCGGACATTATTAAAATGGCCATGTTGAAGATAGATAAAGCTTTAGTCGATGTGCCAGCACGATTAACTTTGCAAGTGCACGACGAATTAGTTTTTGAAGTGAGCGAGGAAGCGGTTCCAGAAGTAAAAGCACTGGTGAAACGAGAAATGGAAGGGGTGGTGCAGTTAAAGGTTCCACTCAAGGTGGAGTTAGGAATAGGAGCAAACTGGCAAGAAGCCCACTAATGGTATAAGGAAGGTTAGCTGTGAGAATTGGTGTGAAGAGAGAGATTATAACTGACATAACAGGCAGGGCGGCCCCTAAGGATGGGCATGAGCCGGAGCTTGCGCTAGTAGAGCGGGCTGCAAAAGGGGACCGTGAGGCATACAGGGTCTTGGTCGAAAAATATCAAAATCGCGTGTATTCTCTGGTACTTAGCATGACTAAATCAAGGGAAGATGCCGAAGACATAGTCCAAGAATCTTTTGTTAAAGCCTATCTATCATTGAAGAATTTTCGCGGAGATTCGTCATTCTATACATGGATTTACCGTGTTGCTTACAACATGGCGATCGATTTCCAGAGACGGAACTCAAGGAGAGGGGAAGTATTGTCTTCTCCAAAGTTAAACGAGGATGGTCAGGAATCGAGAGCTCTGGAAGCTGTAGCCACGGATGGTAATCCTGAAGAATCTGCGGAGAGGAAACAGTTGGCTGAATCTTTAGGAAAAGCGATGTCTCAACTCTCAGAGGAGCACCGGACTGTGGTGATGTTAAGAGAGGTTGATGGAATGAGTTACTCCGAGATAGCAGATGTTCTTGGGCTTTCTCAGGGGACTGTAATGAGTCGTATACACTACGCAAAGAAGTATTTGCAGAAAGCTTTAAAAGATTTGGTTTGATAATGATGGATACAGCTAGTGAAGATGAGAATTTAAATATGAGAAACTCTTCGATGTTACCTCAATTTCTTGAGCGCCTCTTAATCAAGGTTTGCGATGGAGAAGCCTCGTTATTGGAGCGATGTGTAGGGCACGCCTGCATATCTTTGCATGAAGGATGCCGACAGTATTCTAGAGAGATGAGGATCTTAAATGATCAGTTAAAGGGAGAAGTTTTTGGTGTAGAGGCACGTCCTTCGGTTAATCTTTGGGATAAAATAGAAAGAAGAATTGAAGAAGAAGAGAGAGCCGCTATTTACCTTGGCAAGCGGGAAGTAATGATCCAGGAAGAGGAGTCTCGCGCCCCCTGGTTTAAGGAGATATTTAATCCTGGTGTTTTTGGCGGGATGGCTGTTGGACTGGCAACTGCGACAGTAGCATTCGTGGTTTTTTCTAAAGGTCCTGTTTCTCCAGCCGGAGTTGATAATTTAGCATCCCGTGATTCTTCGATCGCCGTTATTGACTCACAGCGAAATACGGCTGAGGGAGTTGATTTCGTGACTTATTCTAACAATCAAGACAGGCGTCGTCTGATGTCTCGCGAAGCCTTCCGTTCCCAGCAGCAGATGCGTGCACTGAAGCGCATGGATTCTCGAATACCTTTCGAAGTCGATTGGATGAGGAGCGATGGGCATGTAAGTTTCATTCAAGATCCTAAAGAAAGGTCTACCGTCATCTGGGTCAAGCGTAGTAACTCTAATCCTAATCGTCCCCGTGTTTTAGAGGCCGAACCTAAAATTATTGAAACAGTGCGGTAAGTATGATCTCTCTCCCTGGTCGCCTGCTAGCAGTTGTCGTACCTCTTGTTGCTTGTATTAGTAGCGTGGAGAGCTTTGCTGATAGCGAATCAGTAGTTGTTGTAGTTAGAGCAATTAAAGCAGCGCAGATTGAGCGAGATGGTTCTGATATCGATAAGGCTGCCCGCAAAGCCGATCTTAATCAGCCCGGAATAAAAGATATCAAAGATAAGTTAAAAAAACTAAAATATAACCACCTGACGTTAATGTCCGAGCAAGAGAAGAGGGTGGCGATGAACAGTAAAGAAACTTTTACTCTTGTTGACGGTAACGTAATCTCTTTCAGACCAGTTTCTAAAAATAAGGATAAGGTTTGTCTTTGGTTAAACTGGAAAGATAGCAGTGGTATGAACGTTATTGATACCAGGTTGCATTTCAATGGAAACGAAACTGTTATAACAGGAATGGATACTCCAAACGGCTCTGGAATTGTTTTAGCTATCGATGTGAAAGAATAATTTTTTAGTGAACTACGATGGAAGAGGATGTTTCAGCCTCTTTCCCAGTCACATTAGCGGCTTCGTCAGCACAGACTTCAGCAATTAGTTCAAATGCGCGAGCAAGGGTCTCAAATGATTCAGAAGACAATTCTATGATTTCTAGAGCCTCATCTTCAGTATATTTTTGAGATTGTTTGCTCATGGTCACCCTATACGTTTAAAACCGTAGAAATGCCTGCATTATCTAGACCACATTATATGTCGGCAGAATGACGGGTTAACTGAAGAGGTTTATTGAAAAGACAAAGAAAATCAAATAGTTACTCCGTGAATATTTTCAACCTTGTGCCAAATTTATGGCACATAGGGACAGTTTTACCCCCATTCTGGACTATTTTGTTCATGATTTACCATGCGCCCTATTGAACAAGCCTTCATTTGTTAGGTATACCAAGGGCACAGTTAGCATCTTACTTTTATTAGGTGATTCGGACGCATTCTCCCGATATTACCTTTGGTAGGTGGCAGTAAGCCTATCGTTCAAGGATGTTAACTTTAGCATTCGAATGGATTCGAAAAATGGCTCTATCAACACCTAATAAAAATGACTTTAAGCGCGGAAGTCGCTTCGTCGTACAGAAGATACAGGGTCATGACATGGACCTGATCCGAAGGTTGATGACTCTTGGCTTAGTAGTTGGTACCGAGATTGAGGTTTTGAATATCTCCCCTTTTGGTGATCCAATTCAGGTTAAGAGTGGTGGTTATAACCTCTCACTTAGATCTACTGAACTAGAAGCCCTCGGACTTAAAGCGATCTCTTCCTAAAGATAGCTGAGTTATTTCTTCGTGAACTTATGACTACTGCCCCCTCAGTGAGTTCTGAAGAAAGTTTAGCCGCTAGAATAGTAGTAATTGCTGGAGTACCAAACGCTGGCAAGACAACTTTGTTCAATGCCTTAACTGGACTAAATTCTAAGGTTGCAAATTATCCTGGAGTAACTGTTGAGAGAAGAGTGAGTAAGCTCGTTCTGACAGGCTTTGAAGATACTACCGTTATCGACCTTCCAGGTACGTATAGTTTAAGCGGGGGAGCTCCCGAAGAGACCATAGCCGCGCGCTACCTTGCAGGACAAACAGCAGATCCTGCTCCAAGTGTAATTGTATGCGTAGTTGATGCTTGTAATCTTGAAAGGAATCTCTTTTTAGCAGGGCAGCTTATTGATTGTGGCTATCCACTGATAATTGCTCTTAGCATGATCGATATGGCTGAAAAGAGGGGAATCTCTGTTAAGCGAGAGATCCTTGCTCGTGAGTTAGGTGTACCAGTTGTGACAATTGCTGCTCACAAGGGTGGAAAGCTAGAAGATCTAGAGCGGGAACTTAGAAAAGTAGTGTCGCCAAGTACTAAGCGATTTGTCTGGTGCCAAAGTCCGAATTTTTTGTCTGGTAGTGAAGTTCTTGGAAAAGAAGTAGTTGGCTCAGAAGTAGACTTGAAAGATTCTGGCGCAGTTAAACTTTTAGGGATGGCGATTTTATCTGGAGCGATTAGCTCGGATTCTAAAAATAAGTCTGAGATAACCTCTAAGTTATCTGGTGAGGGTATTGATTGTTCCAGTTATGAGGTTGAAGCGCGGTATCGCTGGATTAAGGATATTTTATCAAGATCAATTTCAATACGCGATGTTGAGTATCAATCATTAACAGATCGTGTTGATAGGATCGCGACGCACCGCTTCTTTGGTCCACTATTTTTTGCCTTGGCAATGGTTCTTATGTTCCAGGCTGTCTTTTCATGGGCCAGTTTGCCGATGGACTGGATAGATGCGCAATTAAGCTTAGTTAGAAATTACGTGATCGGAGTAATGCCAGATGGACTTCTAAGAAGTCTGATTGCTGATGGAATAATTAGTGGGGTTGGAAGTGTAATAATATTTGTCCCACAAATTGCTATTCTTTTTCTTCTTATCGGACTTTTAGAAGAGAGCGGCTATTTAGTAAGGGCTGCTTTTATAATGGATAGAATTATGCGACAGGTAGGATTACAGGGTCGCTCATTTATCCCACTCCTTAATTCATTCGCCTGCGCAGTGCCAGGGATCATGTCAACAAGAACTATTCCTTCCTATTCAGATAGAATGGTTACAATACTGGTAGCCCCACTCATGAGTTGTAGTGCAAGGTTGCCGATATATGCACTGCTTATCTCCGCGTTTATTCCAAGCACTACAGTTGCCGGCGTACTGTCGTTACAAGGGCTAGTGCTATTAGCTATGTATGCAGCAGGAGTCATAGGTGCTGCTTTAGTCGCGCTACTTTTTCGGAAGACGATGCTTCGCGGTATGCCGTCACATTTCGTCATGGAGATGCCTCCATATAGATTGCCAAGAATTAAAAATGTTTTTAGAGAAGTTTTCGATCGAGTTGTTGTTTTTATTAAGAGTGCTGGCAGTGTTATTATGGCCTGCTCTATGGTCCTTTGGTTTCTCAGTACGTTTCCACGTAGCCATGATCTGAATAGTCAGGATGCAGTTAAGGTTAGTTACGCTGGACAGTTTGGGCATGCAATTGAGCCCCTAATTGAGCCTCTTGGGTATGACTGGAAAATAGGAGTTAGTTTGCTAGCTTCGTTTGCCGCACGAGAAGTGTTTGTTAGCTCGATCGCACTGGTAAATAATTTAGAAGACGCCGATGAGAATTCCGAATCCCTTATGAGCGCAATACGAGAGTCTAAAAATCCAGAAACTGGAATGCCCTCATACACGCTAGCCACTGCTCTTTCATTAATGGTTTTTTATGTTTTTGCCTGTCAATGTATGTCGACATTAGCAGTAGTGAAGCGTGAAACAGGATCGTGGAAGTGGCCAATCTTCATGTTTGCATACATGACGGTGATGGCTTACGGCGCAGCTTTTGTTACCTATCAGGCAAGCCGGTATCTCCTTGAAAGTTAGAGAAATAATACTTTCTCCTAATAAGTTTTCTTACATTTAGCGCCCCGCAGAGTCATCATAGCGCTGAGTTATTGGGTTCCAATTATTCTGGGACGACATACGAAGAGGTGCCAATTTAATCAATAAGATTAGGTAAGTAAGAATGGTCTAATTGTTGCTGAAGTAGATAGCGGTTTTAAAGAGAGTTTTTGGATCTGTGAAGAACGCAAAGCTGATTCTAATTCCATTTTTGATCTGGGTCTGTGGGCTCTCCTCGGCTTTTGCCAAACCGTTCCCACCAATTTTGATCACTGAAAGTAATAACACTCTTTTTTGGGAAGTTCTTCCGCCCAAAGGATCTGTAATTACATGTTACTTAAAAGATGGGAAAAGATATCCAGGTAAAGCTAACACAGTGGTTTCAGGCGGTGCGGCAGGCGAGCAATGGAAAGACACTTACCGAATAAAAATTCAAAAATTAATTAAGGCGAAGAAGGATCCAGCAAAGGCAAAGAAAGCTTATAAAGCAGCGTTTAAGCTATGTAAAAATTCAACTCCACCAACTCAGTCAACCCCAACACCTACACCAACCCCGACTCCACCAGCGCCGGTTATAGAGTGTGGTAACGGATTAGTAGAAGGTGGTGAAATTTGCGATGACGGAAATTTGATTAATGGTGATGGATGCTCAAATCTTTGCGCTAACGAGCTGTGCGGCGATACCGTTGTTCAGCCATTATTAGGTGAAGAGTGCGATGATGGAAATGCAACTATTGGTGATGGCTGTTCTGCCACCTGCACCGTTGAAGGAACCGTTATCCCGCCAGGAACGGGATTCTCTGGCCCAACTTCAGAACCAGGACCCGTAGGTAATCCAGCTTCAGCTGGATATGGCGCCAAAGTAATAGCGCAATGGAACACAGTGCCTTATCAAACATTTTATGATGAGATGAATGTAGGCGTTGTCGCCTTTCATATGAATGGAATTGATAGAGTTGAGTTTGCAGTTAACGGTGGAGCTTGGACTGCAGTTACTGAAATGACGGAGAATCCAACTACAAGTACTGTTGAGTATTGGGTCAAGCTAAGAGCTTCAGATTTAGAAGATGGCGTCGTAGAGGTAAGAGCGATTGCTTATCCAACTATTGGGCAGCCACGTCTCCTAGAGTCTTTATTTTTGAACGCAAATGGAGATGGTTCGCTTCCAAATAATATTCGTTACGTTTCTTCTATCGCTGGAAATGATGTTAGTGGAGATGGATCCGCGACAGCACCGTTTGCAACCATAATGAAAGCAATGAAGGCGATCGAGACTTCGAATGGAAACGGATTAGCTGATGGCGGCAGCGTGTACTTACTAGCTGGTAATTACCAATTGGGCACATACTTAGTAGGTCTCAATACTACCACCGCCAATCGTTGGGTTACTATTAGACCAGCGCCAGGACTTTCTAAGATTCAGGTTGCAATCACATCAACAGGAGCTGAGGGAGTTAAAACTAAGTTAGTTAAGATAGAAGATGTCACTATCCGTTCCGAGCTTAAGACCGATGCGACATTAACTGATTATATTTGGCTATCTAATTGTCGGTTAATAGGTAATGGTCGAGATACAGTTGTTGGTACAGCTGGGTTTATCTCTCCAAGTTCTGGCTGGTCAGATATTTATTTTACTGACTCTACGCTTGATGGTCAGAAGGATGGCTTGGCAGCCAAGATAGTAAGGAATGTAGCGCTCAGTAATATCGGCTCTGATGCATTCTCTGGTGCTCGACTAGTTGTAAATTCTTCTGTTGATGATATTGACGCCAGTGGAACAATGTACACGCCGGATTTAGTCGAGTTTGATCTCTCCGGTGGTAACATTGAAAATAGGATCTTTTATGGTATCTCTGGCTGGGATGTAACAGCTAATTTATTTACAGCAGATGGAGGCGGTACAGCAACGCTGAAAGATGTTGCCTTTGTGAACGTGCTCCACGATTACCGACCAGGAGAAGATATTCTTTCGAGTGAATGGCGTAACGTAATCCTCAATCATTTGCTTATGTGGCATGTTACATCAATGCAGCTTGTAAACTGGAATACTGCCGATTCAAATTTATCTAATATATCTATTAAAAATAGTGCTTGGCTTGGCATGACAGTATTCGGTGACTCAACCGACAATATCCTTGATAGCCACGATGTTTCTTACAATCACTACATCTCCGATGACTCCCTTTACATCACACCCGGTACAAACGTAACCACTGATGATGCAGGATTCACAAACGCTGCAGGTAATGACTACACTCCAACTAATATGTCCGCATTGAAAGACAGGAGTCCAAACGTAGTCACAGGTATTGATATAGATGGAAATACCAGGTCCTCTCCGGTATCGATCGGAGCTTACGAGTGAGAAATCTCTTCGAGCTTAATATAGTCGCGTTGCGGTCTGATAGTCACAACTCTT
>CAZYRE010000090.1:0-2116 GCA_964650155.1 uncultured Bdellovibrionales bacterium
TACGAGCAGAGAATGCCGCGCTAAAGAATACAAAGGAAAAGGGTTTGACCATGAGGATAGGGGAGAAGGGTGGACTCTCTGTTTATGGCCTCGGAAGATTCCCCGTAACGCTCTATAAGGAACAGTGGATTAAACTTCTTGCGATGACGGATGATATTCGTGCTTTCATCGAGGCTAATAACGACAAACTAAAATCTAAAGATTAGTTGCTAATAGGGATTCTAAAAATCATTAACTCGATAAGTACGATTTTGAATGGACTGTCTTCCATTAAACCCTAACATTCCTGACTGACCAGCATATTGCTTTGTGGCCCTTAGACAGTCAGCTATGGAGGCGGTAGAATCGCTTTCGATATTACATTTCAAGAGCAAAGATGTTTCATCGTATGCAATGGATGCACTCGGGGCTTCAGGCAACACACCAAAACGGGTCTTATACTTTTCATTCCAACCGTTTTCATATTCAGGTTCGATATACTGCTTAGAGTATCTAATAGGCAGCCCCATTTGCTTTATTTCAGAAGAACGCTCATCAAAGATGGGAGCATCATCAGTGTAAATCATTTTGGGAGTTCTACTTAGCGTCTTATAGTCAGAGAGAAACTTGGAGAGTTGTCCATCACCAAGAAGTAAGATTATTAGAGCATCTAACTCAACGGGAATTCTGGCTATCAGGCTTTTAAAGTCACGATCATTAGGTAGGACTCGCTCAGTAGCTATAGGTCTTTGGTTCAGCTTCTCAAGAATATTATCAACGTTCGGATCGTGATAGGCGGAGGTATTGGCCACGATTGCAATTTTTTGATATCCGCGACGGTTTATCTCATCAGCAAGAACAGAAGTATAACCACGATCATCAAAATATGCGGTAAAAGAAAATTTCAATGGCCGCTCAAATTCCTGACTATTATTTGATGGTGCCATGCAGACAATCTGTTTTGCTTCACAAAGCGGCATAACAGAAACAAAAGTTTCCCAAGTTGGCCCAACGATCATCTTGGCATTACTAATAGAAGTCAGTTTATGAAATGCAGTTACTGACTTTGAATTTGAATACTCGCTATCTTCGATAACCTCGTTAACTAGTATGTCTGGGTGTGCTGACCTAAAATCTTCAATTGCTAATATAAATCCGTTTCTCTCTGCGGTACCCCAAATTTTACCTGTACTGGAGAGATCGAAAATACCACCTATCGTAAAAGGCGTTGTTTCTCCGAAGGCTTGATCGTGTGCAAAATAACCAAGACATATTATCAGGATATTACGGCTGGCCAATTTCAAAACTAATTTAAAACTCATCATGTAGAACGATAGCACGTATCGGTCTATGCTCAATGGTATTAAATAGGTTCCGGTACAAATCTAAAGAGTTATTTATTTTAAGCAATGTCTCTATTTTATTAGTCAACTTACTAGAGTATACTTATTTGGATGTCTATATTGAAGTAGTTAGATGTCTCTTGATAATGATTTCTGTCAAACACCCGATCAGTTAAATACCACGGTAGTATTTCCACCATCTGAATCTGATTCATTGAGTGCAACTGGATTCGTTTCACGGTTAGGCGCTGCGAGCTCACAACTACTAAGCATTCCAATAGGGAAGGATCGTATTCCACTAAAAAGCCAGGATGAAATATCAGAGCGTCTTGAAAATAGGTTACGAAAATATTGGTCAAGGACTTTGGGCCTTACCGATAAGGGGATTCAGATACTCCTACAGGAATCAGAATTCCAAAATTTGACACCTTATTTTGATTTTGATCGAACAATCAGAACTCTGGGTGGAACACTTCGTGTCACATTTGATCCGCAAAATAGATTTGATTCAAAGGTCTTAACTTCTCCCGATTTATCTGAGCAAACTAATCTTGTAGCAGGCAGCATTTTATCCACAAAGATATTAGAAGGGCTGTCTCGAGAACATGTAGTCGATGCCCTTGTGTTAGATCAGGATCGTTTACCCAAGAATCTGGCCAACATGAGTAGTGAGAGGAAGCGGAGAGAAACGGTTCGAGCTATTGCGATGAAGTGTTGCCTACTCTGGTTTCAGGAATACTTGGAGAGCTAGGCGTACCCCAAGGTAGGGGGAGTAGAGGCTTTGATCTTTCATG
>CAZYRE010000090.1:2216-10100 GCA_964650155.1 uncultured Bdellovibrionales bacterium
AATGGATGTTTAGATATTGTTGAATATTGCAAAAGGCAGAAAATAATAGCGAATGGTATTTAAGCTATCGATTTTCTACCGCAACTGGGGCCTGATTACTCTTGAGTATTATGTAAGTCCAGGGAATTACTGCCAAGGCTAGGTAAATTACCACCAACCCACCAATTATCGGGCGGAGCCAAACACGATGGTGAGAGTAGAATGTCAGAATTACAACGAAGGCAACGGCTAAAAACTTAGCTACTACTAAAACTGGAGCGGTCCCGTAAGCATGCATAAGCTCTTGAAGGAATGTATTTCCCTCCATGTGGACACCAAGCATTTGAAGTCCAAGATAGGTAAGAAATCCATCAAAAAATTGGCAAAGAATGAGGGAGGCACCAAGTATAAAAGCTTTTCTAGAAAGGGAACGTTTGCCAACTCGAATTAGCACAGTGGATTTACGAACACGTTTTCCGCTGTAACTAATATGCTCGGTATCTCCAGGCTCTACTCTTACACCAAGACGTTTGAATACCATTGCTTCACCAAATTAATTAATTTTCTGCCAAGTGTTATTCAGAAGTTTGTACCTAAAAACTGGCTGCTCAAATTCAGTTTGTCCAGCCAAATTATAATAAAATTCAGTTGTGTGCACAGTCATGATGTCTTTAAGGATTCTTATTTTTCTTGCTTTGTTAATATTAAATGGCTCAAGACGCAGTACATACTCTGCCTTGTTAGATGCAAAATGTCCGTTCTTGTCTAAATTAATTTTAAAAATTTCTGAGGTGCGAGTTTTCCCAATATATAAAGCGTCATCTCCAAGTCCTACCCCCATCGCATCAATACCCTTAAATTCTGACACAACTTTTCCAGAACTTGCCTCTATCGCGACAATTTTACCCAATTCTTGGTTATAAGACGATCCTGAGACCGTGCTAGCATATATAATTTTGCGTCGACAATCATATTCTAATCCTAGCAGTCCGTAAGGATTTGTTTGAGAAGGAAGTTTGTCGACCTGAATTTTAGAAAAGACGTTCAATTCCCCGGTATTCGTATCTATTTTATAAATCCAATTCTGACTTTCTGGAGGATTCTCCATGGCATTTACATTGGGCACCGGTGCCACAAATATATTTCCATTCTCATCAGAAAAAAATGGTCCAAGCCTTCCAGCATTTTTCCAACTTGGTAGCTGAAGAGGCTTGCCTAATCTATTTTGTGAGAGGACAGGGTAGATTACTAAACCTGTTCGCTTTCGATCGGCCGTAGAGATAAGAGGTTTATTAATTCCCTTCTTAGTTGCAAAGCGAGGCACGGCTGCGCAGGAGACAAGTGGTGGTTCTGCAAAAACAGGATCTTTTAGAATGAGACATGTAAATAAGATGAGGGTAATGGTAACTTTCTTAGTCACAAATATCCTTAAATTATCCCTTAAATGGGATAAATAATGGGCCTGCTATGCACGGGTACTCATTCTTCACTACTTTACCATCAACGATTTCAGTATCTCCCCAACAATACTCTTCGCCTTTCTTACCGTTATTCTTTAATTGAGGGACATACCAAATTACAACGGATTCATCTTCAATACTTTCAGCGGGTGTATTGATAAATTTTTCTGGGCCTTGTGCACTATCACTGTTGCAGCATGGACCTATAGTTGGAATATCCTGCTTCCCTTCATCAAGTTCAGGGTGATCTTTTACAATATAAGTGTAAGCGTTATCACCCTTACCTTTATCATTAAATTGTCCCCGCCCAGGAGCTAAATAGAATCCCTGACCATTGGAGCCTAAAAATTTGAACTGATATCCTTCAGGTGAATATTTTGTCTCTGTATTTTGTAGAAACCAGCCCTCATTTTTGATCTGTTGCCAATCTGAACCATTCCATGAAAAGACATTTGATTTTCCTATAGGAAGAACTATCCGCATTACTGGACGATACATTCCAGTTTCTCCGCACCCTCTGCCAACACTGGCTACTGCAACTCTATACGATCCATCATTAAAAAATTGGAATCGTTGTTCATAATAATAATTGCAGGGGAGGGGCCATAATTTACTTAAGAAATCAGTGTGTAGTTCAAATCCGGTAACTGAATCTCCAGTCTTTAACTCTTTTATTTTTGGCAAAGTACCAGGCACAACAGCTGCAGAGCTGAAAAGCGGACATCCAACTGCATCACTGTAACCAAAACCGTCTTTATCAGAGTAACTGACGTGCCAGTCAACATTCTTTACATTTTGCAACCTTGGCATGTCCTTATAAGTTGCATCAAGTAATTCAAGACCATCAGAGGAGGTGAGGTGGTAACTAAACTTCCAGCCGTTTCGCTCCAGGGTTTGAGTTTTCTGGCATAGCTCTGCTAGGAAATATTCATCAGCAATTCTCTGCTCTGTGTAGGCACTCGGAGCGTTTTCAGTCCAATCGGTGTATCTTGTACCTACAACCCGTCCTGCTTCAAGGTCAACGATGCTCCAGAGTGCTTTATTCCCCATGACGAAAGTTGGAGAGACGCAGAGATGTCTAGATCTTTCGCAACGAGTTTGATTTAAAGCCGTTTTAGTCCCGGCCATAATAAAATCTTTACTTTCAGGTTTCTCTGAGCCCAACTGTTTTTGAACTTCTGGAGAATTGCGAGCGATCTCAATGGCTAGTTGCTCTAGATGCTTTGGGATTTCAGGTTGAAAATTACTGAATTGTCTTACTGATAAAACTTTAAAATCAATTGAATCAACAATCGCGATAGAGGTAAAATTATGAGTGAACATGAACATCTCTACAGCCCAACACCGTCGACCTTCACAAGATAAGTCTCCGATTGGCAGATCTCCGGCACGAATAGGACGAACGGCAAATATTTCATTTCGAAAGGGTGCACCAGAAATTTTATCTTTTGTTTCCGATATAAATTTCGGATCGGCTAATGCGGCTTGAAGAATTTTGCTCCCCCTTTCATCAAGAGGTAGGAGATTTAAAATAGGAGGAGTCAAGCTGAGAGCTTTTTTTACTTCGGCTTCATATGCAGTGAGTTGTGAAAACTCTACTCTAGAATCATCCTTTAGAAGAGTATTCTTATCATTTTCAGCAAAGCATTCTGACAAACTTATAACGCAGCTGGTTATGGCGATAATTACTTTGCAAATATCTATCTTCACGCTAATTCCTAATTATTAATAAGCTTGAACTAATTGATACTGTGGGTAGTAGTGGCTAAGAATTGAATTGTAATTCTCTCCTCGTAAGGCCATTCCTAGCGCGCCAATTTGACACAACCCCACACCATGACCCCAACCGGCTCCATGAATCTCTAGCAGTTGAGAGTTATTTTGTTTCAAAACAAATGCGCTACTGAACAGAAATGATGGATGAAGTATTTTTCTAATTTCATATTGGTCGGCTAAGGCATGAACATATGAGCTGCCTCCTGATAATTCAAATTCTATATCAGCAGTTAATATTCGCCCAGATTTCCCACGACTTTTTGGTGTGAACGACTTAAAAGCAACGATATCATCTCTATTCAGAACCGCCTTTGCCTTTTCGATCAGTAAGGTTGTTGAAATTGAAGACTGCCACCTAAAATAAGCCGCATCTACATCAACCTTTCCTAGATATTTGGGGAGAGCACTTCGATCAACGACTTTTTCGGAGCAGTAGCAGAGTGGGGGAGAATCGAGAAAGTGCTCAAATTGGGCTTCGTTCCTTAAGTCAGAACTATCGGGACTAGGGCCATCAAAGACACTTGTTAGCTCTCCTCCTGATAAATTGAAAATTTCCTTCACCGTATCAGTTTTGCCACCACAACTTTTAGAATAATAAGCCGGGCAGACCACACCACTTTGAGAAACAAGAGTTACTCCGCGACACTCATTAACTGCCTTTAATGAATTCAGTGTCATATGAGTTGTGCCTTGATATCTCTGACAGCAATCATCATTGCAGATTGTATACGGCAAATTTTGGTGTTTATTCCCCAAAAATACTAAGGCCCATGATCGTGCGGCAACGGCTTGAGCCTTTGCAAATTCTTCCGGACAAGCGGCGCTCATCTCTGAAGAGATAACAGAGGCCAGGTAATCTTCTAGCCCAATATGATTAACGACGATGACTCCCTTTTTACTCGGAAGGATCTCAATCTTTCCAGCAAAGGTTGCAGTGATATCAGTTCCCCAGTGGAATCCTCTCCCTGCTCTTATCGGTGTAATAGTTAGGCCACAAGATGGCTGTGGTTTACTCGGTTTAGATCGATGCAGGGTTATTCGAGAATACTCTTCTGCGAGATTTTCTATTCGTAGTAGCCCGTTCTTAAGAGCTACTTTTATCGTGCTAGAGTCAGCAAGTTCTTTGGCAGCTCCAATCCCTTCAATGCGCCAGCTACCCCCATTGGCCGTACAGCTAACACTGGTACGAATGTCTTCCTCCAAGATAAGTCCCACTTTTAATATTGGCTCGTGCGTTGGAGGATTAATTGATTTAATTTCGGGTTCGCGCATATGGTACGATGCATGTTAGACTAAAACCTGTTTAGAGCAATAAAGATTAGATATGGTATTTGGTAGAAAACGTCACAAACTTCCTAAGTTTCCCGAACATATAATTCCTGGCTTTGAAAGGATGTGTGTTTCTATACCTCCGGAGCAAGTTAATGCTCTTAGGATGGAGCTTTTCGACTATATGGGAAGGGTCGAAAAGGAGCACGGCGGCGATCCTATGGTCAATCTCGGCTTGGCAAGAGAGATAGCCCAAGCAGCTAGCTACTTACTTGATCGATATGAAGAGTTTAAAGATTCAGATAGGGGACTCATAGTTGCTGCTGTTAAATACTTTCTATCAGATGGGGATGGAGTAGCCGACTTTCAATTTGCTTCCGGTTTAATTGATGATGCCCAGGTAATGAATCACGTTTTAGAAGAGCTTGGGATTAAAGATAAGTTTATTGATATTGATCGGCATCGATACTAGTCGAATCAGGTATAAAAAAAGCAATAAAAAAGGGGGCGTCAAAATGACCGCCCCCTTTTAAGTATCTAGAGTTAACTAACTATTAACCCTTCTGGCTTCCACCTTCTGCTGGAGCAGGGGCTTTACCTAGCCATCTATCAATTATGCCTTTGAAGTGATCGAATGGATAAGCTCCTCTTACGGCAACCCCGTTCACAAAGAAGCCAGGAGTTCCCTGAATTCCTTGAGCTTCGGCGATCTTCTTATCTTCCTCAATCTGTTTATCGATCTCAGGATTGTTCATGTCAGTCTTGAATTTTGCAACATCAAGGCCGATTTCTTGAGCCCATTTTTCAAAGTTAGCAGGGGTAAGCTCTCTTTGATTTTCAAATAACTTATCATGCATCTCCCAGAACTTCCCTTGCATATTCGCCGCCATAGCTGCTTTAGCTGCAGGCACAGCGCTCTTGTGGAAAGGAAGAGGTAGATTCTTGAAAGCGATCTTCACATCATTTGGATAAGCCTTAAGAACTTCGTCCATGGTGGCCTTTCCGCGTGAGCAGAATGGACATTCAAAATCAGAAAATTCTACGATTGTGATCTTAGCATCAGATGGGCCCTTAACTGGGCTTTTGCCAATATCAATCTTAACTGGGTTTTTGAACTGATCTTCAAGTTGAGATTTCTCTCTCTCTTCTTGATCTTTCTTTGCTTGCTCTTGCAGATTTTTAAAATATGCTTGAGCTGCTTTTCCAACCAAGTCACGACCTTGATCTGTTTGGAGATATTTCTCTAATGCAGAAGCAAAGTCAGCGGCTGGAATTTCAGCGCGAACTGAAGATGACAAAACGCTGAATCCGACAATCAATGAGGCAAGTAGCCCCGCACCAATTACGCTCTTCTTCATGAATGAATCCTTAAAAAATTACACCTGTGGAAAGTAACCACTAACATCATGTTAGCGCAAGAAAATTTACACACCTTTGACGAACTGAGTAAAATATAATTCGACTAAATCTTGCTTAGATAGACATGTCCCGTATCTGCTTGTTTTAAAACGTCTTTTTGAAACTGAACTGTTTTATTTACATGGCAACTCGGTCTATACACACATAACTTGCTTTCGGAGCATGTGGCTCGGATTTGTAAGTATATGAAGGAGAACAAAATGGTAATGCGAGGACTTCTCTCGACCATCGTTTCTTTATTAATTGTAGGAAGTATAGCTATGGCCGCAGATAGTAAACCCGCCTCAGATAGCGGGTTAACCGTTACTTTAGAGACAACAAAGGGCAATATTGTTATTGCTCTCGAATCAGAAAAGACCCCAATTACATGTGCAAACTTCGTGAATCTTGTACAACGCGGGTTTTATAATGGAATTAAGTTTCATCGTGTTATTCCTGACTTCATGATTCAAGGTGGAGATCCTCAGGGTACCGGTAGCGGCGGCCCAGGATATCGATTTCAAGATGAATTCGACCCAAGTCTAAAGCACAATGTTCCAGGCATATTGTCTATGGCTAACGCCGGACCTGGAACAAATGGTAGCCAGTTCTTCATTACACATGTGCCTACACCATGGCTTGATGGGAAACATTCTGTCTTTGGTCACGTTGTAACTGGCCAAGACGTTGTTAACGCAATTGCCCAAGGTGATGTGATTAAGTCTGCCAAGGTAACAGGTGGAGATCCAAGTGTATGTTTGGCTAATCAGAAAGCTGCTGCTTTAGTGGCTTCTTGGAATGCTATCCTGGATAAGTCCAAAAAGGGATAACTAGGAAATCCGAGACAAATTGACCGATAAGGTTACTTATCGGTCAATTTAATATGGCTTGGGGTTATAAAAGAGGTTAAAAAGATTGCCCCTATGAAGGTACTCCTCCTTGCCCCACAGCCTTTTTACCAAGAACGCGGCACTCCTATAGCCGTGCGCCTTGCTGCAGAGGCACTTGCAGAGCGGTACCGTCAGTCTGGTCATATAGATCTTCTGGTCTACCATGAAGGCGTAACTGTAAATCTTCCTGGCGTTCAAATTCACCGAATCAAAGGTTGCGGTTTCATAAAGGGAGTTGGTCCAGGAATCTCGATCAAAAAACTAATCTGTGATTTTTTCTTTTTTATTGCTGCACTCAGATTAGTTATCAAAAATCGCTGTGACCAATACAACGTTATTCATGCTGTTGAAGAATCTGTTTTTGTTGCACTGTTCATAAAATTCTTTTTCAGTATTCCATATGTCTATGACATGGATAGTTCAATCGCCCTCCAAGCAACAGAGAAATGGAGAATCCTGGCCCCGCTTTATCCTGTTTTGTCCTGGTTTGAAAAATTAGGGGTCAAACACAGTACTGCGGTCGTACCTGTTTGTGATTCTCTTGCTGCAATCGCAGATAATCATGGATCTAAGGACACTCATATTTTACGAGATGTTTCTTTAATGGCTCATGGGGAAACTACCGAGGTGAATCTCCGCTCGGAAATTAATGCCAGGAATGAAGATGTACTTATCACCTACATAGGTAATCTTGAAAGTTACCAAGGCGTGGAATTACTCATTCAAAGTTTTATTGCCATTTCCAACAAAGTAACGAATGCAAAATTGATAGTTATTGGTGGTTCAGCAAAGCACCTGGAGTCTCTCACCGACCAATTTGAATTAAATAAATTTTCATCACAGATAAAATTACTCGGTCCCCGTCCAGTTCAGAACCTTGGGGCCTATCTTACTCAGTCTGATATCCTCTCCTCCCCCAGGATCAAAGGTAACAATACTCCGATGAAGGTTTATTCCTATCTTCATGCCGGGAAACCTGTTATCGCCACCAATTTGCCTACCCATACGCAGGTTCTAAATTCTGATGTAGCAATGTTAGTCGAACCAACAGTAGAGAGTATGAGCGCTGGATTATTAAAGTTAATTTCAGACCAACTCCTTCGCACCCGCCT
>CAZYRE010000091.1:0-7426 GCA_964650155.1 uncultured Bdellovibrionales bacterium
TTGCCCAAACAGTACTAGCTGATCTCAAGGAAGAAATTTCAAAAGTTATCGTTGGTCAGGATTATCTTATTGAAAGATTGTTCGTAGCTCTCATGGTGCGAGGACATATTTTGTTAGAAGGTGTACCGGGCCTCGCAAAGACTCGAACCTTAACTGCCCTTACACATGCTATCGATGCACAAATGGGCAGAATTCAGTTTACTCCTGATTTACTCCCATCAGATTTAATTGGCACTGAAGTTTATCGCCCACAAACTGGGGAGTTCACAATTAGAAAAGGACCTTTATTTACTAATTTACTTTTGGCAGATGAAATCAATCGTAGCCCTGCCAAAGTACAAGCAGCCTTACTTCAAGCGATGCAGGAACGAGAAGTAACTATTGGAGAGAAAACATTTCAATTGCCTGAGCCATTTTTGGTATTGGCGACTCAAAATCCAATTGAGCAAGAAGGCACATACCAACTACCGGAAGCTCAAGTGGACAGATTTATAATGAAGGTAGTCGTTACTTACCCTTCATTTGATGAAGAGCTAGGGATATTAAAGATGGTGGCCGGAGATGCCGACGTTGCTCACACCCCAAAGGATGTGAAGAAAGTTCTTTCGTTACCAGAGCTTGATGAGCTTCGAAAATCAATGAATGAAGTGTTTATCGACCCAAAGATAGATCATTATATAGTTTCCTTGGTTCAAGCCACCAGAAAAGGCGACTCTTTTGGACTAAAGGATATGGTTGAATGGGGAGCCTCTCCGAGAGCTAGTATCGCTTTAAAACAATGCGCGCGAGCACTGGCTTTTCTGCGCGGTAAAAAATTCGTAACCCCTGATGACGTTAAAGAGGTAGCTCTAGATGTTCTAAGACACAGAATCTTACCAAGCTATGAAGCTGAAGCACGAGGCGTAACAAGTGATGAAGTCATAAAAGTCTTATTGAAAAATATAACTGTTCCTTAGCGTATGGATGCCACGCAACTCCTCTCTCCTGAGGCATTATTAGATATCAAACGACTCGAGATCAGATCTCGTAGATCTGTTAACGCCGATCTTATCGGTAGATATCGCTCATCATTTAGAGGCAGTGGCTTATTATTCTCTGATCTTAGAACATACGAACCAGGGGATGACATTAAGCACATTCACTGGAAAGCTACTGCTAGAACTGGAAGACCGTTTGTAAAAACATACGAGGAAGAGCGCCAGCTACGAATTATGTTGGCCGTAGACATTAGCGCTTCTACTCTTTGGGGCACCCCAAAAAGTAAACATGAGCGCGCACTACAATTTGCCGCACTTATTTCGATGCTTGCACAACAGAATCAAGACGCGATTGGTCTTTGCTTGTTTGGCGATTCAGTAGTCGAGCACATTGAACCTTCAACAAAAAGATCACAATTCCAAAGAGTACTAAGGATGCTCCTAACACCCAGAGTGATGACGAAGGGAACCAACATAGGCTCCGCTCTTTCTTTTTTACGGGAACGAACTAAAAGATCCTCTATTATTTTTCTCGTTTCTGATTTCTTCGCTGCCCCATTCGAGACCCAACTTAGTCAATTAGCTGCAAGAAACGATGTGATTGGAGTGTCATTAGTAAACGAAGATAAGTTACCCCCCGTTGGATTAGTTAACTTCTGCGACGCGGAAACAGGGGAGGAAATTATTATTGATACTTCATCTGAGAAAGTAAGAGCGGGACTAAAGAAAAGACTTGAGGATCATCGAGTTCAGTTACAATCACAATTTCAAAAAGCTAGGTCTGACTTAATTGAGATAGGCGAAAATCCATTACGACCACTCGTTACACTAATGGAAAAACGTAGCAGGAGAATCTCCTTATGACTCCTGAACCAACTCCATTTGATATATCTCCCATCCCAACGTTCCCCTTTATGCCACCACTTTGGGCCTGGGCACTCGTTTTCAGTCTTGGAATCTTGGGATTTTGTCTAAATAAATTCCTCAAAAATCGCCAAGTTCAGAGACAACGTAAAGCCTTATCTCTAGTCATTGAAGAGTTAAAACGTATTGAATCTCTTTCCATCGATAAATCAGTAGCTTCACGGATAAGCCTGCTCATAAGAAGATTCCTCTCTTCCGAAAGCAAATTGTTTGGCACTGAATTATCCATTCTACCCTCCCTTTCTGCAAAAGAGATTGAACTCCTACTAGATAACGTCTCATCACATGACATTAAAGAAATACTCAAAAATATATTACTTTTGGAATCTGTACGGTTTGGAGGAGAACCACCCGAGCAAAACATCGCGATGAATATCCGAAGAACCTTAGAGAATCTTCCAATTATCACGGGGCGACCATGACTTTCTTGTATCCAATGGCCCTAGTAGCCCCATTTATCGCATTCCTCCTCTTCTTCCTGCCGAAGAGAATTACATCTAAAATTCCCTTCCCCTCTAAGTCGATACTCACAGGACTGCCAACTTCCCTTCGCTCAAAGCTTCGTAAGCCAATTTTGGGGTTACTATCTACATTAACTATCATACTTCTCTCTTTAGCGGCGGCACGACCGCAAATTACTCAGATAGAAGAATCCCCGGAAGAAGCTCATGACCTTATGTTAGTGATTGATATTTCCGGAAGTATGAAAGAACAAGACTACCGCTCCGGATTCACCATGATGAACCGTCTAGATGCGGTCAAATTAGTGGTTAGTGATTTTATTACTGCGCGAGGGACGGATCGCATCGGTCTTGCTGCTTTTGGAACACAAGCATTCTTACAGGCTCCTCTAACTTCAGACCATCAGTTAGTAAGGGAACTTTTAGAATTACTAGAGATCGGAATAGCTGGTGAGGGCACAGCAATTGGAGATGGTCTTGGTGTCGCACTAAAAGGCCTCAGTGAAATCCAAGGTGGTTCTAAAGCAATTGTGCTACTTACAGATGGCTCAAACAACTCTGGCAAAGTTAGCCCACTTCAAGCAGCATCGATAGCTTCAAAGTTGGGGATTAAAATTCATACTATAGGCATGGGATCTCCGAACGAACAAAGGCGAGGAACCTTCTTTAGTCAACCGGCTGAATACGACGAAAAGACTCTTCGTGAAATCGCGTCTCAAACTGGTGGTGTATTTTTCAACGCTAAAGACACAGAGGGATTAAAATCTGTGTACACTGAAATTGACAACCTTGAACGAAGAGAAAAGGAAGAACCCCAAAGAATAGTTCTCAAAGAGTACTTTCCAGAGTTAGGCCTTGGAGCCTTATTATCTTTGGCTACGTATATTCTTCTCAATTCTACTGTATTCTTGAGGATTCCAGAGTGATGAATTTACTAGCACCAAGCAATCTACTTTGGTTCGTAGTAATTCCGATTACAATATCTATATTAGCTTTTGCTCATAGAAAACGGCTAGCTAAACTACGCATCCTTGCGGCTCACATAAATACACCACAAACTCTTTTTCCTCGTATTATTACAACTTCGTTAATTTTAATCCTACTATGCACTGCTCTTCTTCGACCTTATTCCGGATTTACAGACGTTGTAAGGAATAGCTCTGGACGAGACAATTTACTCCTAATCGATATCAGTGACAGCATGCGGGCTAAAGATGTTTCGCCCTCCCGTATCGAAGTAGCAAAGAGAAAATCATTAGACTTAATGTCTCTTCTAAAAGCAGAGGAGTTGGGACATCGTCTCGGAATCGTTTTATTTGCTGGACAAGCTTACCTCTACTGCCCACCAACTGCAGACTTTGGCGCGTTAAAGCAGTTCATCGATAATATATCTCCGGATCTTATTACCGCACAGGGTTCTGGAATTAATGCAGCATTAACTACTGTTCTCTCCGTAATTGAACGAACCAAGATGAAAGAGCCTCAACTCTATATATTTTCTGATGGTGAAGATGCTGGTTTCAAATTGACTGAAGCCTCCAGCCTCCTAATGTCAGCAAATTTGAAACCTTTTATCTTAGGCATTGGAACAACCGCAGGTGGTCCCATTGATATACCCGGGTTAGGATTTGTTAAAGATTCTAGTGGGAAAATTGTTATTACAAGACTAAACGAAGAAACCCTCAAGAATTTGGCAAAAGAAACTGCTGGCCTATATGCACAAGCCACTATCGGTACTGCGGACCTAAAAACATTCATAGCATCTGCTAATCCAAGTCAACGTTCTTCAGAAGAAAATAATACAAGAACAGTTAGAATCTATGATGAATTTGGTCATCTATTTATATGGGCAGCTCTAATCTTAGTTCTCGTAAGCATCGGACTTCGCAAAATTATGCCAATTTTTGTCGTTATGATCGTTATGGGTCTGCAAAATTCAGCGGAAGCATCCCCTCCGAATGCATACGAAGCCTGGAAGTTATACAATCAAGGAAACTATAAAGAAGCTGCAGAAGGGTTTACCCACGCACTTAAAAACGATCCTCAATCACTAGATATAATGCAAGCGTTGGGTAGTTCTCTTTATAAATTAGAGAGATATGATGAAGCAGGAAAATTATTTTCTAGATTAGCTACTGAAAGTAAGACCAAACAACAAGCATTTGACGGCAATTTTAATCTTGGCAATTCATATCTAAAATCAAAGAACTACGAAAAGGCAATCAGGTCTTATGAGGAAGCATTAAAAGTTGAGCCTGAAAGCTCCTCAGCAAAATTTAACCTCGAGCTTGCTAAGAAACTTCTTGAAGAAAAGAAAGAAGAGGAAAAGAACAAACAGCAAAACAACGAGCAACAGAAGCAAGATAAGAATCAAGAATCAGAAAAAAACGAAGATAATAATTCTAGTAATGAAAATCAGAATAATGGGGACCCTACTCAAAATCAGCCCGAGAATCAGAATGCACAAGAGCAAAATCAAGATAAGGAAGAGAATAAGAGTGCCAGTAATAACGACCAAGCCGAGCAGAAGCCCCAGGATCAATCTACTGAGGACAGTTCAGATCTAACTGACAGCCAACAGGAACAAAGCGAACAAAAATCTACCACAATGCAAGAATCTAAAGCTTCTATCTCGGAGTCAGAAGCTCAACGATGGCTTGACTCCTTGCCAGATGCGCCTATTCTTATTCAGAAAAAAAACGATCGTCAAAAGGTTACTAATGGCCAAACTTGGTAAGTTAATAACTCTTATTTGCCTCTTTCTTGGATTTGCAGCCAGTAACGTTGCCGTAGCTGACCCTTCAATTTCCTTATCGGTAGAACCAACAACAGGCACACTTGATGATACATTTGTTCTTTCTATAACAGTTGAAGGGTCGGCAGAGACTGAATATCCAATATTATCTGGGGGAGATGAATTTGAAGTCAACTTAATTGGGCCTGAGACAAGGATAGAAGTAATTAACGGCACAGTCGCTCAGCATGTCACTTATAGATACCGTCTCATACCCAAAAAAGAAGGGACATTCATGTCTCCAACCGCCAAGGTGACAGTCAATGGGGATATACTTGTTGCCGGAGGTATTCCGATAAAAATTACTAAGAGCGTCTCTAACGATCCGACAGTTTCAGAAACTAAAGAAACTTTCGCTAAACAAACAATTGTTTCTGAAACCGTATATGAAGGAGAGCAGATTCCTTACACATTAATCGCTTATACTCGTCCACAACCATTAGAATTCAATGTTGACAATTATTCCTTTGACGGATTTTGGACAGAGGAGATGGGAAAAATCGAAAAGGGCGTAGTCCAAATCAAAGGAGAGACTTTCACAACAGTTAAGGTTAGACGCGCCTTATTTCCTCTATCCGCGGGTGATTTTGTTATACCTTCCCGCAAAGTCACGCTTAAGGTTAGAGAGCCTCAAAGGCAAGGGCGAAGCCCATTTGGCGGGATGTTTGGATATGATCCATTTGACGATCCTTTCTTTGGTCAAGCATTCGGCAACGTTGGTGAACGCGTCATGCGAACCAATGAGGTAAAGTTAACCGTTCTACCACTTCCTGAAGTTACACGTGAAAACGGGGTAGTAACTATGAGTTCAGTTCTAGTGGGTGCCACCAGCATAGATCTAACAGGTGGAGATGGTGACATTAAATTTGGAGATAGTAAGACATTAAATATAACTGTAAGGACAGAAGGTAACATCAATCCCCTAACCTCTCTAAAACTTCCAGCTACTCCAAACTTTCGAGTGTACGAGGAAACACCAACTCTCAATCGGTATGAGGTTGCTGGTAAATTAGTAAGTGAGAAATCATTCAAAATTTCATTAGTACCTGAACATGGTGGTGAAGTTTCTGTTCCTCCAATTAAAATTCAATTCTTTAATCCTGAGTCTAAAAAATTTGAGGTCGCTCAAACCAAGCCAATAAAATTTAAGGTTGAAGGTGGTCCTCCACCAAAAGCGCCCTCTTCTGTATCGGTAAAACAAGAAAAATCATCAGAGCCAAACTCTGAGACGATACCGACAAAGAAAGAATTCGAAGAAGATAGTTTTATCAAATCACTTTTTAGAAGAATTTCTCTATCAACTCTCATGTTAGGATTGTTCACTCTAGTACTCCTAACACTAGGAATACTAGCTGGGGCAAAGTCTTCTGCGAAAGCAAAAGAAAAAATTCAATTTAAGAAAAAAATTCAATCTGCTCCAGACCTCTCTTCACTTTCTCACCTTCTAAGAGAGATAATTACAATTAGAATCCCGGGCACTAATGCTGCAATTTCAAATGAAGAACTAAAAGCGCACATAAGAAAAGATTGCCAAAATCCAGATCTCGCTTTTGCGCTTCAGTCACTTCTTGATGAGTTAGATTTAGCTAGGTTTAGTGGCAATAGTACCGATGCTAGCACGGAGGTATTCAAGGCTAGAATGCTCGAACTTTTACCGTAAGTCTCTTGTAGCTATCGTGCAAACTCTCTGTCTAACAAACAGCCATCATTGTAGCTTTTATGATCAGGCAATTCTGACTCCGTAGATTTCGTAGTGTCCTTTTTATTAATTTGAATCAAATAGTTATACTGCTCTACTCCTCACCAGATATTGGCCTACGCATTGCTAATACTCCATTAGGTTAATTAAGGAGTTGTATGCACATGATAGCAATGCTTTCAAAAAGACAGTTACTAATAGTTCTAGGATTAGCAATTTCCATGAGTTCAGTTTCTAACGATGCATCTGCTGCGTCGGGTGTACTTTGCCAAAAATCAAATTCAAAAAAGAGAGTTAAATACTTTGACAGAACTTCCTGCCCGAAAAGATATGTAAAGATTATCGGATTTGAAAATTTTATCACCAAAGATGAAGTCGTCACACAGATTGGTAAAGATGGCGCGGTTGGTCCTCAAGGTCCTCAAGGTCCTCAAGGTCCTCAAGGCGAACAAGGGTTACAAGGTATTCAAGGAGCAACTGGTAATACTGGCCCAATGGGACCTCAAGGACCTGCTGGTATACAAGGCGTAGCTGGAGAAATGGGCCCTGTTGGACCACAAGGCCCTCAAGG
>CAZYRE010000091.1:7526-9946 GCA_964650155.1 uncultured Bdellovibrionales bacterium
GGCCCTCAAGGCATTCAAGGTGTAGCTGGTGCAGTAGGACCAATGGGACCTCAGGGACCAACAGGGCCACAAGGTCCTGCCGGATCTACCGAACGTCACTACATGGGAAATTCAAAAGGAGCGAATGTTGGGAACAGCATCTCGTATTTAGCCGCCACTGGTGCTCTCGATCCGCAAAGTGCAAGTAGGATTGCAGCGGCCGAAATGCCTATACCAACATCATGCAAAGCTACTACGCTTTATATCGCATTGTCTTCTTCTCCAGGAAGTCGCAAATCAAGAACTTTTACACTGATTAAAAATGGAGTTGATACGACATTATCCTGTACCATCTCCGACAGTAACACGATGTGCCAAGGAAATAGTGGTGTGGCATACTCTGTAGGAGATTTAGTAACGATCAAGCACGTATCGAATGGAAATCCATCCTCATCGAACGTCAAATATTTCTGGACCTGTGTTGAATAAGTACTAGCCTGGATTAGAGCAGCATACGAAGTGAATTAACTTGCTGCTCTAATTCACTTGCTTGATCCTCGACAGTAGATGCAGTCTCGTTACTTCTCTTAGCACCATCTGCGGTTGCCTGTGTCAAATTCATGATTTTATCTGCGCTATCTTTGATCATTAAAATACCTTTATTTTGCTCTTTTGCTGCAAGGTCTATCTTGGTCATTAACTCATCGACTTCTAGTACTTTTGTCGAGATCTCTCCTAACTCCTTGCTGACCTGTCGACTTACTTTAAATCCACTTTGTGTGGCATTCAATGCTTCTTCAATCTTTAAGGTGGTCTCTTTTGCCGCCTCTGAAGACCGCTTAGCCAAGCTTCTAACTTCTTGAGCAACGACAGCGAATCCTTGTCCTGCCTCACCAGCACGAGCTGCCTCTACCGCTGCATTTAAAGCAAGTAAATTGGTTTGAAATGCAATCGATTCGATTGTTTGAATAATCTCTGAGGTACTCTGACTCGCACAAGCTATGGCCTTCATGGCATCGGTTAATTGTTCAACAGATTTTTGACTATCATGAGCTGACATTTTAGCACTATCAGCTAGCTTGCGTGCTACCTCGATCGATTCAACAGTAGATGCAGTGGTCGAAGAGATCTCTTCTAAGGACTGTGCCGTAGCTTCAAGGGCGGAAGATTGCTCAGATGCTCCATGGGCTAACCCTGCACTGTCTTTATTAAGAGCTTCTGCTCTATTTGCAAGTTTTTGAGATTCAGACCTTAGTTCACTAATAACTTTGGTTAATGGACGAACCAACAATCGACTTAACGACAGAAAAAGAGTTAGCACAACACAAAGGTTTAAGACTAAAGTTTGAATTATCTTTCCGCGTAACATTTTCTTGAGTTGAGTCTGTAACGCTATATCGTTAAAGTTTACAGTAACTAGCCCAATAACTTTATCTTGAAATTTTACCTCTTTTGAAATTGAATATTTGCTGGCTGGTTGATCATCAGTCGTCAATGTAGCTACGCCCAATTTGGCAACTACTGATTTTGCTACTTTAAATTCAGCAGTAGTAGCACCCTCTTTTACCACTATGGAATCAACGTCATAATCAGTTGCTTCTGCGGTCAAAGTCGACTCAAGCTGCCCAATCTCTAAATTCCAAAGAGCCGGACTAGCAATCGTGACAACACGGTTAGATGTGATTTCTAACTTATCCTCAACATTGTGTACTAGAGTGCGGACTTGCTCCTTGTAATCGTAATATCCAAGGCCTGTCAGTACAAAAGAGGAAATTGCTGCTACAAGCAATGCTGCTTTTTGTGTTACACCTATCCTAAACTTCATTTTGACGCTCCCAATGAGTCACCCCAAAGAAGAGTCGTCAATTAAGCCTCTAAACTTAAACGAAGTTTAAGGTCGTTTATACTCGTGTAATCTATTGATATTTTGCTTTAATCTTTGCTAACTCACCATTAGCTTCAAGCTCGGCCAAGCCATCGGTCATCAGTTTTGCGTATGCGGCAGAATTTGGAAACTTTGGTGAAAAGGCAACATAAACATCATCTCCACCAAAGGTACCAGCTCCAACAACTTGACCTGCCTTACCGCTCTTTTTAAGCTCAAAGTTCATTACAGCGGCGTCTTCTATGATTGCTCCGATGCGCCCAGCCAATAACTTCTCGATATTCTTTGTGAGAGCATCATCTCCTGAGGTTATCTGAACTTTTGCGGGATTTGCCTGATTTGCTGTGATGTATTTATCCACCTCCTCTCCATAGCTATAATCCCGAATGGCTCCTAGACTTATAGCCTCAAGAGAAGAGATCCCTTCAAATTTCCAAGCGCTCCCAGCTTTTACGAAAAAATCATTAGTTGAAGGCATCACGCCTTTATCAGAAAAAACAAAATCAGGAGCATCATCCTTGTATGCTCCAACTATGCCGGTATATTTTCCAGAACG
>CAZYRE010000092.1:0-6386 GCA_964650155.1 uncultured Bdellovibrionales bacterium
GTTACACAAAGTATGTTGAGACACTACAACTTGGCTTAGTGGAGGCACAACTTTCAGATCTTCCCGATCTGGTAACAGCACAAGAGGTTAGAGTGCTGCCACATCTAAAATACCTGTACTCACACCTTCTTTATTCAGAAGGAATAGTTCCAATCACCTCGTACAACAATAAGTACCTCTCTATATTCTCCAGAGACGTCCTGGCTAAAATCAAAGCCGGTGACCCCTCATGGGAGGAAGCTGTTCCAGCCGCAGCCGCAAAGATCATCAAAACCCGCGGTATGTTTAAATAAATTAGGGACAGGCCCCTTTTTCTATAGAAAAATTTTTATCTGCTCATCTTCATAGCTCGTGGTCTTCCCCTTGATCTCAGTGCCTGCCGTAAGCCAAGTTTTGAAGAAGTTATATCTACCCATTCCTTATCTCCAAATGGGCGACATCGTTCGACAGCTTTTCTCACTTCCCTCAAAGTAAAATCCGATTCTTCTATATTAACGTACTCTACCCAAGGCTCAGGTATTACAATAGGCAAAGCATCTAGCCTTGGTCTTCCATTAGTCGAAGAATAATGACTTTGATGCAAACTATTCCATCTCCAACTTTCTGCCCTAGTTACAAAACCAGCTCGCAAGGCATTTCTTTCTACATACTTTGCAACATTAATAAGATATTTATCTTCTTTCACAGGAAATGATTTGTATCTTCCTTGATATACATGTCCAGTACCACAACTTCCCTGCGCCTTGTGATATCTATTAGTATGGGAGAATGAAATCCAATGCATGAACTTTGAAAGGTCACCATCCTTTTCTGGCCATAAGACCAAATGCCAATGATTCGGCATAATACAATATGATAAAATTCTAATTGGCACTTTCTCTTGACCCTCTTTGAGAATCCTCAAAAATAGTTCGTAATCTCTTTCATCGAAGAATATTTCTTTCCTGTCATTTCCACGATTTAAAACGTGATAGATAAGGCCACCACAACCACCACGGGCGATACGAGTCATATGTTCCCCTAAATTTTTGTTCCACTTAGATAATCGCTAAGAAATTAGAGAAGTTGCTTCGCTTAGAGTTCCATATAGAAAATGGGGCCTGTCCCTAATTAATAAAATTAGTGTTATTATCTAGATATTAATGCTAATTTACTCATATTTAAGAACTAAGGACCCAAAATGAGCGATTCACCAATGAAAAGCTTCCTAGAGATTCCCTATGACGAACTTGAAACATTAAATCTCCAAGCAAAAGAAAAAGTTCTTAAAAGAACCGATCCTGATGAGCTCCGCGACTATTACCTAAAATATTTAGCTGACACTCCTACCATCAAAGCTGTGACCGTTTGCTTCTCTGATCTAGAAGGCCGGTTCCACATGTTGGATTACGACAAAAAATTCTTACTAGATTCATATGAGAACCTTACCTTTGATGGGTCTTCGATTCGCGGATTCAGTGTCGTGCGGGAATCAGATCTTCGCCTAGCAATTGATTGGGGATCTTTTAGATGGATGCCAGCAGATATTGTTGGTCCAGGGAAAGTAATAGTCTTTGCATTAATAAAAGATAAAGATGGATCTAACTACACTTCTGATTTCAGAGGTCGATTAAAAGATCTAACAAACCAACTTTGGCAGAAAGATAAACTCGTTGCCAATATCTCCGTAGAAACAGAAGGATTCTTGTTTGAGGGAGTTAACGCTGAGCAGAACTTCAGCTCTCGGGAGGGTTTTAAATTTGTATCTAGTGGCGGATATTACCATTCACTACCAAAAGATAAACTTCGCCTCTTTATCGATGCGTTCGCCGAAGCGCAAAGATCTATGGGCTTTGAAAACGAAAAGGATCATCCAGAAGTAGCGCCATCACAGTTTGAGCTAAACTATAAATACTGCGATGCCCTATTAGCTGCAGACCAGATCCAGATTTATAAATTACTAGCCAGACAAATTGCCAATAGTATGGGGCTAACTGCTTGCTTTTTGCCAAAGCCGTTTGCCGGGATCAATGGCAGCGGGATGCACGCCAACATGTCAATTTCTAAAAACGGTAAAAACCTTTTCTATGATCGCAGTGGTCAAGATGGCATCTCGGAATATGCTTGGAACTTCGTAGACAGATTACTGAACAATGCCAATGAAATCTGTCTGATTATGAATCCAAGTGTTAATGCATATAGACGATTAGATCCTAACTACGAAGCCCCGAACCAGATTAAATCTTCGGCTGTTGATAGAACTTCAATGATCCGAATTCCTCTGGCAAACGAAAAATCAGCTCGCATAGAGGTTCGTACCGTAGCTCCGGATTGCAATCCTTACCTCTTATTCTACACCCTTCTAAAGACCGGACTGGAAGGGCCAATGACTGAAGCTCTTGATTCTGAAAGCCGACGGACTCGAACTCGGTTCCTACCATCAAACATTCATGATGCCATTAGGCATATGAAAGGTAGTGAAACTGTTGGAACACTGCTGGGCACTGACATACAGGAAAAGTATGTTGAGCTTAAGCAGGCCTCCGCAGATCGTTGCCCCAAGGAGCTTGGCACCATGGTGAAGACAGAGGAGATCCTTTATCATCACGAAGTCACTAACCAGTATATCTGGAAGCGATTCTAAATTTTACCCTTCTGGGTTGATGAATGAAGGTCTGTGCCGAAGCTCGGCTAGTAGTGTTTCTTTGTGTCACGTTCTTATTTGGATGTAGTGCTAAAAGTAAGATTGAGACTCAAAATCAGTTAAGCGAGGCACAGATTCAAAAAATCTGGGAGGTGGCAACAAGCCCCAGTTCTCACCATAAACTCCTTAATCCTTTAGTGGGTTCGTGGAAAGCCAAGATCAAAACTTGGAGCTCTCTCAGTGGAGATCCTGAAGTATCTCATGGCACAGAAACGATCTCCTGGATCATGGATGGAAGATTCCTAAAGGAGGAATTCACTGGAACGGCTATGGGTCGCCAACTTCAAGGCCTTGGATTTATCGGATATGACAACATTCGAAAGGCCTACTTTTCATCCTGGATCGATTCAATGTCCACTCAATTAATGATCAATCGTGGGCAGATAGATAGTACTGGTAAGATATTAACCTTCTCAGGCGTAAACACAGATCCTGTCAGCTTGAGGCAGATCCGCACTAGATCAGTGCTGACTTTAATATCAGCAAATAAACGTAACTTTGAAATATTTGAGACCCAGCAAGACGGATCTGAAATCAAGGTTATGGAGATAATGTACCTAAAAAGGTAACAGTTACTATTTTTAGTGTCCCTCTATTTATTAATCCAGCTAGTATATTCATCGCGGAACTTCTTCAATCCGTCTTCTGAGAATTTACCTGACTTGGTGCCTCTATTTAGCTCTCGTGACATTGAAAGCTCTGGCTCAAGGATCGAGACCCACGGCAGAACGCCTTTATCAGCAAGATGAATCGTTAAACGTCGGCACAGGATCGTTCCATCACGCCAAGTAAACCACGGATCATTTAAATCATCGCTACAGAGTGCCTTATACAGTTCGCTTAATTCTTTTGTTGCAGGATTTGGACCTAACCATTGAGCAAGCAAACTTTCCCTTTCAGCAATATCCATCTCAGCACGAAGCTCCGGACGTCGCAGTAATTTTGAAAGTGGCGCAGCCGATCCTTTAAAATGATCTCGTCCGGCACTAAAAGAAAGCTTTGGAAATTCTAAAGTCTGAATCTCGAATTTATCAAATGCTCCCTTTGGAATCGGTGCTTCCATCGCTAGTAAATGCGGGACGGACTTAACAGCGACTTCCCCAAAGTGCTGCTGTATCTTTGGATCAGCAAGCCGAGCATTTAGCCTCTCAACTGCTGAGCGGTCGATTGGTTCCATAGAGCCAAGCAAAACAATATCTGCGCCCAACTCAAAAATTCTAACAGCAGGAAAGACTGAGCTAAAGGTACGTCCTACCATCCCAACTGTTCTTTCGCTCATATCGTAAGTATGGAACCACTGAGCGTAGATCCCGCCTTTGCGTAAACGACTCTTTACGATCTGATAGAATTCCTGAGTAAATAACCGCTCGACTCCGGCTACCCAAGGATTACTTGGTTCAGATACAACGATGTCGTACTCATCTTGTGTAGTGCCGAGAGCTCTATATGCATCGCCCATATGCCAACTAACTTTTGGATTTGTCGAAACATTTGAATTGGCAAAATCAAAAAGCGGAGCAAACTCACGAACGAATGGAGAGATCTCGATAACCCGCACAGATTTAATATCTTGATGCATGGCTAATGCGCCAACTGTGATCCCCGTACCAAATCCAATTACGGCAGCACTGCCCTCACCATTCATCCTTAACAAGGAAGGCAAGTGCCCGAGAAGTCTGGTGGTCAATAGATCTAGGCCTGAAGTAGCGCCATCAGATTTTCCATTTACATATATGGATCTCGAGATCGATACTCCTTCAGGCACATTGGGGCCTGGTCTAATTCCATTTTCAACAACTGATACTGAGGTATTTGGATCGTCTTTATGGGCAATTAAGAAATGATTCCGCCTTGCGCTTTGATAAAACAATTCCGGTCCAGAGAACGTTAATGGTGTCACCTGTCTTAGTCTCAGAGTACCTAACGAAAAGAGCGTAAGGTCCCAGGGATAGATTATTGCAGCAGCAAGAGCAAAGATGCTTAAAGGCAATACAATCGTTATCTTTTGTAAATTCGCCTTTATTTCAGAATAAAAGAGGAGAAGGGAGAGAAAGACTAGAAACAAGCAAACAAGAAAAAGAGGCCCAAGATTAAGTTTATATAAAGCTAAATATCCCCCAAGTAACGCACCGAAAACGCACCCTACTGTATTTGCTCCATAGATAATTCCAACGATGCGTCCCATGGCTTTTGTAGAGGTATTTGCAATTCCGAATAGAAGCGGCAAAGTCCTTCCCATTGAGCCAACTGGTATTGCGATAAGGAGTGAAAACACAAAGAATAGAGCGGAGAAATAAATATAGAATGCTAAATCACTTGTAGAGAATGTAGTCCGTATTACATGCACCCAATACGGCCATGTCGGAACAGTTAAAAACAACAAGGACAGTGCAATCAGAAGTACTATTTGATTTCTGACAAGCGCATAAGGAGTAGCTATCTCTCTACCAACAGTTGCAGCACCTAAAGCCAACATCATTACAAAGGCGCCAACAACCATAGAAAAGGCATACTCAGAGGCACCAACAGAGACCCCAACAAGACGCATAAAGATCGTTTGTACGGTGATTGAATAAAATCCGGCAAGGAACGCAACGATCGCGGCTTGAGAAATCGAGGGTCTAGAAACAGTAGAGGTGTCGGTCTCGTCGATATCACTTCTATCAACGATTGAATCAACTCTAACCGTTCGGCCTAAATAATAAATAAGTCCGCCACAAATAAGGTTAATTAACGATGCGCCAAACATCGTAAAACTTAAACCTAAAACTGGGAGAAGATAGAAGCCTGCGGCCACAGCGCCTAAACACGCGCCTCCAGTATTAACCGCGTAAACTCTGGCATGAAACTTTGCAGAATCAGCAAGCCCCCTGGATAATCCCTGAGTTAACAGGGGAAGGGTTCCACCCATTGCAATTGTAGGTGCACCGATCAACCCGATAGCAAGCGCAACATCACCTAAAAGACTGCCACCTCCACCAACTCCAAAAATTTCCCAGATAATCTTGTATAAACTTGGAAACAAAATAGCCCAAATACCGATCCCAGCTTCCACAAGACCGTACAAAGAAAGAAGTTTCTTAGATTCAACTTTGCGACTAATAACCCCAAAGAGATGGTAACCGACAGCAAGTCCACCAAGGAAAACTGCCAATATAATCGCGGCAGCACGAGCTTCACTTCCGATCAAATTGGAGAGATATCTGTGCCAGGTAACTTCATAAATGAGCCCCGCAGCACCAGTCAGAAAAGTTGCGATTAATATTATTGTTCTTAACATTAAGTTCCCTTACCACTTAAGCTGCGTAAATCCGACAAGCACAGTAAAATCAGCGGTGCTATCCTGATGAGCCGGATTCTCTCTGAGAGTTACCTGCAGAGTTTCATTTTTTGAAAGTCTATAACTTATTCCGGTATCAACGTAGAAAGCATATCCGGGAAATTCTTTGATCTGTTTAATTAAAGGAGAGGATCCCATCAATGCCAACTGCAGCGCCAGACGATCATTTAAAGGATATTCAACTCCAATAAAACCTTCTGCATGATGGCGATCGTACTTCGTGTTATCAAGAGTAATGTCAGCATAATAAATGTATCCGGCACCCCAATAATACCTGGCCTTCTTTCCTGTAGTAGCCCCAACAATGGCTTGAGATATGTCCACTGAATCTTGACCATAAAAGGCATCGGTACGGGTTGGTAA
>CAZYRE010000092.1:6486-9872 GCA_964650155.1 uncultured Bdellovibrionales bacterium
GCTACCGCAGTCAGGAGGATACAAAATGTTCTCTTCATCAATTATCTCTTCTAACTGCTTGATATTAATTGAGATAGGCCCTACTCTTTAAAAGATTCAGGAGACTTAGTTTGATTACACCTTCTGCTACAAATAAAACGCCCATTAGCCGATCTGTTTTGTGCGTCGACCTTGATGGCACCCTCATTAAAACAGACATGCTCCTGGAGAGCCTAGTGGCTCTGCTTTTTAAACATCCACTAAAGACTCTACTGATCCCAATTTGGCTTATCAAAGGTCGCGCCTACCTGAAGCGACGACTTGCTCAATTGGTACAAATTCCCGCAGAAACCTTACCTTTCAACCAAGAGGTTCTAAGATTCGCTTCTGAAGAACGACGCGTGGGCAGAAAAGTAGTTTTGGCCACGGCAAGCGATGAACTTATAGCTACTCCGATTTCAAATCATCTACAGATATTTGATGAGATTCTTGCCAGCGACGGGAAGGTAAACAGAACTGGGTCACGAAAACTTGAGCTTTTAAAATCTAAATACGGCACTTTTGACTACGCCGGAAATGAAATTAGAGATAGAAAGATATGGAGGGAGTCTCAAAATTCTATTATTGTGGCTAAATCCAATTCGCATGCTCGTAGAATTGGGGGAAACATTAATTTCGATCGAATATTTGTGAGTAACAATTCTACAGTAATAAGTATCATTAAAGCTTTAAGACCACATCAATGGGTCAAAAATTTACTTTTACTAATTCCACTTTTCTTAGCTCATCGCTGGAACGATCCGACACTGATCGCTAGATCTTTCTTTGCTTTCTTTTCATTCTGTTTCTGTGCCTCTGCATTTTATATCTTTAACGATCTTTCTGATTTAAGTTCCGATAGACAACATCCAACTAAAAAGAATCGGCCCTTTGCCTCTGGAGATCTCTCGCTTGGATTCGGCATGGCAATGATTCCCGTGTTGCTCGGAATCAGTGTTGCTCTTGCGCTTAGAGTAGAAGGGGATTTTTTTAATATCCTTCTCTGCTACGCAGTCCTAACAAGCTTATATTCAACCTTTCTAAAGAAGATTGCGGTATTAGATGTCGTAGTACTTGCTTCATTCTACTCTCTTCGTTTATTTGCCGGATCGCTGGCAGTAAACATTCCGATGTCTCAGTGGCTGCTAGCCTTCTCTATGTTTATGTTTCTCTCCTTAGCTTTTGCTAAAAGATTTTCAGAGCTTCATGGCATGCGCGAAAGGAAGCAGGAATCAGCTAAGGGCAGGGGATATGTGGCTGGTGATTTAGAGCAGGTAGCTCAACTTGGATCTTCTAGTGGATATATCTCTGCTATGGTCATGGCTCTCTACGTAAGCAGTGATGAGGTAACCAGGCTTTATTCGCATCCTCAGGTTCTCTGGCTAATCTGCCCTTTACTGCTTTATTGGGTAGGTCGAGTCTGGATTATTGCTCATCGAGGACAGCTTCACGAAGACCCAATCCTATTTGCCCTTAAGGATAAGCCAAGCTACATTGTCGGCGCATTGGCGGTTGTAATTACACTGCTGGCTGTTTAGCTACCCCGTCTTGCAAGCGTCGTAGCTAAATATAAAGGAATCCAAGTTATATTATTTAGCTGCTCTAAATTCCTCTGAGAAATTACAAAAGACTTTTTTGGTTGGAACTCTCTAATATAAGTATACAACCCTGAGAGTGAACCTTTTAGCCCACTCTTAACTTCAAGCGGTACGACATTACCTTGGTACTCGATAATAAAATCAACTTCGGCATCGGCACCTTGCACTGGCCTATCCCAACAGTAGGGACGATAGAGATCGCCTTGAGAACGAGCTTGAATAAGCTCTTGAGCGACAAATTGTTCGGCCAATGCTCCTCTTGCAAGATCAGGTAATTCGATATCTAGATCCAGATTCCGCCAATCAAAGCCGAGTGAGTGTTGCAGTAATCCGATATCAACAAAATAAAGCTTAAAAAATCTCTCTTTTGCATGAAATTTTAGAGGTAGGCTTGATGCTACAGTGCATTCACACCGTGTAAGCACACGAGCTTTCTCTAGTAGTTCGATTGAACGCTTTACTCTGCCAGCAGTAAGATGCTCGTCAACTTTACTGTAATTAACCCGAGTTAGTCCGACAAATTTTGTAATCTTATTAAAAACGCTCTCGATGCTTTCTACCTGTCTACGCTTAGCATATTTGGAAAAATCTTCCTGATAAGTTGTTAGTAAGATCTCATGCTCCCGACTAACAGATCCAACATCCCGTGTATCTGCATATGCAGATACTGCTTTTGGCATCCCTCCGATTCTAAAAAATAACTTTAAATATTCTAGTAACTGAGCATGCAGCGGTTCAGGTACGGGCTCCTTAAAGTCGTACTGATTTAAAAAACTAGCTAAAGATTCTTTGCCGATAGCATTCAGAAACTGTGCGTACGAAAGAGGAAACATGTGTAGGTACTCTACACGACCAACAGGCACGCTCACTTCCGACAGTGCAAACTCTAAGAGTGATCCCGCTGCAATAACTGGTAGGGTGGGCCGCTTCTCGTAAAAGAAGCGTAAACTCGCAAGTGCCTGTGGTGCTGCTTGAATCTCATCTAGGAATAAGATCTTTCCAGGCAAACGTAGGTCAAATCCTGTAAGAAAATTTATCTGATCTAAGATTCTTTCTACATCTAAATCTTGATCGAAAATCTTCTTAAAGCTTGGCTGTTCCTCAAAGTTAATCTCCAAAAGATTAGCTGAACCAAATTTCTTCTTCGCCCAAGTCTGAATAGCGAAGGACTTTCCAACCTGACGTGCACCACGAACGATAAGTGGTCGCCTATCCCGTTGACTTAGCCAGAAATCAAAATTTATGAATATATCACGCTTAAGCATATACGCTCTGATTATATATCAATATATGACGGCATAAAACATATATTCGTGTAGATAAGTGACGGCATAAAAGCAAGGTTTACGTGAATACATGACGGCTATAAATAGCCAAAAATTGCATCCAATTGATATTATTACTTTTTTACACATAGCGTTCAAAATAAATATCCACGAAACAATTAAGGAAACGACTGGTCCTATCTAAGAGAAAATCAAGGCTGTAGAAGATGGTCTATTTTTGCCCTTAAGGTTAAGCCAAGTTACATTGTTGGCGAATTGGCGGTTGTAATTACACTTCTCGCTATTTAATTAATGGTAAATGCAATGCTCGAATCTTGGGGCCGGTATCCAAAATCTACTCCGGCTAAAGTTCATAACTTTTGGTGGTTAACTGACGAACTGCCAAAGAACAACCAATCTGTGCTCACCCCATTACTTACACATGGCCAGGGCAGAAGTTACGGCGATGCCTGCCTTAATAATGGTGGCACTTTAATTAGTACTC
>CAZYRE010000093.1:0-9845 GCA_964650155.1 uncultured Bdellovibrionales bacterium
TTTACTTCGTTGTATTTCTGCTCAAGCCCCTCTTTCTTAATCGCATCTTTAATACCGCTTAAGAATTTCTCTCTAGCAAATGGAGGCATAGCCTTCATAGGGAAATTAGCAAAGTGCAACTCTATTGTTTTATCGGCGCCGGCTTTAGCGAATACAAATTTTGGTCCAGCCACTGGGTTACTCCTAATTGAGGCTTCAAGGTTTGTGAATTCACCCGATGGTCGAGGCATCTCAGTTGGAGCACTGTTATCTACCTGCTGTGTTTTTGGAGCTAAGATTTGTTCTATGAACTGTGAGAATTTCTTTCCGGTCTCTTCATCTTTTGCGTATTTAAGGGCCTCTGTACTTGCCTTCTTTGTAGCTTCTTTATTCCCAGCCAATGCGTAGGAGATCGCCAGATTAGCTCTGGCAAGAAAATGGGTAGGCTCCTTTGCTATTACGTAGAGTAGTTCCTTTTCGGCTTCATCAAAATTGCCGAGGAAGCTTAGTGCGCTTGCGTAAGTTGCCCTAGAGGTGTGGTCTTCTTTCGCGACTTTTAGATACTGTTCAAAGTATTCGGCGGCTTTATCAAAAACTTGGAAGTTGTAATTCAAATTAGCCATGTTGAGAAGGGTTTCAGGATCTCCGGGCTCGATTTCAAGTACATGTCTTAGTGAGTCAATTAACTCAAGAATCATTCCTTGAGGTGGTTCACTTTGGGAGGAGTAGATCTTATCGGCCAATTTATTAGAGAGGGCCTTCCAGCTTTTTATGTCTTTAGGGTTACTTTCTGCTGCTTTAGAGAGGGCCTTTAGTTCCTCATCAAAGTTCTCGGACCTAACCTGTTCTCGCATGTAGGTATCGTACTGCACGGTAGGCTTACTACCTGATAAGTTTTCTTGCATGTACCAGGGAACGGCTACAAGAATTGCCACTATTGCTACTGAACCAAGTACCGGTATTGAAAATATCTTCACTGTTACCTTTGAAGGGAACTTTTATGTTGGCGAGCCCGACAGGAGTTGAACCTGCGACCTTAAGCTTCGGAGGCTTACGCTCTATCCAGCTGAGCTACGGGCTCTCTTCGCACGCAGCGTAGGAGAGTATGCGGTTACTCTGATCTTTTCAAGTTGCTTTAAAATACCTCTTTATGAGCAGGGCCTCTTATGAGCAGGAGAGAGTAGCTCCGTCTCCAGAGTCAGATACAGTAAACGAATCGACTGTAACTCCGTCGCTTGAGTAAGTGACTGTGCCACTTGCTCCAAATAGCTGAGACGATGAGTTTTGAGTTGAGGTCATTGATCCTGATGCTGTTTTGCCACTAAGTGTTAGGCTTGCAACTACGGTGACATCATCACCAGTATCGGAATCACTTCCTTCGAATGAAACGGCGAGTCCGGTATTTCCTGTCTGTGTTGGGATAACTCCTGAAGTGGTAACAGAGACATCTCCGTGAGTAAATGTGCAGCTGTACGTATCAGCGAACGTAGTAGATGTAATCGCTAGTCTCGCCACGCTCACATCACCCTGATCGGTTCTTACTGCAACTGTAACTCTTACCGGGAGAGTTCCGTAAATATCTGGCCCGATATGCACTCCGTATGGAGCTTCACTTTGGCTAGTGAAGAGGCGACCGTTTACATACCAATCTATGAAAGTTGGATCGCCATCAGGATCTGCTCCATCGGCGAACATGACTATTGTTTCACCTTGTTTGATGGCTGGAGGATACCTAACGGTCCCAAGTGCAGGAGCTTTACCTTCTCCGACTCTGTTTTTTCTTTTAAACTGTTGGACTGTGAAACTTTGAGCTTCAATGTACGAGGAGGCAAGGGTGGTAAACACCACAGCGGAAACCCCCAGAAGAGCAATAACTCTAGATCTCATATAAATCACCCGTTTACAAAAGACTCCCAGATATTTGATGCTTTAGAAAGGGGAAAGTTGGATCTCATTTCTTAATAAATCTACCCTTTCCAAAAAGCCCGTCCTACGGCACTTTTAGAGGGTCCAGCCATACTGTTGGGAGACGTTGTTTTTAAGTATGGCGAGACAGTGAAATTGAGACGCTTTTCAGCATCGTGGGAATCTTAATACTCTTTTAGGGAGGGAGTATGCTTACTCGTGCCATTGGGCTCACTGCAGCCGCCTTTTTTTCTTTAATTCTACTTTCAGGGTGCTCGACTGCTTTTAAAAAGAAGGAGCCTGAGCCAACAATTCTAGATACAGTTAACAATCCAGTTTCAAATGAAGAGGCTGAGCAAATGGTCAGTACCGGCGGCAAAAACTGGGCCTTCGGTCATGGGATGGGAGACACGGTAGCAAAAGTCGCTACATCGATAGTTTTCCCCCCATACTTAATTTACCTTGTTGGTAATGGCGCAATTGAACTTGCTGGATATAACGGCGCTTATGTTACTGACGCATTACCTGATCCTTACCGTTCTCAGTGGAATGGTCTTTATGACTCGGTAACTTCGATTCCAGGAAGAACAGTTGCTACATTGTCTGGAACCGAGTTTAGGACACCGGAAAGAATCAATGCGGAAGGTGGCTTTTGGGGGCTTAAGAGCACAGCTGTTGCCTCAAACGGTACTGATGAGCTCCAAGGAAATGGCGATGAAGGGTTCAAGGTTGCGTCAACCGATGGAGATGTGAGAAACGACCTTTATGGCACGGATAGGACTGGTAGTTAGAGCCGGCGTTCCCGAAGCTGTAAAGCTCGGACGTAAGCTTATTGATTGGGCTACCCAAAATAAACATGAATTAATAGCAGAGGATTCTTCAGCTGCTGCTTTAGGCATGAAGGGTGGCGGTTCTGCTGAATCTATCGCCACAACCTGCGATCCTATCGTTGCCCTGGGTGGTGACGGAACTCTTATCGGAGTGGGTCGCCATGTTCGTGGCCGTCCGCCAGTCATGTTAGGTGTTAATTTCGGACGGCTTGGATTCCTAACAGAGATCGCCCCTACGGAGTTATTTGATGTTCTAAAAACAGTAATGGACGGTACTGCTAAGTTTGGAACCCGATCCATGCTTGCTTGTTCAGTTACTCGCGCAGGTAAAGAGATATTTTCCGCTCAGGCTGTTAATGATGTTGTTTTCCATAAAGGTATATTTGATAAATTAGTCGAGATCGATCTTAAGGTTGATGGGAACGAGGTTAGTTCAATTAGGTGCGATGGAGTTATAGTTTCTACCCCAACAGGCTCAACTGCATATTCACTTTCAGCTGGCGGACCTATTGTTTTCCCCACACTCGGCGTAGTTGTAGTCACTCCAATTTGCAGCCACTCTCTAACTCATCGTCCGATAGTATTATCGAATGAATGCGCTATCTCACTTTCCGTATCTAAATACGATGGTGAAATTGCTCTCTCGATAGATGGACAGAAGGGAAAAGACCTGAAAGTTGGCGACACCGTTACCGTCACCAAATCCCCGAATTCAGTTATCTTCGTGCGATCCCCATCCCAAACTTACTTCGAAATTCTCCGTAAGAAGCTCAGTTGGGGTAGGTAGATAGTTTATCCTCAATAGATCTGGCTAATTAAGTGATCACCAAAAATCCAACCTATTACGGACGTCTAACTTGTCCAAAATAAGTAATATTCTGGCCTTCCTGTCGCTTGCTCTGGTTTTGGAATTCAACGGGATCAGTGGCATCACCGAGCACATTAAATAATTTCGGCGATGGTACGCGTGAAACGAAATTCTCAATCGATTGCTCGATATGATTTCTGATTAAAGAAGCAATTTTATCCTCAAGTGATCTTTCGCAGTTCTGACCAACTCCTGGATAATGAGCATACATGGCGCAACCATTAAGTTTGTTGCTTACTACATTCCCTTCCCAGTTAGCCTGATCGAGATTTGGATTTAAGTAAACGTCGTTGATTGCATTGTTTATATTAAGACTAAAGTCTCTGGCGAGGAAGGTAACGTGAGCACGCATTACAACTTGGCCCTTTACCTTAACCCCATTTACCTTAGTGTCTTTTGTTTTAAAGACGACACTTAGATTCTCAAGCCCATAAGCCATCGGAGAGCCAACGCCAGGAATTGTAATTCCCGCGGTAGGATCCACTGGCATGTAAACGAAAGGATCGAACATTGGCTCAACGAAAATTTCTACCTGTGAATTTCCAAGTCCCTTAAAAGCGCTATGAAATTGCTTCATGGTGCTCTTGTTGAGTACAGCATTATCAGTTGGTGAAGCCCCTGCGGGTGTTTGAACACCAAAAACGGATAACTCCTCCCAAGTGGGCTTAAATTGAAAATGTAAATTACTGGAAGCTCCACGTGTATTAAGGATTCGATTCAATAATCCAGTCGTAATTGTATACGATATATCAAAGTGCTGACCGTGATGATCTTCGGCGTTGTTTGAAAATCCGAAAATACCAGCCGGCTGAAAGAAGAAATTTTGTTTCTGATTCGCCAAAACAGTTGCAAGCGGTGAGATCACATCGGTCTCCCAAAATACGCTCATTCCAACATTCGTGTCACTTCCGATTGAAACAACTTTAGTTTCTATATCGTGCCCAGGGAGATCGTATTTTCCTAGACGATAAGGAGCTAATAGTTTTGTAAGAGCTCTAGCTTCTGGTGCGCTAACTGGACCACTGAACCAGGTACTATTAAGTTTAGTCATTACATTATCAACTAAGCCATCTAGCATACCTGCAACATCTAAACTGATGAAGCTTAGTCCGCAATTTTCATGATTAGGATCGGAGATGGGTAATATCGGCTCTAAATTTCCGGATTGATTTACCGTAGCCCTTAGCGATTCAGGATCAGTTGGATTTACCTCGATATCAAATCGTGAAGGTAATCCGCCTATAATAAAAGAGCTGGCGCCTGCTAGATTTATCCTTAAGTTCGGACAGGAGGTCCATGTATCTAGCCAAGGTTTAGTAGGTATTACGCTATCATTTAGATTAAAGTTAGGACGATATACGCAGGCACTATTTTTCCACCGAACAAAAAGGTTTCTCATCTTGCCATGTACTCGAGCACTGATGGGTCCTAATTCTACATCTGATTCTACTTTAGCTCTGAAACCAGAGTTTGCCGGTAAAAACTTAAGTGAAGCATCAGTCGCAGTGGTCATATTTGCTTCTTCAACATCACCATCAATTCGATTAACGCAGAGTTCAAAATCATCAGCTTGTGGATTGTTGTGTACGCAGAAACCAGCAAAAGCAGCCACTTTACAGGCTAATATTGCAGCAGGATTAGGTAAGGCATCGCAAGCATCATCTGCCGCTTCGTAAGCAATATGATCTCCGACAGCCCAGGCTAGAGCATCGAAGTAAGGACCGAATTGAGTTGCCTGAGAAAAATTATTTTCAGTTAGGTCTTCATAAGGGATGCAAGCTTCTAATCCGTTTGAACTTTGAGTAGGAATAGTGTTTACATTCGCTGTAAAGTCAGTGTTAAAACTAGCCAAATCAGGCTGAGGCAGAGAAGAAAGATAAGCAATCTCCATTCCAGAGAGTTGATTTGGATCGTTCACATTGCCAATTCCACTATCAGTAAGTTGGGTAACCATGCCGAAGATCTCTGTATTGAGAGGGGCATGAGCATCAGCCCCTCCTGAATCACGCATGTCGTAAAAAGAGAGGCGATCCCGTGCTAAGACTTTATTGTTGCCTAGGTTAGCTATCTCTACAGAGATACTACGCATAGGCCAGCGCATATCGCGAGGCACCTGTAAGGCCTTAACAAATGTTCCAGAACGGTAGTTTTCTCCCTGAAATACAATCACTTTCTTTTTCAGCTTTACAATTGCTGGGATAGGATCGCCGTTAACAAAAATTGCCAGCGTCTTTCTCTTGAGGGAGAGTTCTTTTAGGGCAGTAAATGCACCTGCCACCAAGATCTCTTCTGTCGCCGGATTATAAAAAGCAGAAGCTGTTCCATCTAAGGTCGTTCCGGATAAGGGTGCTAAGAGTTTAACTATAGGTTCAATACTTTTAGCAGCTGGAAGAGTAGGGAATGCTTTCCCCTTTATCCTAACAAATCGCTCTGCCTGAACGTTTTGAGAAATTATAAGTGTAGAAAAAAGAAAGAGAAAAGAAATTAAAGAAGAATGACCTAATCGTTTCATACGCCCCACAAAGAATGTGCTAATCGACCAAGAATCATTGAAGTTATGCAAGAATTTTCAATAGTAGGCAATTGATTCCTTACCACCTAATATCATTAGATATTTGGTTATTTTCACACAGCTCATACCTTTATTAAACTGATCTTGTAGGCAAATTTATGCTATGGGCAGATTCGTTCTCCGAAACAGAGTCTTACTTTTGAGCAGCTACGAATTTTTTATCAAGAACGGGGATTTTCACTTTCAGATCAATTTATTCCAAACCTTGATTTGTTAAACACTGACGATGATTTTAATTATGCTGCCTACCTCCTTGCAGATAATAATTCAATGTCGATAAAAGTAGCGAAATATAACGGTTTAGATCGAGTGGAGCTCATAGAGAGCAACGACTATGGATTCTGTTGTTTGGTAAAATCATGCAAGCATGTTTTAGATAAGCTTATAATCGAGAATACTGTTGAAACTAAAATTACACATAAAGAGAGGGTGACGAAGGCTCTAATGGATCCGATCGCATTAAGGGAGGCAGTAATTAATGCAATCCGCTGTCCCCCTACCATGTTGAGAACCTTTTCCGAAGTGAATCGGAGAACAGCGGCTTGAAAAGATGTCAGCTGGTAGCTAGGCCACTTTGCATGTAAAGACCGCGAGGTCTTACATGGAGTACATGGCAACGTTCAGTCCGGGTGACCGACCGTATTGATTGAACATCTTTTTGTTGAGTTGCACGACGCCGAGAGGAGTGAGCTGTGTGCCGAGGGTAGGGCCTAGGACAACACTTTGAAGTTGCTCGAGTGGAGAGAGTGCCCGTTCCAATCCCAGATACGTCAACATGCTCTGATCTTTCAAGAAGAGCGTCTTGACGTTTGGAAAGAGCGAAATCACGCGAGCTAGCTCAGCATCATCAAGAGGTGGAGCTTTCGGAAGAGTTACTGTTGGTACCACGACGTCCCCGGTAGTTTTGTATCCAGGGAAAGTTAAGTTACAAGCGGAGATGTTGACTACGGTGCAGTCAGTTAAGCTGACTTTGCGGTATCCCCAGTGCTTACTAAAGAGTGGATTCTCCTCTTCAATCCAGGCTGGCTCTTTGAGCTTGCTGAACAGTTCATCGATCTTATGCAGAAGCTGTGATGCCGATGTTGCTTCTGCATACCGAAGGTCTATGATTACGCCGTCACCGCCGTTAGTTGACGGTCCCCAGCGCCAACTCTTGTCGTACTGTATCTCTGGCGGCTTATCCTTTCGCGACGAGAAAAACCCCATATACACCTCCTATGGGTAGGGGTAAGCGGTCAGCATGCTTTGCGCATCCTGACCACTTACTCTGAAAGGTTTTTACTCGATTATTGTTATCAAAGAATATTGATAGCTTTTTTGATCATACTCCTGGAGGAGGAGAATATCCAGAAAAAAATGCTTTTAGTGATGTAATTTAATGGTAAGTTATTCCAGTAGTCAGTCACTTGAGGTTCTTTGAATTATAAATGGCTTTTCGCGAGTAATGATTGTATATCTGAGGCAAGGTCGCTCTTTTCCGTAAGTTAACCACAAAGAATAATTAATTTTAGGACTACTATGTTTAGTCAGCGCAACTCGATTTCTTCCGGGCTAAGTTTGGCTGTTATGACAATTGCACCTAGCTGCATACAGATGGAGCGAGATCCGAATCAAGGTTCTGATAGACGTGAGATATTTGAAATTGAAAAATCGAATGCTGTAGAAGCTGCTCTGAAAGAGGAGCGTACAGATTTTGAAGCTCGTTTAGAAGAAGAGGTTGAGAAACGCTTGCCGGAACTTTTAGCTCGTGAGTTGCCAAAGCTTTTAGAAGCGGAACGAAGTCGTCTTTTTGCTGAAGCAGTTGATGCAGTTAAGGCAGAACGAGCATTAGAGCTCATAAGATCAGGCAACGATATCAATGGCTCTGCGACCGCTGGGCTCATGCCTTTAGATCCAACATTACGAAAAACAATTGAAACGCGATTACCTGTTGTAAAGTTGCAAGATGACGAATCTGTTGGTTCTGGAGTAGTGCTTGCAAGAGGGGACAACGGTGTGAGTTACGTAGTTACTGCATGGCATGTCATTAGAGATATTGTGAGTAGTGCTGATAATAAGGAATTAATGATCGAAGGACATAGTTACGATTTATACGATCACGCAACTGCTTTTGAAGCAAAGTTACTTTATCAGGATGTTATCTCAGATCTGGCTTTAATAGAAGTTCAGTCCTCAGACCTTATTCCTGCAAAGTTTGCTTCATCCATAGAGGCAGCAAGTACAAATGTTTTTGATTCAGTAATTGCCGTGGGATGTCCGTTAGGCGAGGACCCTTTACCAACAGAAGGCATAGTAAGTGATGTTACCCATAAGGCGAGCGAAAGCAATGAAACTTATATAATGATCTCAGCACCAACTTTTATTGGAAATTCCGGTGGCGGTGTATTTAGGGCCGGAGATCATAAAGTCATAGGACTTTTTAGTAAAATCTATACACAAGGTATAGCAAGACCCACTATCATCCCACATATGGGCCTAGCCACTCCTGTTTCTAAACTTCACGCATTTTTACAAGATAATAAGTTTCCGTTTGTATTAGACGAAGATGGGTATTTTCGACCAGTAGGGGATCGAAAATGAGATTTATTCTCTATGAATTGTCAGCGTTGCAGCTTTCCTTGATTAGCATTTTACACCTCATATAGTATCCGCACCTGGTCTGATTTGGATTAAGGGTGGTGGTAATATGCTAGATCCAACTCCCGGCATTGCCGGTGCAGAGGCGTCTCCTATACAAGTTTCTCTAAACCAAGAATTACTGCATGGTTTTGTTATGCAGCAGGTTACTGCACTTTTAAGGAAAGATCCGTTACATGTAGAGCGGGTGGCTGCCACTAATTGGCTAAGTGAGAATGCCATATTACACAAAGATGCCATTTTCCCTGTGCTCATAGATTCCTATTTAAAGCGCCGTAGCTATAGAGATGGCATAGAGGAGGTTTGGAATAGGGTCGCTCAAGGGCATCCAGATTTTCGTAGCGAAGTCGTTGATACCTTTCTTCATAGACAACAACAACTTCATCCGCGTGATTCTAGACTAGGATTTCTAAGGGGAATTTCAGCGATTGCTGATGACAAGATCATACTTAAACTGGCCGAGTACCTTAAGGATCCTAATCGTCCAGATTCTGAGTTCATAGCCGAATGTATTCATAACACAAAAAATGGCTGCGATAATGCTCTGTTCGATCTCGCAATTGGAGATAACAACCACGCCCGAGGTGTCGCACATAACAGGTTACTTCCCGCCCAGCAGTCTAGATTTCCTTTAAGTGATATAAGGTTGGATGTTCTTTTGTATTTTGTACGTAATCCTAACGAATTAGAAGGCTTCTCGCTCAATAAGCGGGATTCAGTACGCGCTGAAATAATTCGTAGAGGGATGGAGAATGAAGACACGTGTGGCGTAATAGTTTCCAATCTTTCAGAGAATATTAACTCTTCTACTAACCAAGATGTGGTTGCTGGTAGTGGGTATGTCTTGGCGCGATTAAAACCAATGGGTGCAAATTTCTTAGTTTCTGTTGCATTAGATTCTGAGAAGATAAATCAACTAAGCGCATTATCTGCCTTACTAAATGCTAACAAAGACGAACCAATTCGCGATTCAATTTTAAAGTCGATTGGTCTTATGGATCCAGGAACGCGACGGAATTTTATAGAACGTGTTCTAGTGATTGAGGGGTATCTA
>CAZYRE010000094.1:0-9785 GCA_964650155.1 uncultured Bdellovibrionales bacterium
AGAAATCTCTTCGAGCTTAATATAGTCGCGTTGCGGTCTGATAGTCACAACTCTTAATGCTAATCGATCGCCAGGTTTAACTTGACGGCCGAGATCGACCATGACAGTCAAGGCGAGTCTATCAAGAGTCACCAGCGGGTTTCGTAGATCAATTCTGACTACAGTTCCAAGAATTACAGGATCGTTTTGAGTAATTTCGGTCAAGTAATGCATCATCCAAAATCGTCTTGATTCTTGAGAAAGATATCTAGCTAACGTAAGTGGGGAGTCGGCCTCATGAATAATTTGCTGCAGGGCTGGGCTGTCAAACAATGGGCGGTTGTGCTTTTGATAATGTAGCATTTGTCGTTGGATAATCAGATCCAGATATCGCCTAATTGGTGAGGTAACTTGTGTGTAAAGAGCCAGGCCGAGACTTGAGTGTGGTTGTGCCTCTGTAGAGATAGATGAGCGTTTAAGGCGAGATCGAATTAAGTAGTCATAAGCAGGGCCTTCTGGTACGCCATCTGGATTACTGAATGGATCAACGTCGGGCTCTGGCTGAGATCGATAAATGCAGGGAATACTGTGATTGTGACAATACTCAGCTGATAATCTGTTAGCTAATATCATCATTTCGCCAACAAGACTTCTTGCCGGGCTACCCTCATCATATTCAGAGCAGGTGATCTCTCCTGAAGCAGATACTGAGATAGCAATCTCCTTGCGATCCACTCTGACTGCGCCACGATCGATTCGGTCAACCTCCAACTTATTTGCGCAATCGTTAAACCAATGAAGGTCACCTTCGATTTTGTCAGATGGAGTTCTAAGAAGAATCTCGTCAACCTGATCGTATGAAAGTCTTCGCTGAATACGAACGATAGATGGACAGAATGAAAATCCAGTTACTGAGAAATTAGAGTCAAATTCAACGAGATAAGATATCGAAAGAGTGTCAGTTCCTTCTCGTAGGCTTAGTCGAGACTGAGAGAGCTCTTCCGGAAACATATGAATAGTTTTCTCAGGACAATATATCGTAGTCGCTCTTTGGCTGGCTTCATTGTTCAGTACAGATTCTGAGCTGATTACTGAGGCTACGTCGGTTATATGAATTCCCACACGGTATCCCTCGTCCGTTTTCTCTAACGAGAGGGCGTCGTCCATGTCCTTAGTGCTTACGTCGTCAATCGTGAATGTAGCTAATTGACGAAAGTCCACTCGATCAGCAGCATGTTCTGCGCTTTGGCTAGAGATATAACTTGCTTCCTTTAGTACGGGTTCAGAAAATTCTACTCTCGGTCTGTGTTTGAAGAATGAAAGATTTGTGCGATCGGTTATGTGTCCAACTGCGCGAAGTAGATTTAAAGCCCTATCTTCAGGTCGGCCTGATTGAGCAATGCTAAGACGATCGGTCAGACTTCCAAGTAAAGTTCTAGCCTCTTTGGATACGGTGCCTTCAGCTGCTTCGGCGGCCAGGTCTTCTAGTGGCATCAGAAGTTGTAGCGACTCGGGAGATAATTGGAAGGAGGGATCTTTTAATTTGCATCGCAACTCTTCGGTTAAAGTATCTATCTTCCGTTCCTGCTTCTCCGCAGCAGCCTTTGACTCTAGAAGTGATGTGACAGCGTCTTTTAATCTAGAAATAAAGGTATCTTTTTTTCTTTTGAAATAAACCTGATCGTTTAACAGTGCAAATCGTGTGACTAAGTGATTTAATGTGTCATTGTTGCCAAAAAATAATTCACAGACCTGCTTTGTAGTGACTTCTCTTTCTTGCCCTTCAAAGGATTCCCAAACGGTTGATAGATCTATGTTGGATTGCTGATTTTCTGCCGAAGTAAAGAGCTGTTGAAGGAAAGATACTTTATCAGAAGATTTTTCAAGGTTTGTCGGAATACTACCTGGTATCGGATAAAGTCGATCGGAAGATAACTCAACTTCACTGCCACGATGGTTGAGCACTCTAAATTTATCTTTTTTGCTACTAATAATAGCACCCAAGACTATGCTGGCATTATTTTCGTAGCAGACAAGAGAGCTCTCGGTGAAGCTAGAATCCGGATTGGAGCGAGAGGAGGAGGACGGGAACATTTTCATTTATTATAATGCGACTTAACCGCAGAGTTTATATCTTCATTTATTACTTTTAGGCGGCGTATAATTTCTTCCTGTAATTTTTGCTTTGAATCTACCTCGGATGGGAAGCTACCAAATAATCCCCGCGAAACGTTTATTATGGCGCCATTACCAGTGGAGTTGAAATTAGGCAGCACATCTTTAGCCGTTCCTCCTTGTGCACCGTAGCCAGGGACAAGGAAAATGTTATTCGGCATAATCGATCTCATTTTGCGGGCTTCTTCTGGGTATGTCGCGCCAACCACTGCCCCAAGCCCAGATAGCCCCGATTTGCCAAGCAAAACCTTCCCGTTTTCTGAGATCCAGGTTGCGACCGACTCACTAATGCTTAAGTCATTTTTGGAATCAACAACTCCTTGAATAGAAGCAGAGCCTGGGTTTGATGTTTTTGTAAGTACGAAGATTCCTTTGCCGTGCTCCTTACACTCTTTAATAAACGGCTCAAGAGTATCAAATCCAAGGAATGGATTAACTGTGAGAGCATCACAGGAGAATGCTTGAAAGGGGTTGCCACACAAATTAGAGCTTCCAAGATATGCTTTGGCATAAGCTTCCGCCGTTGAGCCTATGTCCCCGCGTTTTGCGTCCATGATAACTGGCATTCCAGCTTTTTGGGCGTGAGTACAAATCTCACGAAGGGCCTTAAGTCCGCCGATCCCATACTGTTCGAAGAAGGCAGAGTTTGGCTTTATTGCTACCGCGGCGTCAGAGATCGCTTCAGTAGCTAGTGAATGAAAGTCAATTAAGATTTGGTATATTAATTCATCCTGAGAACTAGGAGATTTACAAAGACGGTCAGTTAGGAATTTAGGGAAGTTTTCAATTTTAGGATCAAAGCCCGCGACAACGAAGCTTGTAACTTTCGAGATCCTGTTATTAATATTATCAGCAAACATTTAGTAGGCCTTCAGTTAGGGGCAGAGAGCAGCGTTGTCATATTATGATAGATTGCGGCCCTCTTTTCAATGTTGAGCAATTTGCTCTTCCAGGAGTTGAAATGGGTCTTTTGACTTATCTGATTTCATCGCCTGAGCAATTGCTTTGACCGCTTTTAGGAAATTAGGCCATGAGGCGCCCTTGGTTTCGTACAGCTTTCGAAACCGATCGAACTTAGTCAGATAGAATTTAAGCTGTACTAACTCAGCATTATTAATCTTAGACAGAGCTCTTAGGTCAGGAAATTTTTTGCGAAGAGGGGAAATATGCTTTTCGAATATCTGCTCGCGGTACTTAAGCTTAATTTCTTCAGGAGCGCCGCCTTCGTATAATGAGTTAAGATCGTCATATAGAGCAGAGATGACATCACCTAATCCCATCTCCATCCGCAATCTCTTTTGAGCAATTTTTAAGTTGCTTTCATTATGAGAATGCTCAAAGAAATTAATTGACCCTTGAAATCCTACAAAGTTTGCAAGAGTTTCATTGAAAGGGACGTTGTCTGGAATCCAGACTGTAGAGTGTAGAGATTCGTGAATTACTGTGTTTGAGATCCAATCATCTTGATGTCGAATCAGTGTTGTTAATACGGGATCGTCAAACCAGCCAAGTGTAGAGAGTGCATCGGCACCACGAACAGAAGTTTCATACCCGAGAGCCTCGAGCTCTTTTGCTTGCTGTTCAGCGTCCTTCTTTTCAAAGAAACCCTTGTACGGAACTGAGCCAACGATTGGAAACCACCAAGTGTAAAGGTCGAATTTGGTTGGCTTTGATCCAGCCACTACCCACACTAATGCCTCGCCTTTTACAGGTGAGTATGACTTAAACGATCCCCCGGGATTTAGACCGATACTTTTGGCGAATTTTCTAGTTTCAAGAACAAGAGCAAGCTTTCGCCTAGTTTCCTCATCTTCTTTTTTCTGAGCCAAGATTGTATCAATCTTCTCTCTTCTTAATAGAATCTTACTTTGCTCATAAGCGGCACGCATTACGAAGCCAGGAGAGCATCCAGGCAGCAAAACTGCCACCATTAGTATGACAAGAGTTTTTCTCACAGAAAAAAGACCCGAAGTATAAAGTTAACACAAAGACCGGCAAGTAAGTCGTCAGCGATAATACCGACAGCCCCAGGCGCTCGTTCTACCCATTTAATTGGCCCTGGTTTTATAATATCAAGTGCTCGAAATAGGAGGAATGCTATCGCGGCAGTCGTAAAAGATACGGAGGCTAGTCCAATAAGACTTACCCCCATACCGATCCATTCATCGATAACTATAAACCCAGGATCCTTACCAGCAGATTCTGATAGAGAATCGAGGGTTTTGGAGACAGCTATAACAGCTAGAATTGACACTGTTAAAAGAAGTAGAATGTCTGGGAAGTCCAAGAACTTACTCCAGGTCCACCATAGGCCTAGGTACGCCAGACTTCCCCAGGTTCCAGGGGTTCCAGGTAGATATCCAGTGCCAAGGCCAGATGCGATTATTTGATATGGGCTTTTCATCAGGGCCAGTATCTCCCAAAATTTCTTTCTTGCGAAGCTCTCAAAATTATTGATAAAGTGCCCTTGCTACAAGTTACTTAAAGTAACAGGGCGGTAACGCCTTGGTAATTTCTTACGTTATTAGCAGTTCGAGTGGTTCATGGTTGAAGCTGGCGGCACACAGGATGGGGATTCTTTACTTGCAACATCGCGAGGCGGTGTTGTGTCTGCGCGTGGTACTTCTGATGGAGTAACCTTGCGGCTTGATGGTCGGGTTACTGATGAAAGCCTAAAGGTTGCGCTTTGTGAGTTCATGAACCCAAGGAAGTCCTTTTTAGGTGGACAGGAAGTCGCTCTTGAATGGGTTGGCGTGCGCCCTCAGTCTCAGTTGGTTGATGATTTAACTAAGCTCCTACTTGAAGAGTATGGGGTGGCAGTAAGATCCTCGAAAGTCCGCGAATCTCAGTCTGCAAGCATTCCAGCGCCAAGTGTTACTCCGTTGCCACAGAAAGAGCAGCGCGAATCCCAGATAGTTAAAGAGAAGGTGGCGATTTCTGATGAGCCAGACTTTTCTTCCTTAGATGAAGATCCCACTGAGCAGATCGGATTATTTAGTGGAATTGGAGATATTAACAATGCATCGTCGTCGAGCAAAGAGAGAGCGACCACAAGGCCTGCGTCGGGAGCGTCATTGGCTGACCCCAGTCTTTGGGATGATCCGGATGCGCGCATTATCTACAGCACGCTCCGCTCAGGTCAGCGGATTGACAGTGAGCACGCGGTTATCGTCGTAGGCGATGTGAATCCAGGGGCCGAGATCGTCGCCGGTGGCGATGTCATCGTTCTTGGCTCCTTACGCGGAGTTGCCCATGCCGGGGCTTATGATGAAACTGGGGGTGGGCGCACAATCTTTGCGCTTAGCTTACAACCAACCCAGCTTAGAATCGGCACAACAATTTCTCGTGGTTCTCCTGAGGGTGGCAAGGTCCCGGAGATAGCGCGAATAGAAGGAAACATGATCGTTGTGGAGCAGTTTATGAAAAAAGCTGCTTCAAAACGGTGGTGAAGTGTAGCTATTAGTCATTTAACTCATAGAGGTATAGGTCATGAGTTTGGGAAATGGAAACGGCGAGAACACCCAGAAAAAAATGGGGGAAGTTTATGTCGTAACCTCAGGAAAAGGTGGAGTCGGTAAGACGACGGTCACCGCAAGCATTGGTGCCGCATTGGCGCTCAAGGGTAAGCGGGTACTTGTTGTTGACGCTGATATCGGCCTTCGCAACTTGGATGTCATACTTGGACTAGAGAGCCGCGTTGTCTTCAACTTAGTTGATGTAGCAAAGCGTGTTTGTAAGCCGAGTCAGGCTATTATCAAGAGTAAAAAATCAAACAATCTCTATCTTCTGCCTGCTTCGCAGACCGATGAAAAGGACGTGGTTTCAGAGGAAGAGGTAAGGCGAGTCATTGACCAGTACAAGCGAGAGTTTAATTACATATTGATTGACTCTCCAGCTGGTATTGAGCAGGGCTTTAAGAACGCTTGCGCTGCGGCAGAGAAAGCCTTGGTGGTTACAAACCCCGAGGTAGCTTCTATTCGTGATGCTGACAGAGTTGTTGGCATCCTGCATGCTCGAAGCATTGAGCCGAAACTTATTATTAATCGTATTGATTTTAATATGGTTCGTCGTGGCGATATGCTCTCCGTTAACGATGTCCAAGATATCCTTGGAATTGATCTTATCGGGGTAGTAGAGCGTGATGAGGGTGTTATCGTTGCTGCCAACACCGGTGAGCCTGTTCCTTTCAATCCTAAATCTAATGCAGGACAAGCTTTTATGAGGATTGCCCGCAGGATTATTGGTGAAGATGTGCCCATCAGCCACTACACCAAAGGTGCAGGATTTTGGGGTAGGCTTGGACGCCGTTTGGGTGTAGCCTAACTTTTACTAACTTAGTTCTAGGGGAGCTAAAGCCGTGTTTGCTGCTCTGAAAGAAAAAATATTTGGTGTTCAAGCTAGTAAGTCTCTTGCTAAGAGTCGTCTTCATCTTGTCCTTGTTCAGGACAGATCAGGCCTCTCTGGAGATGAGATGGGGGATTTTAAGGGGGATCTTTTAGCCGTCCTTAAAAAGTATTTTGTGATCGATGATACAGGACTCGATGTTCAGTATCAGCGTGAGTCAAGTAGCACTACCCTAGTCATCAATAGTCCAGTTCTTAGAAAGAAGCCTGCTGTTGTGACTCCCGCAAAGAAGACCGAAGCTGCGACCGCTTAAGCTGTCGTGGTTGCTGGTCCAGACGAAGCCTCTACTCCGGAACATAATAGGGGTGAGGCTCGTCTACCAGTTGATCCATCTTCTCTATTTGGCGGTCTAGCCGTAGAGGACTCATTGTATGATCGGTTAATTCTCGGTAACGACTCCCCATTCTTTAGATTTTGCAATAAGCATGGCTATCCTGATCCGGAAACGATTCCTCCGCATCGCATAAGAGAGGCTTTCCAACAAAGGGAGGAGCTCGAAATTGAATATCATAGGAAACTATCTCGAATCGTTAGTAATCAATTCTTTCCTGATTCGACTCTAGCACGTCACACAGATTGCTTCGGTAGAGATCTTAGGGTTTCAGATACAAACATGGCATTTTTGGTTGATATGAGACTGAGAAGTCAGATCTTATCAGAAAGACTGGGAGGAATAGATTTCTCGGCAGTTTCTTCTAGTCGTGGCGACCTGCAAGTCTCGCCTTGGAACTCCGTTCTTATGGTGGAAGCGCCTATTATGCCGACTGAAGAGGCTCAAGTTAGGACCGTCCCTATTTTTGGCAATGATAAGTTTAGTGCTTCTAGATCGATCAATCTAATACTAAACGAAATTACAACAGAGTCTCCAAAGCCAGGGAGCTTAAAGGATATTTATCAAGAGGCACTCCTTGCTGCTTTAGATCGCATAGGCGGATCTAACTCTGAGTTAGAAGTAGCTCGAATTACTAGGACTTCAATAGTTGGAAATGAGATCGTTGTTCGGTTATGTGGATGCTACTATGAGGTAAGGTTTGGTGTTGCTTCAGATGTAGGGCCTGATTCGCTTGGTCAATTGTTCTGTGTGATTACTAAAGGGAACCAAGACATTGGGGTTTCCAAAAGCGTTACAGCATTCCTGCTAACAGATAATAATATGCTACTACCTGAGCCGGTTTTTGGCCAAGGAATAGACTCTACTGACTAACCTTTGAAGTAATTTTATCTCTATTTCCCATATAAGGTCTTAACGCCTTAGGAATATTTATTGAGCCATCCTGATTCTGGTGGATCTCCAAGATGGGGATAAGAATTCTTGGCGAAGCAATGCAGGTATTATTTAAGGTGTGACAAAATTGGAGTTTGTCATTGCTATCTCGGTACCGCAGATTCAATCTTCGAGCTTGGAACTCATGGAACGTTGAGCAGCTATGAGTTTCGCCCCAACTGTTTCTTGACGGCATCCAACACTCAATATCGTTTTTGTAAACTTGGCCTCGTCCAATATCCCCACCACAAACATCAACTACTCGATATGGAAGCTCAAGCATTTGCAGAATTTCTTCTGCGTTTTTAAGGATCTCTTGGTGGTATTTTTCACTGGCAGCAGCTGAATTTTCACCAATTATGACCTGCTCAACTTTGTAAAACTGGTGAATCCGGTAGAGTCCTTGAGTGTCTTTTCCGTATGTTCCAGCTTCACGACGGTAGCAAGGGGAGTACCCAGCGAATCTTTTAGGCAGATCCTTTTCCTCAAGAATTTCATCTTTGTAGTAAGCGGTAACAGGGACTTCGGCAGTTCCTATTAGGTACTTATCATCCCGTTCATCGAGGTGGTAAGCCTGTTCTTCCCCGCCAGGAAAATACCCTGTTCCTTCCATCGCCTCAAAGTTAACGATGTGTGGAGGCTCCATCAGGGTGTATCCCTTTTTAGCCAAGGTATCTCTAGTTAATCCTAAGACTGCATGTTGAAGAAGAGCCCCGTCACCTTTAAGGAAATAACTTCTCGTGCCAGCAAGTTTTACTCCGCGTTCTATATCGATCAGATCTAAACTTTGTCCGAGTTCGATATGACTTTTTGCAGAGAAATTAAACTTTTTAATCTCGCCCCATTTCCTGATCTCAACATTCTCAGTGTCGTCTTTTCCTTCCGGAACCTTCGGGCTCGGAATGGTAGGGATTAGAAGTTGTTCTTTCTTCCAAGAAGTTTCTACTTCAACGTAACGATCCGAAGCTTCCTTTAGACGAGCTGATAGCTCCTTCATCTCTTTTAGTCGAGTTTCCTTTTCTGGTCCTTTAAGAGTTGGGATCTCTTTGCTTGCTTTATTCTGAGTAGCACGCAATGTTTCAATGCTCTGCTTTAATTCACGATAGTCTGAGTCGAGCTTTAGAAACGCATCGATATCAAAATTTAGCCGTTTTTTACGACAGGCATCTTTATAGCTATCAGGCTTTTGGCGGAGTTCGTGTATGTCGATCATATTAATATTTCAACTAGTTAGCAGAGGGATTATTGCATTGGTATGAGGGAGAGTAAATAAGTCTAGATTATCTCCATGGGGCTTTTCAGAATAAATTAAGAGGTATACGATTCCAGCTCTCGCCGCTCTTTAATCCTTTAAATTTGTCAGAAGTTAAAACGGCCTTGGTTCGTAGATTAATTTTATTCTGCGGAAGAAGAGGCTTTAAGGTTTTTAGTGTGCGGATACGCTGAATAGTCTTTGCTTAGGTGGCCGGTCGTTCCGGTCAGGTAAGGGTTGTTCCTAGTGTCCGCACATAAACTCGGGAGGGTTTCGTGCATATCCTTTTGTTGCCCAGTGATGGGGTCAACGAAGTCACCGTCATTTCATCGGACATGGCAGTCATCCGCTTTACGGTGGAAGAGTTGCCCGATCAGCGACGCAGCTTCCCGGCTTACAAGGCAGCGCGTGATGCCTTCAAGGGCAAGATGGCTGAGCTTCTCAACTCACTTCCTGAACGTTGGTTGCTGAACCTTGGCGCGAAGGAGGTGGTGACGTTCACGGTATTTCCTCCGGTACACGCGGGGGATCTCCTCGAAGTCATCGATGAGGCCATCCGAGAGATCCGCAGTGAAGAGCCCTGGCAGTACTGCTTCCATGCGGTGTCTGTGAGGAAGGTTACGATGCCGTAAGGCTCGTGCTTTAGGATCATCCAAGGCTGGGGCGTAAGGTTGAGCAGCGCTGCTCCCTTACGCCTCGGCCGCGGGTGTT
>CAZYRE010000095.1:0-6559 GCA_964650155.1 uncultured Bdellovibrionales bacterium
TAAATATCGATTAATAGATGGGACCTGATATTTTGTGTGAATAGATGTCTCAGTTAGCAACGAAGTCTAAACATGATCTGATTCTTGAATCACGGGCATTTGCTGCCTTGGTAGTGAAACGTGTGGTTAAGAGTATGAGCTTGCCCGCTGATGTCTTGCAAGATCTTAATGCAGCGGCTGATAGTGGTTTAGTTGATGCAGCAGAGAGTTTTGATCCAAATAAGGGAGTTGAATTTAAGCAGTTTGCATATCTTCGTATTCGAGGAGCTGTCATAGATGCTGTCAGACAAGTTTCCTCCCTTTCCCGAAATGCTTACAGTTATCAGAAGGCATTAGAGGCAGTCCAAAATCTCAGGGAATCAGATATTGAGACCGTTCAGAGCCACGCCACCAGAAATTTGAGTGGCGATGAGATGTTAGCAAAAGTTTTTGATATCGCTGCAGATGGAGCTTTAGCTTTTCGACTAAGTTTTGAGGAGGTCGAAGTTGAGGCAAATGATGAAGCGAATCATGATCTTAATCCAGAAGAAGAGTTTAATAGGCAAAAAATTCGTAAAAAATTATTGGCGGCGATAGCAACTTTATCTGAACCAGAGCGATTAATAATTGAGAGCTTTTACTTTCACGATAAAAGTTTCATTGATATCGCAAATGAAGAATCAGGACTTTCAAAATCATGGGTTTCTAGGCTTCATAAGAAAGCTCTGGAAAAATTACGGGAAGCAGCCGTTGAGGCTCAACTCGAAGACGCACTCCTCACACAATAAAAATAGTGACAGTTACTATTTTTTGTTAAGAAAAATAGTAACTGTCACCATTTTTATTTTTACGGGGTGTAAAGAACAAATAGTTCACAATTTAGAAGAGGTAGATGCTAACCGAATCGTAACCACGCTGCATCAAGCAGGAATGAATAGTGAAAAGAAGGTTCAAGCTGATGGAAGATGGTCCATTGCAGTTGAATCTTCGGCTGCAATGGCTGCCTTAAAATTGTTAGATGATAGAAGAGTTGTAAAAGTTACGAACAGACCAAGTGGTATTAAGGGTTCTGTTATCTCAAGTCGAGAGGCGCAGAAATTTGAGTATGAAAGGGGATTAAGTCAGGAAATTGAGCAAACACTATTGAGCCTCCCTGGTTTTTTGGAAGCAAGGGTACACTTAAATCTGCCCACGCCAGATCCATTACTCGGTAAAGTCTCAGGAAATGAAAGTGGCACTGGTAGTGTACTAATATTATCAAATGGAACTCCAACTTTAGCCCAAGCAGATGTTGCAAAACTTGTTGCTGGAGCATCTGGAATCGCCCCCGATAGAATCTCAGTTCTAATATCAATTACTGAAAGTGAGCAGGTCAGTGCTCCTCTATTATCATCTGATGCAGTGATAACAGAGCAGGGATGGATCGCAAATAATTCAGGAGTAATCGGGATTGCCACATTTGTTACATTATTTGGGGCCTGCATCGCCTCGTTAATAGGTCGTCGTCGATTCGGCAAACTTCAAAGTGAGTTTGAATCAGTTCGGAGTCGAGTATGAGTAGCCTCAATGCTGAAGAGATTTATTGGATTGAACGATTAGCAGCCGCCACATTTGAATCCGGGATTGATTTTCCATCTGATATATTTGAGACAAAAATAACTGAGGAAGCACAGGAAAAACTTCAGGAATGGTATCTGACTCCAGGACGTTGGGTTGAAATAGTGTTGAATCAGATGTGGGCAGAAGATGGCGTTTCTCTCAATTAACAACAGAGATTCTCTTCGATATAGCGATGACGAATCAAAGCGTACTTATAACGCTATAAGTGGTCTATTAGGATTGTTTTTAAGTGAGAAAATTATTTCAATTGAGGTAGGAGTGGCTGAATGGCCTAAGAAAGCCGTTGGATTTTCGCTTGAAACTGAGAGCTTGGATAATCTGACTGTACTTTGCAAAAGTGAATTGCCCACGAAAGAATTTTTCCACGGAGTTATCAAACTCGCTTCTTATTTACAGAATTCAAACTCACATAATGTTGCAAAGATAAAGCCATATTTAAGTAAAAGTATAATTCCACACCATACAAAGTTTATAGAGATTACCTGTCTGAGTGGTCGAAAAGAGGGACTATGGATAGGGCACGATACTGCTGCTCTACCAGATTTTAATCTTGGTCCTGAATCTCACGCAAATCTTAATTTCGAAGTAGCGCTCAAACTATCTTTTGTTTGCCACAGTTTAGAAAAGCTTGATGAAGAATATACTACGAATGAATATTTATTTTCTGCAGTCAGCAATACTTTTAATTGCCAACTCGCCGGAAAATTAAATGAGATGGGTAATTTATTATTAAGTGAGGTCAATATGGATAACAGAGAATCATCCCCGGAAATAAGAGCGCAAGTTTTACTAGGTACGATTTCACTACCTCTTTCGGAATTATTAGCACTACGTCCAGGAAGTGAGATTGAGATTGATTGGCCCGAATCGGCTAAGGGGTCGTTATCATTTGATGGCAAAGAATGGGCTCAGGTCGAAATTAAAGCCACACCAGGAAAAATATCTTTAAAACTTCCTAAGGAAGCAACTTTTCCTCGAACTATGCGATTTCCCATATGAGAGGGAATTAATTCAAGGAGACTTTTATGAGTGACATTTCAAAGATCGGCTCGCATTTGTCTGGGGTAAGCAATTTGCTCCGCTTTGTGCCTGAGCCAAAAAGTAGAGTGGCCTCGACTTTCGGTAAAGTGATGCAAGCCGTTGGGGAAGTAGCTGGTACTGCCAGAAGTGTTGTTAGTATCGATCCAACGTATCAGGGATTGATTGAGAAACAGATTCAATTACAAGAGCAGCTACAATTTATCACAATGGAATCAAACATTGAAAAGACGAAACATGAATCAAAGATGGCAGCAGTAAGAAACTTCCGAGCAGGATAATAAAATACAATTGGGATCGCCTGTGGGTAAAGAGATCTTCGTACCTTTTGCAATTGTGGCCACTGTGGCCACCATGTTGGTACCTTTACCCGAGGCGGTCCTAAATTTCCTCTTGGTTATCAATTTTACTCTGGCGATATTACTTCTTATAAGTGGCTTATACATTTCAGAGCCACTGAAGTTATCTGTTTTACCAACACTTCTTTTACTCACAACGCTTTATCGCCTAGCGCTTAACATTGCTACAACAAGAATGATCCTTAGTACCGGGAGTGCAGGTGAGGTAGTTGAAGCCTTCGGCAAGGTCGTTATTCAAGGAAATGTAGTTGTTGGATTTGTAATATTTTTAATTATCGCGTTAGTTCAATTTATTGTGGTTGCAAAAGGTGCAGAGCGAGTGGCTGAAGTATCAGCAAGGTTTACCCTTGATGCGCTTCCAGGCAAACAGATGTCTATCGATGCAGATGTAAGAGCGGGATTGCTAGACGGTGAAACTGCACGAAGAAAACGGGATGAGCTGCAATCAGAATCAAGATTCTATGGGTCACTCGATGGAGCAATGAAATTTGTAAAAGGGGATGCTGTCGCCGGATTGATAATAACTGCCATCAATATTGTTGGTGGTTTGATAATGGGTATCGGGATGCAGAACCTTGATATAGGCACAGCCTTCCACAAATACACCATTCTGACTGTCGGAGACGGTCTTTTATCTCAAATCCCGGCACTTCTTAATGCCACCGCTGCAGGAATAATAGTTACAAGGGTAACTACAAGCACCGAAAGCTCTGTTTCTCAAGACCTTATGTCACAGTTAACTGCGATGAAATCAGTTCAGTTCTTAACTGCAATTGTGGGTTTGATAATCGCTTGCTTGCCTGGACTTCCAGCGCTTCCATTTTTATGTATGGCATCCATTCTGTGTGGCTTTGCAATCATGCGTCCAAAAGAAGCTCCAGCTGTTGGACCGAGTGTTACGTTTAATCCCAGGATTGTTCCAGCAATGGAAGTTCTATTATCGAGTGAAGATCTTGGTAAGCTGCGACAAAGAAGTGATCTTATCCCAACACTCGATACTTTTCGTCAGAATATTCATGAAGAACATGGACTATCTTTGCTTCGACCAGCATTTGGGGAAGCGAAGTTAAGTCCTGGAAATTTCGTTATTAAGATTCGCGGTATTGAGGCAGGCAAATTCTATGGAAAGGTCAGCCTAAACCTCGAAGAAATTATAAATGAGCTAAGTAGGTTAGTGGAATCGCACGGGATACAATTAATTGATGATTCAATGACTAGAAGGCTTTTAGATTCCCTTGATGGGGAAGCTCCGGAGTTGGTTTCAGCGGTTGTTCCTGGTGTAATTACCGTAACGCAGTTAACAATTCTTTTAAAATCTTTGCTAAGAGAGAATATTTCAATTCGGCACTTTGATCTAATTTTGCAAGCGATAGCCGAAAGCGGTCCCAAGGCTTCTTCCGAAAGAGTTTTATTAGAAGAAGTACGGATTGCTATGCGCAGAATTATCTCGACGAGTTTTGCAAAAAACCACACCATCACAGGATTCTCGTTGGATCCAGTATTTGATGTCTTGCTTGCAGAGTCAGAAAAGGAAGCAAGAGAGATTGATCCACAACATCTTTTGCAAATATTTGATCGTATTAGGGGGTTAAATATAGGCGAAAGCGACATCATAGTTACTTCGCGCGGGGCACGAAGGCTCCTCTTTGAATGTCTTGCCGCCAAAGGTCTCCGTGTTCACGTGCTTGCATTTGAAGAGATAGCTGAAGGCTTAAAATTCGATAATAAGGGAGAGATTTCACTTCCTGCTGATACAGTAGACCAAGTTTTAATGGAGTTGGCTGCGTGAGATTGGGAATTTTGTTAGTATTTATCTCTTTGGCAGGATGCACTGTTCCACAACCGCCACCTCTAGAGCATCGCCATAAGGGGATGGAGTTAATTGACCAGGGAGTTATCCACCTTCGATCTGGCCAGTTGGAAGAAGCACAGGCCTCATTTGAAGCTGCTTATGAGATAGGCAAGCTTCCTGAGGCTTTAGATGGTCTTGGCGCAGTAGCTATGCTCAAGGGCTCACCAGAGGTAGCAATTGAACTATTTGAAGCTGCTTATAATGAAGGGGAGTACCCATTTGCTTTAGGTAATCTGGCCTTAGCCCATGAGATGCTTGGCAATCTGGTTTTGGCTAATCAGCTCTACAATAGAGCAATAGAAGAGGATCCAACAAATTTTAGAGCAAGAGGAAACTTTTCAGTGTTTATCACCGATTATTTAGATGAGAGAGAAAAGGCTAAAAGTGAGTTACTTAAAGCAAAAGCAATAGAGGCAACTCCACTTCTGGTGCATAATCAGGAAGTTCTAGAGAACATGAAGGAAAAACTTTCAGATTCGGTTAATTAATTTGGGATTTGATATGGCGAAGAATGCAAAGGCTACGAAAACAAAAACAACCCCTAATAAGAAGGGCGCCTCCAAGGGATTGCTTAAACCTACAAAGAGTGAAAACAGAGATGCAAAGTTAGATAAATCACTGAAAGATTGGCATTCAGAAATTAAGGCGATGAGAGAACAAAACTTTGATACTCTAGAAGACGCTGCTTATGCTGTGGCAGAACGAGTAGCCAAGCGTTTCAAACTGAACACAGCAGCTTCCAAGATTGCAATTGAGTTTATTCAGACGACTTTGGTGACAGACCCCATGGCGATAGATTATCTCAGGAAAAGTCTAAAAATAGCTGGCTAATTGGCTAAAACTAATAGCTATTTATTTTCTCTATCCACAGCTCAAGGAATCCCTGATTTGTGCAGATATTCCTTACATGGAAAAGGAATCAGCTAATTCAGAATTTGGCTCCCAGGTTTCTGGTCAATGGAAGAAGATAGACCAGGAGATCTCAGGCCAAGTGTTCTCTATCTTAGTTCTGAACGGCGATGACATTCTACGTGACCTAGTAAGTCGTACTGTGGCGACGATGGGACACTGGCCACTCCCAGTAGCTGACGTTAAGCAGGCTCGTACCGAATGCAACATGAAACTCCCTGATCTTGTAATTGTTGATAGTGGATCAGATAAAGTCGCTTGCGTTGAATTTTGTCGGTGGATCAAGCAGCAAGCAGGTGGAGAAACTGTTCCTGTCTTAGTTCTTACTGAGGTAGTTGTTGGTGATGGCAAGGTAGCAGCAGTAAGAAGCACCGTGGATGCCTTAAATGGTGGAGCGGATGACTTCTTAGCCAAACCTTTTACTTTTCAAGAATTGAAAGCTCGGCTGGGGGCACTTGTTCGCTCCAGAGGTCTTTCACTTAGATTGATTGAAAAGAATCGATTGCTAGCCGAAGCTCAAGAAAGAATAGTTGCTCAGGAACGACAAATTCTCACTAATCAGCTTGCTGGTGCAGCCGCACATCGATTAGGCCAGCCAATTACTGCCATGAAATTAAATTGCCACCTTCTAGAAGGCGTAGTAACAACAGATCCTACATTTAAAAAGGCACTATTCTCTATAAAAGCAGATTTGATTCGTCTAGCGGATATGATTGAAAACCTAAAAAAGATTGACGCCGCTAGGACTGAAGAGTACCACAGCGGCGTCAAAATCTTAGAAGTCAAAGGCGAGTAGTCGCCT
>CAZYRE010000095.1:6659-9759 GCA_964650155.1 uncultured Bdellovibrionales bacterium
TTAATTGTCTTGGTGCACTGACTAACAGCCTCAAGAGCAATTGGGTCTTCGAAATTTGGTAAATAGCTTAAGTCTTCAGCACGGGCAGAATTTACAGATCCAAAACAGAGTGCCGAAACTGCTAGAACAATGGTTAACGACTTATTGAACATGATTCCCTCGCACAACTAATAATAAACGATGTTATAGGAGCATTAGGCAACGTAATCAACACTTCTAAAACCACGGTACAGGACGCAAAACCTACCTATAGAGTATGGTCACATGCCTAGATAACTCAGCTTCTAGAAGTTGTTATTGATAGCTGTATTGAGGGTGTAACAAATTTTGTTAATATTTAACCTACTTATATAACATTGATATATTTATTATAAGCAGTATTTATAACTGATAGTAACAACTAGATATTTATCAACCCATCTCCCAAAGTAGTCTCGGGGCGATACTAACAATGCGGCTTGGTGAAGAATATTCCTCGTAGTACCGGTTCAGTTTCTTTCTAAGCATGTGCCTAGCCCGGTGTAGTCTCGATTTTACTGCTGGAATAGATAATTTCAGAATTCGGCCTGTCTCTTTATTTGAGAGTCCATCGACATCCCTAAGGATAAAGACATTTCTGTATTCTTCTGGGAGGCGGTCAATCGCACCGTGGAGTGTTTTCTTAAGCTCTTCATTGATAGTTAATGTTTCGCTCGAAGGAAAATGTGGAGTGTCGTGTTCAGCAGATTCCATCTCCATTGCTGGGGTTATATCTTCAACAGGAGTACTCTTTTCCTGTCTGTTTTTACGAATTCTCATGAAGGCTGCATTTACTGTGATTCTGTATAGCCAACTAGAGAATGCTGATTTCCCTTGAAAGCCATCAAGCTTTCTAAAAATCGTGACAAATACATCCTGAAGAACCTCTTCGGCGTCTTCATGATTTCGTGTCAGACTCATAGCAAGATTGTAAACTTTGGTTTCGTATTTTCTGACTATGGTATCAAAGGCATCTTCGGATCCGCCTTTTACCAACTCGATCAATTCTAAATCTGTTGGTTCTTTAATAACCTCTTTTTTAACCCTCTTTGCCATAAAATCCTCCGTGATCCATGTAACAATACGTAACGCTATCTCTCTGGGGGTAAGGCGTCCTTGCTCACTCGTGCCCAGGTATCACTTTGTTGCATGAATACCCTTTCTAGTTGTCTCGCCCTGGTCGGGGATTCGTAAAAGTTTTGTAAAAGTCTGTGAGATTGGCCTTTAAGTCGTCTGCGCAAATAACTTCATGGTGATAAGGAACTGAGATTCCGGCTGTTTCAGAACACCTTTTATATTTTTAGAAGGAAATTGACCCCTTAGCACAGGATTCTGTTTGGTCATAAATTTGCAATCCTGTCACATAGGTGGTCTGAGTTTTTAGTGTGCCAAAGTTATTTACCTTTTTTGGCTACATACTATGTCACGGATCAATCTGCTATCGATGTTTCTCTTGGCGTCAGTTTTTGTAAGTGGTTTTAGTTTAGTATACGCGCAGAGCGATGGGGATCCTGGAACATGCGATCCTCTTATCCAAAACTGTGGGCCTCAGTGTCCACCTGAGTTGCCTGATTGTGATGGTGGCGCTCCCGCAATAGATCCTGAAATACAAGCTTTGATGGATATCGCAGCAGTTTGCCACCGTGGAGATATCCGTCGCAGAGAGCTAGTGCGGATGCAGATAATTTTAATTGTTAAAGTGATTCTCGACATAATTGAGCCACAGCCAGCACGACAATTATTCAAGAATTTACAAAAATGTGTTTAAGAGTTTGATTTATCGACGGACTTCTTAAGGGCGTAGAATGTACCGACGGAGACAACTATGACGTGAGTCATACTGAACCAAAAACCAGGCCAGTTATTCTGCTCAATTGCTGTCGTAGCTAAACGGACAGTTACGACAACGCAAACTAGGATGATTACTAATAATAGATTCCGGTTAAACACGGAGCGAATTATCGCAGAAAATTGAGGCGCTCTTCAATAAGGGCAGGGTCCCCCTCATATTTTCGCAGCATTTCCTGCAAAGAAACTGGTTCAAGATCTAGATGAATTGCTACCCAGGCGAAGCTAAATGGCAATTTGTGGGTTAATTGGCCAAAGAGCCACTGTCTGGCGCTTCTTACTTCGTGGCGGTCGCATTGAGCTGAGCCAAAAGCATCACATATGGCTCTAGCAAGTACTGCTGCTAGGAGGTTCCTCTCAGGCTTAACTGGTGAGGGTGATGTTTGTTGGTCTACACCGTTTGGATTGAAGAAATTACCGGCCGCTGATGTGCTCATAGATTATTTCACTTCCCCGTACTCAATTACCATCCTAATAACTGCTAAAACCACAACTTCAACTTACCTAAAGCTTTTAGCTACTTAAAATTGCAGCGTCAACGAAATTGAGTACTTAGGGGCACTCGATTGAGTTTTTCACTGAGGCGGCGAGTGCTTAAAATAACTTAAAATTGATTCGGGCACTTAATTTTGAGATACAGCGTTTTGCAAACGTGAGTTTATAAGTGGGCTCGTTGACATTATTTCACCCTTTTTATACACTCCGCCCCTCTAAAGCTTTAATTTTTTTGGATTTCTCTCATGAGTAATGCAAAGCTCTTCGTGAGCAACCTTGATTTCGAATTGAAGGTCGAAGACCTGAAGAAAATTTTCGCCGATGTAGGTCCAGTTGTTAACCTAACTCTCGTGTCGGATCGTGAAACTGGTAAGTCTCGTGGTTACGCCTTTGTTGAAATGGCGATGCCTGAAGATGCACCAAAAGTTATTGAAGCTCTAAATGGAAAGATCTTTAACGGTCGTCCAATCAGCGTTGCTGAGGATCGCGGTAAAAAAACTGGCGAGAGAGAAGATCGCATGCCACTTCAACCAATGCAGCGTGTTCTCTTCTTCAAGCGTCGTAAGAAAGCTGATCCTTTCGAAGAGAATCCAAATCTAAAAATCGATTTCAGAGATGTTAGAATACTCTCCCGTTTCCTAAGTGAACGCGGTCGTATTCTACCTCGTAGATTGACTGGATTAAGTGCCTACAATCAGCGCAGGATGGCTCGTGCTATCAAGCGTTCACAGAACATAGG
>CAZYRE010000096.1:0-9650 GCA_964650155.1 uncultured Bdellovibrionales bacterium
CAAGATCTGTGATGGTTTGAGCAACTCGCAGAACACGCATGTATCCTCGCGCACTGAGGCCAACTTTCTCACCAGCACGCTCAAGTAATTTTTGACACTGAGGACTTAATTGAACCTGGGCCCGGACCTCTTCCCCGGTGAGTTCAGAATTAAGTTTATGCTGACGAGATAGCTGAATCCTACGCGCACGCTGCACCTCTTCGCTAACTAGACTTTTCTTGTCAACTTTATCACGTGCTCCAATTAGTACAGAAACAGGAACCGGATCCAATTCAACATGGAGATCGATTCTATCAAGCATCGGTTGTGAAAGTTTTTTTAGATACTGCTGCACGGAAGGCAAAGAACAGAGACAATGAGTTCCGGGAACACCAAGTCTTCCGCACGGACATGGATTCATAGCCGCTACTAATTGAAAACGGGCTGGAAACTCTGTACTGCCAGAGGCCCTAACTACCCGAACACGACCTGTTTCTAGCGGTGCTCGTAAAGCTTCAAGGGCAGAACGCCTGAATTCAGGAAACTCATCTAAAAACAGAATTCCACGGTGAGCTAAACTTATCTCCCCTGGTTTTGGATTCGAACCTCCTCCAACAAGCCCAATATCACTGACCACATGATGTGGTGCCCGAAACGGTCGGGTACCTGAAAGAAACGGCGCAACTGGGTTTCCAACGGCACTATGAATCTTTGCAACTTCTAATAACTCATCTTCCTCAAGAGGAGGCAGTATCGTCCTAAGTGCATCGGCAAGCATGCTTTTTCCGCATCCAGGAGGCCCAACTAAAAGAGTATTATGCCCTCCTGCGGCAGCAATGGTTAAGGCTCGCTTCGCTCTCTCCTGCCCCCAAACATCTTCAAATTTTGGCCCAGCATGATCAGCCGCGACACTTACAAATTGTGGCTCACCTGGCGAAAGTTCCCCTTTTAAAATCGCACATAACTCTGGCAGAGATTCTACGCCGATAACCTTAATGTTTTTAATCAGACTCACTTCGGCCCAATGACTGGCTGGAACACAAACTACTTTCTGGCCAGAACTTTTCGCGGCCATTGCCATAGGCAAAACTCCGCGCACCCCTTTGATTGAGCCATCTAGAGAGAGCTCTCCATGAACGGAGACCTTTTCTAGGAGCGCGGGTTCAAGTTGATGTGAAGCCGCAAGTATTCCCAGAGCAATTGCAATATCAAACGATGACCCCTCCTTTTTCAGTTCGGCTGGAGCTAAACTTACTAACACCGGTCCGCCAGGCATTTGAAATCCACTGGCACGAATTGCAGCTACTACGCGATCTTTTGATTCTCTAATGGCTCCATCCCCAAGCCCTATAATTGTAAACTTAGGAGTACCTCCCCTAACTTCAACCTCGACATCAACTGGAATTCCATAAACTCCGTGAAGCGCACTTGTTCTTACTCGAGCAATCATCATTCCCTCTCATGTGCCAAATTCCCAAAATGGGTTCTCACTTAAGTATTCGTTTAAGAGGGTCATAAAGTTGCTTGGCCCAGAATCTGCATTGAATTCTCTGGATACATGCAATCAGAGACTTTGAACGAGTTATCAACTATTTAGACACGGCAAAAACTGCCTAGTGTGAAGAATATGATCGGCGAAAAGGAAATTTGGAACGTAGTCCCTCCGGAAGAGAAGCTCCAACTTCTCGCACGGTCCCAAGTTTCTGGAATTTACTCCTGCGTTATGTTGTGCGCAGTGTGCTTCACCCTTGCTATCGCCCTTAAATTACAATGGTTAATTTGGCTTAGTTTAATGGCTTCTCCTCTTGTTTTTCAAACCGGCGCAGCCAGAGCTTGGCGGAGTCTAAAACCGAGAGTTCTCCTTGAATATCTAGCTGCTCGATCTGTTGCTAGAAGATTCGCCTACGCTGCAAGCGCGCAAGGTCTAGAGGTCGAATTACTTTTTAGAGGCCGAGTAACAGAGATAAGTGGTGATGAAACTGCTAATCTTTCTGAAGCGATTGCCTCTATTGAAAATAGCTCCAGAGAAGCAAATGTTTGGATCGGATTGCTTAGGGATGCTATCGTTGCTTTTCGCGAGGGCAACACTGGTGGCACATTAGAATTCGTAACAATTACGGATCGACGAATCGAAGTAAAAGGCAAAAATACAGATGACTCACAAAAAGAATACTCTTCAAATAGAGAAGTTTATCTGACCGTCAACAAACAATTCGGGAAACAATCTTCGTACAGAATAACAAGTGATTATCCTGTTGCCTTGAACGTACTAGAGAAAAAACTCCAAAGTCGTATTGAGTCAAGTAAAAAAGCTGCTCTTGAAATGGAAAAGTTGAGTAAAGCTAACGCTGCTTCTGCAGCTGCTGCGTAGTTGGATATTCCTTAAAACTCCCCATTTATTCAAAAAGATTGATCTTATTTACCAACGCAGTATACTCTGCGGCTCAGTCGTTTCTAATTACTTTTGAGTCACACAATTTAGAGGGTAACTATGAGAGAAAGAGCGTGTGGTTGGCTCCTAGCCTTGGCTTTGTCGTTAGTAGTTTCTGGTACAACGTTCTCGGAAGAACGCCGACTAGGCTCCCACGAAGGAATGGAATTAACTTTGGTTTCTTCTGCTAACACTGATGATTCTTCATCCATAAAATTCACTATCCCCAAAAATTCTTCCCCCCAGATCTTCAAACTAGAGAATCCAGATCGCTTGGTCATGGACATTCCCGGATTAAAACTCCGCAATAACAAAACACTCACTTTAGCCGCCAACGAACCTTTAAAAGCTGTTCGAATTGGTGTTCACCCTGATCGTGTTCGTGTGGTCTTTGATTTAAAAGCTGGCCAAATACCTGAGTATACCGTTAGCCCAGACGGCCGAAGGGTTTCTCTAACTTTCGGAAAATCTCCTAGTGATGCATCAGCCATGATGGCTTCTCTCAATCAGAACAGTTCGAAAGCAAAAAACTCTGGCCAGAACGTTAACTCTGTTATCTCTTCTGCTCTACAGAATCTTCCTAAAGAAACCGTAGTAGCTAAAAAAACTATCCCTGTGCCTGTTCCAGCTAAAATAGAGCAACCTTCAAAAAAATCTGACTCATCTGTTAGCAATACCGATCCTGAGGAAGTTTTCCCATTGTCACCTTCAAGCCCAGCTAAAATTCATGCAAGTGAAGGAGCAGACGAACATTCAGTAAAGGGTCGTCTTGCAGACAAGACATTAGTTGAAAGCCCAGACATGCCTAAGGTTTCAGCACCAGTAGCTGCCGCGCTCAATCCTTCTTCTCTTCAAAGCCCACTTTCTGGTGGATTAAAGGTTAGTGCAATCGGATTTGAGCGTGATAAGAATTCACAAATTCCGATGATTAAAATTTCTATGACTCAGCGCACGCCGTATACTCTAACTCGCACTGGACAGCGCGCTTATAGATTGACAATTCCAGGTGCTACTTTTGCAGAGGAGCACTTAACACTTCCCCAATTCCCACCTCAGGATTTTAAGGGAGTAACTCTGGTTAATCCCGAGAAAGGAAATGGACAGGTTGAGTTCTTTATCGGAGTTGATAGAGACACCAAACTGGCATCATTTTCTAACGATAATGAGATCTGGATTAAAATTGACATGAGCAACAAATAGTTGTTCTCAATTTATTCATACAACTTATTAGTAGATTTCTTTTCTAAGTAGCTAAGCATGGCTCTTCCCTCTGGGGAGAGTCTGGCGTGGCCGAGCTCGTTAAATATCATGAGTGCATCTTCTTCCTGCTCTAAAGCTAGGTAACACGCGGCGATATCTTCTTGTACCTCTGCGGACTGTTGAATTGGTTCAGGAATATTTCTTAATAGCTCCATGGCCCTAGCAGGCTGGTGGCTAGCTATCATTGTGCGCGCAACCAAATGTAAAGCTTCTGCCTTTTCCCGAGCTCCCTTAGACAATAATAATGCCGCCTGAGCCGCTGCATAGGCCTCAGAAAGGTTTTTATTCATCAACCCTTGACGGGCAAAGAAGAGGTGTCCACTTCGCCAATAAGGGAAATTTTGCAACTTGCTTTTAATTAGAAAAGACTTCTTCTCTGGCGGAAGATTAGACATTAGATACAACTCAACATCCAGACACTTAGAAATTAAGCGCCTCGTCAATTGAATAATAATATTCAAAAAAAGTTCCTTCTCTACTTGGAGGTAGTATCGGTGCGAGCAGATAATCCTAGCTGACGATCGTCAGTAACTCCTGACGGCAGATTTGTTGCTGCAACCCGTAACCTTCTCATCTCTTCAGCGTGCTTTATTTCAGAAGCTGGATTTGAAATCGTTTTATCAACGCAAAATATAAAGAGTACAAGACCAACTGCGATCACAAGGGATGTAACAAACCATTTCTTTGCATCTTGAGCCTCTTTGCCACAACCACATTCACTACAAGCCATAAATTCCCGTCTATATTCAAAAATTTGCGCCCCAAATGTAACCCCACTACCCCAATCCAATCAATCACCTAATCCTCAACGACGGTACCTGGTACCTGTATTGGGGATAATTTGTATAAGGCCCCGAAAACAGGTAGGATTCCGGACCTTTTGGGTTGTGCTATGTATCATTTATTCATCTTCGGGGTGGAATAAGAATGTTTTCAAATACAGATATCGCAAAAGCACTAGAGAGTGGCGAGTTGGTAGTTTCCCCTTTCTCGAAGAAAAACTTTGAGGCCGCTGGTCTCACAATGCACCTCGGGTATGACCTGCTAAAGCCGATACCTGGCACCATCGTTGATCCAAAGAGAGGAATCCTGCCTGAATACCAAGAGATTCGTATGGAAGACGACAAACCATACCAACTAAACCCCCAAGAATTTATTTTAGGGCACACACTTGAGAATGTTACTGTTGGACCACAACTTGGATTCTTTATTGAAGGCCGAAGTACTCTTGCTCGACTCGGTCTCACTGTTGTTAAAACTGCCATGCTTGTTCAGCCTGGTCATAAGAATCGTACCATTACTTTAGAGTTGGCTAACCATGGACCAAATCCAATTCTGCTTTATCCTAAAATGAAGATCTCTAAGGCAGCACTGTTTAGATTAGTTTCACCAACTTCGATTTCTTATGATGCCGCTGGTGGAAAATACCGTAACCAACACACTGTTGGCCGCCCAGTATTCGCTGAAGAATTCTGGCAGGATGAATAATTATCTTAACAACCGCAACCTGGCTTTCCGTCTGCTGGAACTCCAATCGGATAATTCCTAGTAAAACAAGCATCGCAGAAAGTTCCTACTCCTGAACTAACGGCACGATACAAGCCTTCTAAGCTCAGATAAGCCAAAGAATCTGCATTAATAAACTTCTTTATCTCGTCAACGCTTTTATTTGCTGCAATCAGCTGATCCTCAGAGGGCGTATCAATTCCATAATAACAAGACCCTACTGTGGGAGGAGCTGTAATCCGAACGTGCACTTCAGAAGCTCCCGCTGAACGAAGCATATTAATTAATTTTTTTGTTGTAGTACCACGCACAATCGAATCATCGACAACGATGATTCTCTTTCCCTCAAGAAGATCCCTATTAGCATTGTGCTTAATCTTAACTCCAAAATCTCGAATCGATTGCTTTGGCTCGATGAAAGTTCTACCAACGTAGTGATTTCTAATTAATCCAAGCTCCATTGGAATACCTGCTTCTTCAGCAAATCCAAGAGCTGCTGTTACTCCAGAATCAGGCACAGGTACAACAAAATCTGCCGCGACTGGGGATTCCTTCGCTAGCTCCTTCCCCATCTCTTTTCGTAATTTGTAAACATTCTTCCCAAAAACATTAGAATCAGGACGCGCAAAATATACGTACTCAAAAATACACGGGGTTGCTTTTACTTGAGGGAATGGAAAATGGCTCTTGGTTTCTTTGTGTCCAAAAATCTCTAAAACTTCACCCGGTTTGATGTCTCTAACGTACGTCGCTCCTATAAGATCGAAGGCACAGGTCTCTGATGCTAAAACGTAACTTCCATTAAGCTCCCCTAGGGCCAAGGGTCGAAATCCATTTGGATCTCTAACTGCAATCAACCTATCCTCAAAGAGAACTAAAATAGAATAAGCCCCTTTGATCTGCTTGCAAGCCTCTATCACAGCATCAACAGAAGAGCGGTTTCTTGAACTACGGGCTACTAAATGAAGAATTGATTCAGTATCAGAGGTAGCCGAAAAGATCGCCCCATCAGCTATTAATTCTTTTCTTATTTCATCAGCATTAATGAGATTACCATTCTGGGCCAAAGCTAATCTGCCACTTGAAATCTCAGCTTGAAAAGGTTGCACTTCAGCAAGTTTATTATCCCCAGCAGTTGGATACCTGACGTGACCCATAGCAGCATCGCCAGGTAATTTAGAAAAATCAAAGTTTCTAAACACGTCAGCTACATGTCCCAAACCTTTGTGGATTAAAAGACTCCTCGTGCTTCTCTCAACCGCAACTATACCAGCGCCTTCCTGTCCCCGATGTTGTTGAGCATAAAGTCCCAAATAGGCAAGATTTGCTGCTTCCTTGTGATTCCAGACCCCAATTAGTCCACATTCTTCAACGAACGCATCTCCGAGAGCTCGTTTCATCACTTGATCAATCTCCGTATAGCTTTATTCGCTACTAAATTAATTCTGAAAGTCCTTCACGCCAAGCTTGCTCCACTTTTTTAAGAGGAAGCTCAACTACTCCAACAACTGAAATTACATTCCCTCCAACACGGCCCTCAATACTTACTGAAAGACCTGCGTCATGAGCCATCTTTCGTACTGAACTTTCATTTTTTGGATCTAGAGATAAGATATACCGCGCTCCTGTCTCTGCGAATAAAAGAGCATCTTTCCTTGAGGATTCTCCAGCATCTCTTCTATAGACTGGCCTGGTTGCCGTGACAGAAGCTCCGATAGATCCATATCTACTAAAGCAACAATCAACTAGAGCTGTACCCAACCCGCCTTGTGAAATGTCATGACAAGATCGAAGGAGGCGGTTATCAACCAGCGATCTAATTAATCGTGCGGTTCGTAACTCTAGTTCGTAATCAAGAATAGGTAATCTTCCCTTTTCTACGCCTGCATGTTGAGCCAGATACTCCGACCCCCCAAGCTCCTCATAGGTGTCCCCAATCACGAATATTAAATCCCCATTCTTTTGAAAATGTGAGGCAACCGCCTTTGAGGCATCATCGATTAAACCCACAGTGGCAATCATTGGAGTTGGTAGAACTGCCGTACCCTTTGTTTCGTTGTATAGACTTGCATTACCACTAACAATCGGTACACTTAAAGCTCTACATGCATCACCTAAGCCACGAATACCCTCTGCTATCTGCCACATCCCATCGGTCTTTTCAGGACTTCCGTAATTTAAACAATCAGAGAGCCCTATTGGTGTTGCCCCTGTGGCTGTTACATTTCTGTACCCCTCTGCTACTGAGTGTGCAGCCCCTAAACGTGGGTCGATTGAGCAATAAAGGGAATTACAATCCAACTTCATGGCGATACCCTTTTCAGGGCCAGTACCATTTGGTCGTTTGATCCGTATTAGTCCTGCATCGGAACCAGGATGTATCACTGTGTTTGTACGAACAGTTGAATCGTACTGATCGAAAACTTTATGGCGGGAACAAAGGTTTGGACTTCCGACAAGCTTTAGCCAAGTTTCAGCTAAATCCTTTGGTTCACCAATGTCTGTTGGTTCAAAGGCAATTTTTGTCTCATAACTTGCGGGCTCAGCTTCAGGATGTCGATACTGCGGCGCCCCATTAACTAGAGCATCAACCGGCATTGATGAAGCGATCTCTCCATGCCAATAAAGATCCACGTGATTTCCTTCTATCACCTGACCTATCTCAACAGCATCAAGACCCCACCTCTCAAAAACTTCTACAACTTCATGCTCTCGGCCTCTTTCAGCAATAATTAACATTCTCTCCTGAGATTCAGAGAGCATGATTTCATATGGCGTCATGCCAGTTTCACGTTGGGGAACTTTATCTAGATCTAATCTCAATCCCGTACCAGCACGGGATGCCATCTCATAACTAGAGCTGGTAAGTCCAGCAGCACCCATGTCCTGAATACCAACTACTGCGTCTGACTTCATGACTTCAAGGCATGCTTCGATCAATAATTTTTCTTGAAATGGATCCCCTACCTGAACTGTTGGACGCTTCTCTTCGGAGTTATCTCCAAACTCCTCAGAAGCCATAGTCGCTCCATGTATTCCATCACGTCCCGTTTTTGATCCAGTGTATAGGACTGGATTTCCAATCCCTGAAGCTCTTCCTAAGAAGATCTTATCCTTATCTACAAGCCCCAAAGCAAAGGCGTTAACTAAACAGTTTCCGTTGTAGGATTTATGAAAATAAAGCTCTCCGGCAACGGTTGGTACCCCAACACAGTTCCCGTAATCACCAATTCCAGCTACTGCACGTCGTAAAAGATAGCTGGTACGCTCATTTGAAGGCTCACCAAACCTAAGTCCATTCATTAAAGCAAGCGGCCTTGCTCCCATTGTAAAAACGTCTCTCAAAATGCCACCTACTCCTGTGGCGGCACCTTGGTACGGTTCAATAAAGCTTGGGTGATTATGACTCTCTACTTTAAACGCGATAGCTTGTCCGTCCCCGATATCGACGACACCAGCATTCTCACCAGGTCCGTGGATTACTCTTGGCCCTTCTGTCGGCAAAGTTTTTAGATGAACCCGTGTGCTTTTATAGGAGCAATGCTCGGAAAAGAGTGCGGAAAAAATTCCTAATTCTAAAATTGATACATCTCGTCCAAGTTGATCCTTAATCAGTTGAAACTCAGACTCTTTAAGGCCACATGAAATGGCATCTTCCAGCTTAGCGAGTCGCTTCCATTCAGGAGTCGACATAACAGTATTCCAAATTGGTTAAAATGATCATTCGGGTCACATTAGATACAGTTTTTCTCCTGCAGAGAGAAGCAAGATACCTAATTCTGCTCAACTTTCCTCTTTGATAATTGGAAAATCAATCCCCTTACCAGAAAGATCATTCGGTCAGAAAATCGCGCAATTTCTGATGTCAAGGGAGTTTTTCGTAGATTATTGAGGGTTTCCTGTATATAATGGGAATGCCTGAGTGGGATATACGTTAGGACGTTTATGGATAACAGAAACGCATCAGCGGCCACTATGAATAGAGCTAGAACAGATGAAACTAACAACGAGGAAGCCCTGAGCAGATACGCTCATTGTGTTCTCCCTGCTCATTTCTTCGATCTTATGCTGGCCAAACAGGCTAGGGACGAAGAGGAAGAGGAAACTCAAGTAATCGAAGTTATTAGGCCAAAAAATACACTACCCCGGTGTTAAAACTTCTAAAACTATAAAGATTCTTACAACTTTCTCCGTTACCTGATCATCCAAACTGTAGGGAGGATGCTCGCTGCAAAAACACGTTTGTTTTAGGGAAGTTACACTTAAGTGTACCTTGCTCAGCAGGCGGCTTTCCCCATACTGTCTATAGTAGAAGTTCGGCAGAAGTGTTTGGCTTTTAAGGGTTAAGAATAAGGCAGAGGGCGCAATGTCAGACGACATCCAAAAACTAATTCAGGAAGATAGAGAAGGTCGACGTAAACAGATTTGGAAAGGTACCGCTCTCGACTATCTAGAGCTCGTAAGAAACGATCCA
>CAZYRE010000097.1:0-3054 GCA_964650155.1 uncultured Bdellovibrionales bacterium
TTATGATCTTCCGTACCGATTCTCTTAACTCTAACTTCGGTAATCTCTCCAACTCCGTGTGCTGGATAAACAATCTTATCACCGGCCTTAAAGTTTACTGGCTTAAGTGTAGGAACAATCGCCTTAAGGGGCATAACTGCCACGGGTGCCTTTTTGGCAATTGTCTTGACTCCGCCTTTAACACTGGCTAAAGACTTCATAGGCGTAGCCTTAGCTGCAACAATTGGGCGTTTCAGTGCAGCAGTTTTAGCGGCGGTTTTGATTGTCATTTTTGCTCTCTTTTTCATATTTGAAGTGTAAGAACTAAGAAAAACAGCTACTTATCCAACTAAACAGCATTTTGGATAAAAACAGCCGAGGACGGATACTACACTATATTATTGATTTATTCAAATTTGCCGCCACCATTGGGCTTTTTACAGTATTCCTCTTTAATTTATTCTCAGATTGCGTAGCACTAACAATTGGGTAAACTCCCTTCCCCCCGCTCATTAAAAAATTATTTTCGAGCAGAATAATTACTGTTCCCATTTCGGTGTCTGATGGAAGCCCTTGGCCCTCCAGCATACACCTCTATGGGATGGTCCCATTAAGGTTTTCTCTCAGGAGGAGAAAACAGCATGGTTTCTACGCACCAGCGATCAGCTCGCCTTCAGGAGTTCCTACGGGAGCTGGGCAGAGCTGGAACTCAGCATCAAGAACTCAACTTCTCCGGATCTGGTCATGGAGACGAGGGAGGTCTCAAGTGGGAAATCTCTCTCAAGCGAGGGCGAAAAGTCCACCGTCGGGTGAGAACCCACCGTTACGTCCTCACTTCTCAGCTCCTCTTCACTTTCGACACAGGAGTCAATCCGAAGGCTCTCAACATGTTCTTGACACTTGTCAAGGATGAAGCCTACCGAAGAGGCTCCGACTGGCGTTGGCAGATAATCCCGCGAAAGTCTTCCGGCGGATGCGCTTCGATCAAGACGGAGGAAGGAAAAACGAAGTTTTTCGTCTCCTTCTCGCTCGTCTCCGCGAGCATTCCTGCCATGTTCGCAGTCGTGATCAACTCAGTGTCTGAACGGTTCCCGGGAATCGACCCCTGGGCAGCTCTGGAAGAGTCCATCGAGAAGCAACGCATATCATGAGCCAATCAATCAAGCGCGAGTCTGTGTTGGATCTTTCCGTGCGGAAAGACACAGGCTCGCGCTCTGATTCGACCATTACCCCTTAAATAGGTTCTTCGAAAGGAGATTTGGGACCATTCCTGGGGTAAGCATTTCTAAAAATGCACGTCTTATGCAGAAAATGTTTGATTATCCATTCACCTTTAATTAGGGTGGCAATTAACCTCAAAATTGAATCTGGGTATCGGTACTAAGCATATGGATGCGAGCAGCATCTTTCGGTTACACCAGGAGGTTCACCATGAGACTGACCGATGCTATCACCGAAATTCAGGTGATGTTTCCAGATCCAAATCACGACAAGAAAGTGAGAGCCTACCTTCGACTGATCTTCGATGACAGTTTCATATTGTCAGAGATGAAGATCATCGAAGTGAACAAGACAACGGGAGCATTGCTTCTGGAAATGCCAACGAAAGTCGTTGAAGTCCGTTGCAACAACCCACAGTGCAGGAAAAAGAGTGCAGCAAAAGGAATTTACTGCACATACTGTACATGGTTACTCCCGCCCCCTGAGCTTGACGAACGGGGCAGGCCACGTCACTACGCTCACGTCTTCCATCCCCTCTCCGCAGGCGCCAGAAAGCGATTCGAAGAAAAGGTCATACCCGCGGTACTCAGATTCGCCAATCAAGGGCGTTGGGTGTACGGCGAGTGGAACGCAATCAGATTGTAAGGGGAGCAATCATTGCTGGAGAGAGGAGAAGCAGGTTATTTACATAGCAATCACTGTGGTTCTATGGCTTGCTGCTCGCTCCTTCCTTTTATGTTATAGCTCAGTGCCATGAATACCTACTACCTTATCCGTGCCCTCCTCTTCATGTTAGACCCAGAGGCTGCACATGAATTCGTAATGGACGGTGGCAAAGTTGCTCGACTCTCAGCTATCAGAAAATTGATCTCCTTTATCTATGATTTTAAAGATCCAAAACTCGAAGTAACTGTTGCAGGAATCAAATTCCCTAACCCAATCGGTCTAGCTGCTGGAATTGATAAAAATTGCCGAGCGCTGGATTTACTTTCAGCTCTGGGACCAGGGGCAATCGAAATTGGGGTAGTCAGCGCCAAACCACAACCCGGAAATGATCGCCCTAGAATATACAGATTCCCCAATCAGAGGGCTTTAATTAATAGAATGGGAAATCCAAATATCGGAGCAGATGCGGTAAGGATTAACCTATTAGCAACAAGGGAGCGTTGCCCAGATCTGCCACCAATTGGACTTAATATTGGGAAAACAACAGCAACGCCTATTGAAGAAGCCCCGCAAGACTGTGCTTATACCCTTAAGACTCTAGGAGATCTGGTTGATTACATAATAATCAATGTCTCCTGCCCTAATGTTGCAGAATACTCAAAGCTGCAAGAGAAAACTGCCCTGACTGCGTTATTAAAAGCCCTGAATGATGCAAATAGTAGTAGCCGACCAATCTTTGTAAAGCTCTCTCCCGACCTAACACCGCAGCAGATGGATGATGCACTTGAAGTGTGTCTTGAGCAAAAAATAGCTGGGATTATGGCAACAAACACATCACTATCACGAGATGGACTACCACCTACCGCCCCTCCCCTTGGTGGCATGAGTGGAAAAACTTTATTTCCTAAATCTGTAGCAACAGTGAAATATCTCTCTGAAAAGCTCAAAGGCAAACTACCTATAATCGGAATTGGTGGCGTTTCTTCCGGACAAGATGTCAGGGAGATGATGAAAGCCGGTGCATCAATGGTCGAACTTTACACCGCGCTAATCTACGAAGGCCCAGGGTTAATCAAAGAGATTAAACAAGACATGATTGCAAATTCTAACATAAGCGTTCTGAAAGGAATGTTTATGGTCACTCCGTAATCCACTCTCCTAGCAACTTATTTCCCCACATTGCGATTA
>CAZYRE010000097.1:3154-9623 GCA_964650155.1 uncultured Bdellovibrionales bacterium
GAAATCAAAACCTCACCGAGGAAGAAGGCCGCTTAATTTCATAATCAGAGCATCTTCAACTGGATTCTTATAATAGCCTTTTCTTGTTCCATTTACAGAAAATCCAAGCTTAGAATACAGGGCTATGGCTGAAGCATTGGAGACCCTTACTTCTAGAAAAAGCTCATTCACTGGGGATAAACTTTCAATTGCAAAATTAAACAATTTAGTTGCAATGCCTTTTCTACGATGCTCTAAGTCTATTCCTATTTCGATTAATTCAGCTTCTTCAGATACACAGCGAAAGATAACAAAGCCAATTAGTTCAGAATTAAGCCCAGTACCTAGCCAAACTCCAAAAGCTTTAGTTGTATCAGCACTAAGTGTTCTTGCCGTCTCTTCTCTACTCCAAGGAACCGGATTAGTTTTTGATTGAAGAGAAAAAAGAAAATCGGCGTGCTTGATATCAAGCACGCCGATTTTTAGATCGCTATTTGGTCCAGCACTCAAGCTATTAAGCCAGAGCTGCTTGAGCCTTTGAAGCAACAGCAGCAAAAGCAGCTGGATAATTCACAGCCAACTCAGCTAGTGACTTTCTATCAAGCTCAATCTTTGCAGCTTTAAGACCGCGAATTAAGCGGCTGTAGCTCAAACCATTGATACGAGCAGCAGCATTGATACGGATGATCCAGATACCACGGAAATCACGCTTTTTAGCGCGACGATCGCGGTATGCATACTTCAGCGCCTTTTGAACGCTTCGCTCTGCTAACTTAAAGTTCGATTTCCTTCGGCCACGGAATCCTTCCGCGCGCTTTAGAATTCGACCTCTGCTCTTACGACGAACAAATCCACGTTTAACTCGCATAATTTCCTCTCAGAGAAATTTATTAAAAACTATTTAATGCTCCTGGAGTATGGAAGTACTCGGCGAACATTGATGATATCGCTATCGTGAACTGTCACAATCTTTCTAAGACTGCGTGTGTTCTTTGAACGCTTCTTACCTGTATTGTGACGCTTGCCAGCTTGACCAGCTTTCACACGGCCACTGCCCATTACTTTGTACCGCTTGGCGGCCGCTTTCTTTGTTTTAAGTTTCATATAATTCCAAATTAAAACTGCACCAGTTCTTGACCTCTAAGTGGCAGAACTGAAGGGCGATAGTGTACACATACTCCCGACTCTTGCCAAATGGGGCTTCCCCGCTTCCTATGGTAGGCGCGACAGGATTCGAACCAGTGACCTCTTGCTTGTCGAGCAAGCGCTCTAACCAACTGAGCTACGCGCCTGTAGCCTTTGAAAAAGCCCGTGATTGGTACCAAAACTTCTAAGGACTGTCAATACTTAGGGCAGTACAAGACCTTTTTAGCGGCTCTACCTTGCTGTTTAGTCTTCAATTCATATAGATTCCCCAGCTCGTCTTAACTTTCGGTTGAGACTTCATATGGGAAGAGTGACCCTAACAGGTTTTTTACATTTTTATCTTAGTTTTATCTTTTGTTCTGCCTAAGTAGCTTTCATCTCCAAGTACATGGGGATGAAAGCTACTTAGGAGGAAACAGCACCTCTACCGGTCTAAGCGTGTTTCGCTCACGCCAGGCCTAGAGAGAACGCACTTCGGTTAAACAGTGCCGAAGCAGCGTTGTGCTGGGGTATCTCCATGGGCTTCTAGCCGCTGGGCTGTCCCCAAGGAGAGAGCGTTTGTACAAGGAGTTAAGAACCGAATAACCTTGTGATAAACTTACGCTCAGTACCAAAATCCCCCGTAAGGTAAATTCTAAGTAGATGGTGGTCGGTTTCCAAAAAATCGATGCGTCCTGGTTGTGTCGCGCCGCCATGCGACATTGGAGGCCGGTCCTCCCCTGCGAGAGCTAGGATTATGGTGAAGGAAGCAAACGCGCCATGCTCGACTCTGACCCTTGACCTGGAGTCATAAGAGAACGAGCAGCTTCCTCCTGTAAAAAACGCATGATGGGAGTCGACCACCTGAACCAGCGAAGGCGAGCGATGTCGATTTATGTTGCGCATGCTAGGAGCCTCAAGCTTCTTGCATCCTGCGCACTCTCTCGACTACACCACCGCTCTCCAACTTAAGGTTCTTTTGGGTCCTCTCCCCCACCATTTCCCTATAATCTCTTAACTACAAGGTTCCTTTTTTTAATTGATATAATTACTCCTGTAATAAGAGAGACAAATCCGAGAAGAGAAATCATTATACTCAAAAAGAGAGAGCCAAAAATATTTTTGACGAAACCACCAGCTTCCTTCCCAAGATTCATCAAGTAAATTCCAGTAACATCGCGACGATTCCCTTTAGAATCGATACATCCATAACTGACACTATGTGCATAGGTATTTGTGCCTGGGGCCCGAGAACTTCCACCGCTCTTCTTTTCAAGTCTTTCATCCGAATGGCAAAGGTCAGTGGCTTGTGGCTCCGTAACCCCTGGGACAGAAGCAAAACCGGGGATTCCTGCAACACCTGTAAACATAAATGGCACAGCGAATCCGCCAATCATCAAAATTATTCCACAGACTATAAAAAATTTCCCCATGGTTAATCTCCAGATTTATAAGAGAGAAGTGACACTTCAGTTTTATATTCTCCAAATGGAGAGGGTTGGGCAAAAAGTGAGCCTGCATCTCCTGTATCACGACAATAATAAGTTTTGTTCACGATATTTTTTAATTTTTCGTTAAGTATTGATCTAGTAACTTCAATACAGTCATCTAGCTTCGCTCCGTCAGGTAAGGTTATGGAAAGAATGGCTGTTACCTTCCGTTTTGAAATTTCTCCATCGTTGTAATCCCACTCCTTTCCAACCGTAACGTCACCGGGAAGCTCCAAAGTTTCATTAAACTTCCCTTTTAAAAATGAACCTAGATAAAGATTGCCATCTTCCTCGCGACGCCATAATTCAGCTGTTCCGGTCATATAAGAGATGCCCTCATAATTTGTTTGGAATTGATAGAACCTCTTCCCTTCCTTTTCTATCTCTCCTTGATTGCGAGATATCATTTTCCCAGTGGTATTACTCTTGGTTACTTCCTTATTTTCTGAATCAACTCCAAACTTATAATTGTATGTGGAAACAGATCCCTTATTTAAAGGGAAATAAGGATGAGCTTGACTTGAAGCACAGATGAGTAGCGAGGAGATGACAATAAAAACAATTCTCATTCAAATCTCCAGATAATTCTTTAGTTTTGGTCAATAAAGATCTATAGCTTAGGAAAAATAAGAGGGCTATGAATATTTTCGGAATGATTCACTCCATGCCGCTAACTCCTTTCCTGGTCATTACTAGCGTATTTATTGGCATGACTGGATTAGCTGTCTTTGTGGGTATTAGATCCTTGAGAATAGCTAAGGCCATAGCTAATACACCAACTTCAAAAATAGCCGATGCCACTCCTGGCTATGTTGAATTTGAAGGTACCGTAGAAGAGTTTACTGGCGTACGACTAAAAGCTCCGTTAACTGGATGGCCCTGCTGCTGGTATAAAGCAAAGGTTGAAGAGTACCGCAGAAATTTAAACTCGAGTTCAAGTTCGTCCAACTCCTACTCGTGGCATACTGTCGAAGAGGCAACTAGTTCTGAGCCATTCATTTGCAAGGACGAATCTGGCATTTGCGCAATCTTACCAAACGGCGCCAACATAACGTGTACAGATCGAAGTGTCTGGTACGGAGCTGATAAAACACCAACTGATCGCAATCCTGAAAAGCATGGTCCAGGGGACTCGGCAGAAGGCATGTTGAGGATTGCCGGGACTCCAAATAAGAAGTTCAAATACACCGAAGAACGGATCTATAAGAATGATCCACTTTTTGTTCTAGGGTATTTTGAAAATGAATCAGAAGATGATGAGATTACGCCTGTAACTTCTAATGTCCTCACTGGAGGATATAATGGCAAACTACCATTTATAATCTCTACTACTGAGCAGCAAAAATTAATGGAGATGAACCAGTTAGGCTCAAAAGCAGCTTTTGCGATCTCACTCTTACCTTTAAGTATCACTTTCGCGATGATTTGGTTCCGTCTTGGATAGAAGGATTTTTTATTAATTAAATAAATCTTGATGTTTTATAAAATGTAGCATATACTACATTTAGAAGATCAAAAACTTATGACCGATTCAAAATCTGAAGTAACTACTGCTGTCGATCCTGGTTGGCGCAGACAGAGCATTCACCCCTCCCTGCCTGAGGCTCATAGCTCCATCCAAATTCCCCACGGTGCGAGCTTTTGGCGAAAATTGTTCGCCTTTACTGGCCCAGGATTGATGGTAGCTGTTGGTTACATGGATCCTGGTAACTGGGCTACAGACCTAGCTGGCGGAGCGCAATTTGGTTTTACTCTACTCTCTGTAATTTTGATCTCAAATTTCATGGCTATATTGCTCCAGCATTTGGCCTTAAAGCTTGGAATTGTTACTGGTCGAGACTTAGCTCAGGCTTGCCGTGATCATTACAGCAAACCGGTAGCTTTTGTTTTATGGATACTGTGTGAAATAGCAATTACAGCCTGCGACCTTGCTGAAGTAATCGGTTCTGCCATCGCCCTAAATTTACTTTTCGGAATCCCACTCTTTGTAGGCGTAATTATTACTGCACTTGATGTACTGATTATTTTACTTCTTCAAAGCAAAGGATTTAGAACGATTGAAGTATTAGTAGGAAGCTTAATTGCCATAATTGGCGGCTGCTTCCTTTATCAAATAATTATCTCTGGTCCTGAACCACTTCCTCTCTTGGCAGGGTTTATCCCTCAACCTGAAGTGATTACTAATCCCGCCATGCTCTATGTTGCTATCGGGATATTGGGTGCCACCGTGATGCCACACAACCTCTATTTACATTCCAGCATAGTTCAGACCAGAGCTTTTGCCCGAAACAATGAGGGTAAAAGTATGGCCATAAAGTTTGCAACTATTGATTCTACCTGGTCTCTCCTATGCGCATTTTTTATCAACGCTGCAATATTGATTGTTAGTGCTCAAGCGTTTCATGGGGGACCTCACCAAGATGTCGCAGACATTAACGATGCTTATCACCTTCTAAGTCCAGTACTCGGCGATCAATGGGCCAGTACATTATTTGCGATTGCTCTGCTCGCTTCAGGTCAGAACTCTACCTTGACCGGAACAATGGCTGGACAAATTGTAATGGAGGGTTTTCTAAACCTCCGTCTCCGACCATGGATCCGAAGGCTGATCACTCGACTACTTGCTATCGGACCAGCTGCTTATGTAGCTGCAAAATATGGCGAAACTGGCATAGGATCACTTTTAGTACTTAGTCAGGTCATTCTCTCACTTCAATTAAGCTTCGCCGTAGTGCCACTGATCCAATTTACATGCGATCCGATTAAAATGGCTGGATTTGTGGTAAAAGGTTGGCTTAAGAAATTAGCTTGGATCGTTGCAGTAATAATCATCTCACTAAATGGCTACCTGTTATTTCAAACATTAGTAGAAGCTCTCAGTTGAGGTTTTATGTATAAAAATATTCTTGTTCCCCTAGAAAATTCCGCTACCGACAGAATTATCTTGGAGCATATAAAACCGTTAGCTAAACTTACCGAGGCCAGACTATTACTTGTGCACGTAGCCGATGGATTTGTGGCCAGAAATCAGGAAGGGCTCAACCTCTCTGAATCGGAGGAGATGGTTAACGATCAAAACTACCTTGAACAGTGTTGTAAAGAATTAGATAGTGAAGGATACAGTACATCTTTCAAGTTACTTTGTGGCGAACCGGCAAAGGAGATAGATCGCGTTGCTACAGATTCAAAATGTGACTTAATCGCCATGGCAACCCACGGTCACCGTTTCGTTGGAGATCTCATACTTGGCAGCGTTGCAAATGAGTTGCGTCATCTTACAGCAATTCCTATTCTCATGGTCAGAGCGCCTAAGAATGATTAATTATGCCTAGGGAACTGAAACAAAAAACTAGTAAAGCAGCTAAGCCGTTTCGTGCAACACGAGTAAGTCATCAAAATGAGGCGGCCGAGGATTACACTGAGCTTATTTCTGACTTAATCTCTATAAATGGTGAAGCAAGAATTGGCACTATCGCTGATCGGTTAGGGATTTCACACGTTACTGCCCTACGGACTGTAAGACGGCTACAAGAAGAAGGGTATGTTAAAACCGCACCTCACAAACCTATAATCCTGACACCCAAGGGCTCTGAGATCGCTCGGCAAGCAAAAGAGAGACATCGAGTTGTACTTGAATTACTCATCGCTATCGGCGTTCCTAATGAACAAGCCGAGATCGATGCCGAAGGTGCAGAGCACCACATTAGTGCTAAAACACTTGAAGTTATGAAAAAGTTTCTACTAAAAAATAAAGTCGAGATTTGAAGAAAAAAACTAAATTAAAAAATTCAGATTCAAACTACACCGTAGTTTACTCAACCGATCCTGAGCTACCAAAAAGATGCTCTGGATGCCAACGATTGCCGGATGAATGT
>CAZYRE010000098.1:0-9611 GCA_964650155.1 uncultured Bdellovibrionales bacterium
GAAGGTGATGGACTCGGGGTCATTTGGGGCGTTGGGCTAGGAGTTGCAGAGGGGGATGGCTCTGGAGATGGTTCTGGTGTTGGTTCAGGAGTAGGCTCTGGAGTTGGAAAAGAGAGATTCGAAAGTGGATCCGTTCCGTAGGTAAAGATTTCTTCCCCATCAGGAATAGTGTCAAAATCGGAATCAGGATTACTTGGATCTGTACCGAATTTGCTTACTTCATAGCTATCATAAATTCCATCTACATCGTTATCGACAAGCTTTAATTGCAGTTGTGCCAAGGTAACAAAAGAAGAGCCAAAGATATAAGCTCTTAGGGTGTCATACATAAAGTCGTATCCGAGCCCGTTTGGATGAAGTAAATCATCATCGATCATAGTTTCAGGATCGATCAGATCATATCTAAGGTTTTTGCCAAGATTCTTTAACTTTTCATTAATTGCATCAACAAATGGTTGCTGGAAGTCTCGTCGAGTGTTTGTAACTTTTCCAATGGTGGCAAAGATCCCCTGCTTTTTAGCAAAACGTTTCATAGATTTCAGGTAGGCAACGGTCTTGCTTGGATCTCTATGGCTCCAATAATCATTAAGGCCACAGGCAATAAAGGTGGCATCTGAATGAGCCACATTTTTCTTGTTATCGAGGATACGATTTCTCATCTCCACCCTAAGGCCGGAACAACTGATGCCGGGGTGGCCAAAATTCAGAACTTTATATTCCTTTTTTGGCAAAGATAATGTGTTGATTAGATATTGCTTGAGTCTAAGAGGGGCTCCACCATTTACTCCGTTAATTAGAGGATCCTTTGTACCGCGAGTAACACTGTCTCCGAAAAACGAAAGAATAGTTTTAGCGTCGCAATTTGTATCAGGAATTCCCATTCTCAGAGGGCAAGCAAACGCGCTGCTGATAGTGCAGCGTATGAATGCAGTTAGGAAGAGAATGAGTCGGAATCTGGTAAACATAAAAACTTAGGCGCCATTTATACAAACATTGGATTATTCGTCAAAGTTGCTTTGATTGCTTATATAACGAATAGGGAGTGCAGGTTATCTCGTAAGCGCTTAAAATTGTAATGGTATTAGCCGGTTGTGCCGAAGTTAGGATCAGGAAACTTTGTTTTTAAAATGATAACTTAAGATGCCAATTTTAGTTTGGTTAGTCATCGCGGTCCTTTTGGGGCTCTACATATCAGGGCCTGTGATGGATCCTGATTTGTGGTGGCACATCGTTGTCGGGCGATGGATTCTGGCCCACAGAGAATTTCCAGTCGTAGATCACTGGAATATGTTTGGCATAGGCAAGCCATGGATTGCTTACTCTTGGAGCAATGAAATTATTTTTGCTTTCGTTGAAAAGCGTTGGGGGATAGAGGGTCTTTTATTAATACAAGCTGGACTCGGAATTTGTATCGCCGCAATCTTAATGTGGACGTTTGGAAAATTAGCAAAAGATAATTTTCTCGGGGCACTTTTTGGAAGTTTTGCAACAGCAGCATCTTACAACCATTTTACTTTACGACCCCAAAGTATTACCTGGATTCTTCTTGGCTTATTAATTGTAGTTGCGGATAAAATTTCTCGCGAAAAAGTTACTACTAAAAGTTTGTTGTTGGTAACTTTACTCTCTACACTTTGGGCGAATACACACATTACAGCTTTTTTAGGAGTCGGTGTTGCCAGTGCCTGGGCAATGGGTGAGGGATCCAGAAAAGAGCAGCTCACTCGAGGAGTTTCTGTATTTGGAGCAGGAATTATTGGGTTATTCTTAACCCCTTACATGGGAGCCGAAGTCATTACTTTATTCTCTAAAGCCGGACATCCTTTTACCTATGACACGATTGCCGAATTCCAGGCCGCTCAGATTACTCACTACTCAACTGCATTTGTACTTATAGGGTTAGCTATTCTTCTCTTATTTATTCATGCCCAACCGAAAATATTACCCCCTATTCGGGTTCTGCTGATCGCTGTCTCAGTTATTATGGCTTTGGCGGTAGTTAAATTTATTCCTATAGCAATCATTTTAATAATGTCAGGAGTTTCTGTCTCTATCCACACAGCAGGCCTGAACAAATTAAAACTTGGTCGCTTAAGTGATGGCCTCAACAAGCTCGGAGATTTGTATAGAGAAAAGTTAGAAGGGCAGGGACTGCTTATGCTTCTCTTAGCTTGCATTTCCTTGCAAGGAATTAGGTTGGCAAGAAATCCATTGTCACTTGTGCAGGTTCCAAAAGATGCTGTGGATTATATTATTAACAACAAGCTTCCAGGTCCCATCTTAAATATTTTTGGTGATGGCGGGTATTTGATGTACAGGCTTGCGGATTCGGCAGGCGAAATCAAAACACCAGTAGCTGTAGATGGGCGAACTAACGTTAATCCCCCCGAAATTATGCGTAAACACGCCAAAGCTGTGCGGGGTCAACTAGGTTGGGAAGATTATCTAGCAGCAGTTAAGCCAAACACAATTCTCTGGCGTACAGAGGGCCCATTAGTTTCCATTCTACTAGAAAGGCCTGAATGGAAACTGGTCCATCAAGACGGTAGTGATGAAAAAGGGCACGTTGTGTTTACACGCGTTCAATAATCGTTGCGGTAGCCATTCCTAATCCGATGCACATAGTAATTAGCGCATACTTTTTATTTGTACGCTCTAGTTCATCTACGGCTGTTCCAATTAATATGGCACCAGTTGCACCTAGTGGATGTCCTAAAGAGATCCCACCACCATTTACATTGATACGTGCAGGATCAATTTCTAATGTTCGTTGTACATACATAGGAACAGGAGCAAAGGCCTCGTTAATCTCCCAGATGTCAATTTGATCTTGCCGTAGACCAGCTTTTTTCAGTGCTAATTGAGAAGCTGCTACGGGTCCGGTAAGCATTATCTTTGGATCTGATCCAACTTGAGCCATTGATACGATTCGAGCTCTTGGTTTTAGTCCAAGTGCCTTAGCCTTTTCTCCACTTGAAAGAAGTATGGTTCCAGCTCCATCCACGATAGCCGATGCATTGCCAGCAGTAATTACGCCGTCCTCTTTGAAAACTGGCTTTAGTGCTGATAACGCTTCAACAGTAGAGTCGGCTCTAACATTATCATCAAAATCTAACGTTCCTTGTTTACCTTCAGCATCGAGGTAAGGGATTGGGAGGATACTTTTTTTGAAATGGCCACCAGCCTGAGCTTTTTTTGCCTTCATATGTGATTCATACGAAAACTTATCCATGTCCGGACGACTGATTTTGTACTCTTTAGCCAGCAATTCTGCGGCAAGTCCCTGGTGAACTAGTTCTGGGAATCTTGCTTTAAGCATAGGACTAGTTTCGCCACCACTATCGCTAAACATAGGGACGCGAGTCATATGTTCAAGGCCACCGGTTACTACAAGATCATGAGTACCAGATAGTATAGCCTGTGCTCCGAAGCTTGTTGCTTGTTGTCCCGACCCACATAGTCGATTAACAGTTGTAGCTGGCACGGTAATAGGCCAACCGGCAGCAAGTACACTTGCTCTTGCAACGCACCACCCTTGTTCATCTGTTTGAGTAACGCAGCCGATTATTGTGTCTTCAATTTGCTCTGCCGGAATATTTGTCCTGTCAGTTAATCCTTTCAATGCATGAGCCAATAGGTCTACTGGATGCACACTAGAAAACTTTCCTTTTCGACGGGCTCTAGGTGTTCTTACATGATCAATGATGAATACTTCTTTCATATCAATTCCTTAATACAATGGAATAAGAGGCCAAGCCTCATTTAGGATGGGTTACATTCTCTAACGAATATGCCATAACGATCAACGGGTGGATACTTTTTGGTACGCGTGATGCCAGATTGGCGATTGGAGTGGATATATGCGCGTACTCTCTATCAATACTCTCCTTGTATTATTTATATTTGGACTGCTCGGAGCCGTATCAACTGCTGTCGCGCAGAATAAAGATAATGCTCTTAGTAAAGGTGTGCTTTGTATGCGCACTGATGACTTCACTTTGACAGTAAGAAAACTCAAAAATCAAACTGTTACGCTTGGGTGTAAGAATGGAGAAACGCCGATTACTTCAGCACTTGAGCTTGCCTCCACCGTTTCAGATGTAATCGTAGATTCTTCGAATGTAGTAGGGATTCCTGGACCAAAGGGAGATACTGGACCGATAGGACCTAAGGGTGCTGTAGGCCCTATCGGTCCAGTTGGTCCACAAGGTTCTCAGGGTGCAGTTGGGCCAGTTGGCGCGACTGGAGTTCAAGGTCCCCAAGGTGTCGTCGGAGCAACTGGAGCGCCTGGAGCAAAAGGAGACGTCGGACCTCAAGGTCCTAAAGGTGATCAGGGACAAAAAGGAGCAAAGGGCGATAAGGGGGACAAAGGTGATAAGGGAGCAAAAGGCGATAAAGGTGATCAAGGACCAGCCGGAAAACCAAATACCTCTTATGCTGTTTGCATAAAGGATAATGAAGCAAACTTTCCTATCCAGTGTGATTGTAAGCAGGGAAAACTGCTAACCCAAGTTTATGGTCCTTGTGAAGCAACATCTGATACAGGGAAGTGCTCTACCCTGAATAAAAAGCCTGGAAATGTCTGCTGCGTTTGTCAGCAGTAATGAGGTAGCTGTCCCCGAATTAGTGAGAGATAAAAATATCCACGCGCCGATTTAATTGTCGGCCCATCTCTGTTGTATTGGAAGCAATCGGACGCTTTGCACCATGACTAGTTACTTGAATTTGATCAGAAGCAATACCTTTAGCCGCTAGAGTGGCAGCTACGTTTCTGGCGCGTGCTTCAGCCAGTTTGTCGTTGTATTCAGGATTTCCTGAATCATCTGTGTGTCCCACCACATTAATTTGGTAGGCGTAAGGGCTAGCTTTAATCGAATTAGCGATTGTCTCTAGATTTGCGATTGAACCACCTCGAAGCTCGCCAATGTCTGTATCAAAGAATACTTGGTACATCCCAGAGAAAACATCACTCGACAGGGCGCGATCTAGTTTCCCTTGAAGTCGGGCGAGCTGCTCTGTGTTTGCATCATTTTGATATTGGATGCTCTTAATGTCTCGTTCCTGGGCAATCATCCTATCTTCAACGGTGTCGAACATTATTCCTGTAGAAAGGCCGCTAAGTAATCCAGCGCCAGCACCAACGGCCGCACCACCACCAACATTTGCCACCTGATTGCCAATGATGGCACCAGCACCAGCACCGATGCCCGCACCAGTCCCGGAACTAATAATAGTTTTATCTATGCCTGGTCTCGGAGAGCATGCAGAGATAATCAAAAGGGGGAGTATTAGAAGTTTTCGATTCATGGCTACCACTTAAATAAACGACTGATTGCAAACCGGATGTTACTTTCGAATTTTGATATGGACCAGCTATTTTTGTCGCCTAAATGAGAGCAGGGATGCTACAGAGGCAAGGAGTGAGAGACCCCACATCAAGTTGTTTCCGATATATCCAGAATAAGGAGAGAGGGTGCTTAACGGCTCGATAACTGTAGAAAGTACGCCTTGAGAAAACGTCTTTAGTTGAGACGCTGTTTTGCCAGTTGGGGTTATAACGGAGCTAACCCCAGTGTTGGCCGCTCTGACTAAATACCTTCGGTTTTCAATAGCTCTAAATGAGGCAAGGAGATTGTGCTGATACGGGGCTGCAGTATCACTAAACCAGGCATCGTTGGTGATATTGATTAAAAGGTTTGCCCCTTGGCGTACCGCCTTTCTGCTTAAGTCATCAACTACATCCTCGTAGCAAACAAGAGGAGCTACACGAAGTTCAGGTGTTTCCTCAGTAGCCGGATAGGTAATGACTTTAACCCCATCCCCCGGAGTTAGCTCTCCGCCCATGTGCGCAGCTTCAAGTAACCAAGGAAATGTTTTTGAGAAAGGGACGTATTCACCAAAAGGCATCAGAATTAATTTATGATAGATGTCTTGGACCTCTGATCCCTCTGTGACTGCGATAGCACTGTTATAGACATTATTATTTTCATCTAGAGTCATCGCTCCCACCATCCATTTAGGAATTGGGGAGAGGAACGGCAGGGTGCGACCTTTTACATTGTAGGCAGGAAGTGGCGCCATCACTACTGTTTCTGGCCAGATAATAAGGTTATTTTTTATTTCGTAGGCAAGACCTAGGTTCTTATATGTGTCGATGTTGGCCCGGTATAGTTCAGGTTCATGCTTATCAAATATCGGTATATTGCCTTGAATAATTGATATTTTGTGAGTTGGGCCAGTAGGGGAATCAAATTGATTAATACGCCAAGTGCCGTAAAAGATTGTCGTTAAGAAAGTTAGGACTATGGGTGCCGCGACCATGTTAATTTTTCTTTCCCGTATTACCCTTTCAATAAGTGAAGCTATCCAGAATAAAACAAATGTAACTAGAGGTGCCCCGCTAATGTCGGCAATTTGCACGAAGGCTGAAAATGCTAACTGTGTGTGGCCGTAGTGCCATGGGAAAATTCTAATTGATAAAAACTCCGCAACTGTGATGGCGAGAGGAAGAGCGATTAGCCAGCGATGAAAAAATAGAGGGAGACGCTTAAAGAGGAATGATGCAACCAGGATGTATAGTGAATTAGTGAGACAAAATAAAAAATATAAAATTACACTTAACCAGTAAGGAAAGTTTCCAAATGTGCTTATCGTTGCAATAAGCCATGAGAATGCGATTCCGTGAGCTACGACAAATGCAATATATGGATATTTGTAGGCGCCACACGAGCGATTCATCACATGTACAAGTAGTATGGCTGAAACCCATCCTAATAGTACCGCATACCAAGTGTTTGGTAATACAAATGCAAGGGCGCAGGTAACCCCGACCAGGATTGACTGCAGTGTAAGGGTTCGTTGTTCTGTCATTTATTTGTAAACGGATTATCTATTATAGCTCGTGGACCTAAGTGCTGCTCTATCCAAAGAAGTCGATTATATTTAGCAGTTCTTTCCCCTCTGCAAACTGATCCGGTTTTGATCTGTCCGGCACCTACAGCTACAGCAAGATCAGCGATAGTAGTATCCTCAGTTTCACCTGAGCGATGGGAGATGACAGCAGTGTAGCCGTGTTCGAATGCAAGTTTGATGGTGTCTAGTGTTTCGGTGACAGTTCCGATCTGATTAAGTTTGATCAGGATAGAATTTCCAACTTTCTCTTTGATCCCTCGTGAAAGCCTCTCCCTGTTGGTAACAAATAGGTCATCGCCAACTAGTTGCATGGTGGATCCCAAAGTAGAAGTCAGTTGCTTCCAACCCTCCCAGTCATTTTCATCTAAACCATCCTCGATGCTTACTAATGGGTATTTTTTCTGCCAGCCAGCGTAGAGAGAGATTAAATCGGAGGCGGACATGACTTTGCCAGAGGATTTCTTCAGTACGTAGGAGCTACTTTTATCTTCAAACAATTCACTAGCAGCCACATCGAGAGCGATTGAAACATCGCGGCCAGGCTCATATCCTGCAGATTTTATCGCGTTAGTCAGCTCATCAAGAGCTTCTTCGAAGGACTTTAAATTTGGGGCGAATCCACCCTCGTCACCTAGTCCAGTAGAAAGCCCTTTCTTTTTAAAACTTTTCTTAAGTGTATGAAAAATTTCAGTGGCGGCTCTAAGGCTGTCTGAGAATGATGGAAAAGAGTGGGGTACCAACATGAACTCTTGAAAATCAAGGGAGTTGTCTGCGTGTGCACCACCATTAATTACATTTACTAAAGGAACAGGGAGTTTATTGGCTCTTTCGCCCCCTAGGTGTTGGAAGAGGGGAATCCTTCGAGCATTTGCTCCGGCATGAGCAGCTGCAAGGCTACATCCCAAAATAGCATTGGCTCCAAGGTTTGATTTATTTGGAGTCCCATCTAGATCAATTAATTTTCGATCAAGTTGAGCTAGGTCTAAAACATCATGACCTTTTAGGGCCGCCGCAATTTTTGTCTTAACATTACTGACTGCTTTCTGAACACCTTTGCCAAGATATCTGGTGCCACCATCTCTAAGTTCACAAGCCTCGTGCTCACCGGTAGATGCTCCTGATGGCACCATAGCGGAGCCTACGATTCCGCTTTCAAGGTGAATCTCACAGGCAACAGTAGGATTGCCACGAGAATCTAAACACTCAAACCCACGAATCTCTTTAATCTTGGTAGAGGTCATATGCACTCCTAATAAGCAGAAGGTCGGCGGATTCTATTTTAAGTTCCCTAAAAGTGAAAGAAAGGATGAATCTTTTCTAATTCTTTTCATGGACCAGGATCTCGAGTCGAGGTATTATGTGGGGGATGAAGGGGCTGATTCCACTCTCAATACTTATATTCCTGTTAATGCTAACACTCATGTCCATTTTTGGGGATGAGGGGTATTCCCATCTTCAAGCTTTAAGGGAGAGTTTAGACCGCCAAAATTCAAGAAATTCTGATCGCTCTCAGTATATCGAAGGCATAAAGAACGAAGTTTATGCTCTTGAGAAGGACGATCGCGCTTTAGAGAAGGCTGCGCGAGAACATCTTGGCATGGCTAGACCTAACGAAGAGATCTACTTCTTTGAGGAGAAGAGTAATGCGTGGCGGTAATGCTTTGTTCAAGAATCGTCGTCCGCCACCTGTGCGCTCTGGCCCCAAGAGAAATCCAGAAGCTGTAAGCCAGGTCATCGACATGGCTTTTCGCCGTTTCGGAATTTCTCAAGAAATTAATAAATATAAATTTGTGCTGCACTGGGAAGAGATCGTTGGTGCAGATCTAGCAAAGCGATCAAAGCCTGAATACTTAAAAGGCCAAACTCTTGTTGTAAGAGCACAAGATTCGACTTGGTCTCAGGAATTATCCTTTCATAAGAGAACCATCATCAGCCGCCTTAACCGCTTCTTGGGGAAAGAAGAGGTTAAGGATATGCTTTTAATAGTTGGCTGATTTTAGAGTGACCAACCCATCGGCCTTGGTGCAACCAGCTCGATAGAAACTATATCATCAAATGAGAGGTCCACTGTTTCACTGTCGTCCTGGCCATAGTAACTATCAGTTGAAACAAGCCGCACGATATCGTGGCATTCATTGAATACTGAGATTACCCCCTCAAATGTTCGGCCATCCGCTAAACCAAGTCTGGTTTGATAATCAACTATACTGCTTGAGAGTAGTATTCCACGTAGTGTTTCTCGCATTATTCTTCTCCAAAAGAGCAAAAGTTTAAAGGAAGGTAAGGAATCAGTGTTTTTGAATGGTGAACTTGGTGTTAGTAATTAATTAAGGGACAGCTCCCTGAATTCGGCGATCTCATGAAGAAATTATTTTTTACACTTTTTTTCTTACTTAGTGCCTGCTCTCCTGATTCTGGGGCACCACCAGGACGCATCCTAGTGCGGAATGACTCACAGGATAGTGAATATAATGTGGTAGAGGTTGAGGCTTCTGGTCGTTCTTACACTTTACATCCTGGCGATTTCGAAATTCTACCCCACAAAACAACTCGGATTGAATTTTCTCGAGCCTATAAAGATCACGTTAAAAGATACACTGTTCAGTGCCCAGAAAACATAAATCGCGGCATCGTTATTAAGCTTATCGATGTTCACACCGGCAGATTGCCAGGTGGGTGTAAGACAGTCAGAGCTACAC